>NZ_JAVDUX010000004.1:0-380158 GCF_031456575.1 Ancylobacter sp. 3268
CGAACGCCACGCCGACCTCTATCGCGCTTTCCTCACAATCGCCGCCGCCATCATCGCTTTCAGGGCCCGCACGAGGTTTTGTTAGGCGCTCTTATAGGGGAAGGCGAGCCAGCCAGATCACCGTTGCCGGACATCGGTGCGCGTCAGTCTTGCCGGGCGACGGCGGGCGCTTCAGATGGCCACGCATGGCTCTCCCGGTGGTCTTGCAGCGGCCGAGCGGCACGTCGCTCCGCTGAGCCATGCCGCTCTCCCCGCGCTGCAAGGCGTCAACCGGCCGTCTTTGCGCGCTCTTTTCTTTTTGGGAAGACGTCGATCGACGCCTGAGTGCCCGCCCCCGGCCCGATTCCACGCAGCAGCTTCGCCGGATGACGGGGCGTCGCCCTCTCCGCCTCCTGTCGTTCAAGGCCACCATGCCGCCGGTACCGCGCGCCTGCAGGGGCAACTCGGCGCGCCGGCACGTCGCAGGACTCCCGCATATGGAAGACAGCCGTCTTTGGGCATTTCAGAGACAGCACCCGGCTGCACAGCTCTCCGCCCTTCAGGCAGGGATCTGCCAATACTCGCGACGCCGCGCCGATCGGGACCTCGCAAGTGGCGGCCGGCGTGCCCGCCGGCGACCACCGGCGCGCGACCATCTCACGCACGTCACCAGCTTGGCGAACAGGGCGCGCCTTGCCGCCGGGGGGAGGCTTTCCACGGCCTGGAGCGACCGATTGCGCGTTTGAGCCACGATTCGGGGAGGCTCGATCGAGAACATGGCGCCGGCGCACCTGCATAGAAGGGAGGTGCGCGGCGTCCGCTGCTTAAGAAGCGGGCAAGCCCGAGCGACCTACCCGTCGTCCATAATGGAAGCAGTCCGAAGTCACTTTTACCGCTTCGCCCATTTTAGCGCGGGCTTCCGAGTCGCGTTAATTGATCGCTGCGCTATCGGGCCGTCCCTCAACACGGAACGATGAGGGTGTGCGATTCCGGTGCGCTGTCACGCCGAGGCTGCGCTTTCAGCATGGCAGCTGAGGGAATGACGCGATCAGATGGCAAGAGTGGCGCACAGCACGGGACCAGCGATGTGGCCTGCCCCCTACGTGAGGGCCGGTACGCTTGTGCGTCTCCAGCTGGCGGCCATCGAGCCGACATCGGCCGGAAGCCGAGCGCGCCTTGTCATTCTACAATGAGGTCGGGGCAAGCTCGTCTTATCCCGCATATATCTGGAGCGGGCGAGACGGCGCAGAAAAAGAAAGGGCCGCGTCCCGGAGGAGCGGCCCAAGTCTAGGGAGGAAACGCCCAAGGAGGGCGACGGCAACGCAACGCCAATCACGCTGCCGCACCGCAATAATATGCAGGAGATAGGCGCCTGACGCAAGGGGCAAACGAAAGAAACGAAAGGCGAGTGGCGAGCATCACGCGCAAGTGACGAGAAACGCGCCCTGACCGCGCCTGGCCGCCGATCAAGCGCCCATTCGTCGGCCCGCCGCGGCCGGACCACGATTCCCTGCCGCAGAGCCGGGAGGCAGCCACATGGATCGCAGGGCGCCATACGGGGAAAAATTCGGAAAAATCTTCTGGAAACAACACCCTGGACAAAAGAAAGGGGCCGCTCACGTTGCCGGAGCGGCCCAAGTCTAGGGAGGAAACGCCCAAGGAGGGCGACGGCGAGGCAACGCCAATTGCCTTGCCGCACCGCAATAATATGGCAGCAATGGCCGCCGCTGGCAATCGCCGAACGTGCCTAATTGTTCATCTTGCCGGAATGGCAGCCATGCGCCTGACGCGCAGCTTCGGGCGGCGCCAAAAGCGCTTTGCCATGAGGAACGCTCATCACTCCCTTACGTCGAGTGCCGTCATGGGCGTCCCCCGCGCGTGCCATTGCCGGCCGGCAGCGCGGCCGATATGGAAGGGGGCGCCGTGCCGAGCGGCATCGACCGGGCAGAACGGAGTGCAGCCAGATGGGCGCCGTGGATTTCGAAGCCTTCGTACACGAACTCGCCACCCTGTCCGGCCAGGCCATCCTGCCCTTCTTCCGCACCGCCCTCGGCGTCGAGGACAAGAACAAGGGCGCCGTCTTCGATCCGGTCACCGCCGCCGACCGCGCCGCCGAGCAGGCGATGCGCAATCTCATCCAGAAAACCTTCCCGCAGCACGGGATTCGCGGCGAGGAATATGGCGACCACAATCTCGATGCCGAGTATCTGTGGATCCTCGATCCCATCGACGGCACCAAATCGTTCATCGCCGGCCTGCCCGCCTGGGGCACCCTGATCGGCCTCGCCCATCGTGGCGCGCCGGTCTACGGCATGATGCACCAGCCCTTCGTCGGCGAGCGCTTCTACGGCGACGGCATGAGCGCCCGCTATCGCGGCCCGGCGGGACCGCGCAGCCTGTCGGTCCGCCCCTGTGCCTCGCTCGACGAAGCGCTGCTGATGACCACCAGCCCCCGGCTGATGAAGGAGGCCGACCGCGCCCGCTACGGCGAAGTGGAACGGCAGGTGCGGCTGCCACGCTATGGCGGCGATTGCTATGCCTATTGCATGATCGCCGCCGGCCATGTCGACCTCGTCATCGAGACCGAGTTGCAGGATTACGACATCGCTGCGCTCATCCCCATCATCGAGGGTGCCGGCGGCATCATCACCAATTGGGAAGGCAATCCGGCGCAGGGGGGCGGGCGCATCATCGCCGCCGGCGACAAGCGGGTGCACGAACAGGCGCTGAAGGTGCTGGCGGACGGCTGAACGCCGCCTCGTTCAGGCTGCCGCGGCGGTGCTGCCGGGGATGAAGGCATCGAAGGCGGCAAGGAAGGGCTGACGAAACTCGTCGCGCTCCTGCAGCAATTCGTGCCGCGCGCCCGGCAGCACGATATGCGCGCCGGCGATAAGGCGGCTGCCCAGCCGTTCGATCGCCGGGGTGGAGACCACCTTGTCCGCTCCTGCCCCAACCATCAGCAAGGGCTGGCGGATGACCCGCGCGGTGGCGGGATCGGTGAGCCGGTCCATCTGGTCGAAGGCCGATTTCACCCAGCCGATGGTCGGTGGGCCGACATCGAGCACCGGATGCTGCACGCTGATGGCGAGGTTGCGCGCGAAACGCACCGGATCCGAGGTGAGCCGGTTGCCCTCGAAGATCAGTTCCCCCGCGCGCAGCCGCCCATTATGCGGCACATAGACACGCGACAGGCCGGCGGCGTTCAGCACACGGGCGGTACGACGGGCCGCACGCTCATGACGGACCATGGCGAGGTCCAGCATGGGCGTCGACAGCACCATGCGGTCGAACCAGCGTCTGTCGAGGCGGGCGGATTCCAGCAGGATCGCCGCCCCCATCGAATGGGCGAGCGCGTAATAGGGCGCGGGGCAGTTCGGCAGCACGATCTCGCGCATGAACGCCTCGAGATCGAGTTGGTAGTCCGAGAAGGCGCCGACATGTCCCTTCATCGGATTGCGCAGCAGGCGCTGCGAGCCGCCCTGGCCGCGCCAGTCCAGCACCGCCACCGAGAAGCCACGCCCGCGCAGGTCCTCGGCGGTCTCGAAATATTTCTCGATCTTCTCGGTGCGCCCCGGAAACACGCACACCGTGCCCCGCGCACGCGTGGCGGCGCGCCAATAGGCATAGCGCAGCGACACACCATCGGCGGTGCGCAGCATGCCGCTTTCGGCGCTGTCGGGCACGGGATTGTCGGGGGTGCTGAAGAGGTTCATTTCGCGGGTGAAGAAGACCTTCGAAGGAAACGGGAAGCGTGAGTAGCGAACCCTACGCCGAATCACAAGCCGGCAAGGCTTTCCGCAGGGTTTCGTGACAGTTTTGTGATTACCTGCCGCGGCTTCCGGCCCTCAATAGCGCTGGGCGCCGAAACCGATCACCTTCATGCCGCTGATGGCCCCGGAGGCGGCATCGACCACCACCTGCACCCGCTCGCCACGCGGGCCATTGGCCTCGAGCAGGATGGTCGGGCCGCGCTGGCGCAGCACCGATACATCCGAAAAGCCGCGGGAACGCAGCATCCGCGCCGCCGCCTCGCCATCGAGACGCCCGCCGGCCGGCGGCGCCTCATAGGGCCCGTAGGGTCCCGGAGGCGGGCCGCCACGGCCATAGGGCGCCGCCCAGGGCCCACCCGAGGGACCTATGGCCTGGGCGAAGGTTTGGGCGAGGGCGGGCGCCCGCGCATCGAGCGTCAGCCCGGCCGGCAACGCCAGCAGGATCGCCAACAGCACGCGCAGCATCGCCATCACCGCCAGGGCTCTCCCGGTTCACCGCCAAGGCGCCTCGAGCGCCGCGCACACCACCTTGGCCGGAATCATGCCGGATTTGAACTGAATTACCGCCGAGCCGGCCGTTCATCTGCCGTTCATCTTCGTCGCATCCGCCCGTCGATTTTCACCGGCGACTTCGCTTTCCACCCCTCTTGCGAAGCGCGCGCGCCCACCTATTTCCAGGAGGTGCCGGCCAATCGGCGGCACGAAGAAGGACCCGGCTCAGGCGAGAGGGTCCGTCATCCCTGCATGTCGCTTCACAGGAGGATATGTTATGCGTACGTTCGATCTTTCCCCGCTCTATCGTTCCACCGTCGGCTTCGACCGGCTGTTTTCGCTGCTCGACCAGGTCGGCGGCGTCGATGCCGGCACGACCTATCCGCCCTACAATATCGAGCGGACCGGCGAGAATGCCTACCGCATCACCGTGGCGGTCGCCGGTTTCACCGATCGCGACCTCAGCATCGACGTGAAAGAGAACACCCTCACCATCCGCGGCGAGCGCAAGGTCGATGAATCGGCCGGCTCTGCCGCTGGCATCACCGGCGAGGTGCTCTACCAGGGCATCGCCGCCCGCGCCTTCGAGCGCCGCTTCCAGCTCGCCGATCATGTCGAGGTGCGTGGTGCCTCGCTTGCCAACGGCCTGCTGCATGTCGACCTCGTGCGCGAGGTGCCCGAGAAGCTGAAGCCCCGCTCGATCGCCATCACCTCCGGCAGCGTGCCGCAGGTTGCGGCGCCCGCCGAGGTGATCGACGCCAAGGTCGCCGCGTAATCGCGGCATCCGTTAAAGCTGAAGCACGCAAGTCGGCGCCCCGGTCCCCCGGGGCGCCATTCGTTTGCGCGCGATGCCCTCCCTTTGCGCGATGCCCTGCCCGCCCCCGGAGTGCCTGTGGTTTGTGCGGTGCCTGGCTACTGTATCGGCGGTTTGGGCGTGGGACGTGGCGGCTCGTTGACCTCGCGCACCACCACCGAGGCGGTGCCGGCCGGCACCTCCGCCGCTCCGGCACCGGCACCGGTGGAGACGCCGGCGCGCGCTTCCAACGCATTGGGAGGCCTGGCCGCGGTCTCCGGCGTCACCACAGGCGCGACCGCCGGCGCGCCGGCGGGCGGCGCGGCACCCGTCGATGACGGGCTGGCCGAAGCCGGACCGGGAGCAGCCGAGCCAGTCGACGCATTGCCCGGCTGGGCCGCATTGGGCGGCGTCGCCACGCCGGGAATGACCCGCACCGCGCCGGGCGCGGCGGCTTCCGCCGGTTTTGCGGCCTCCGCCGGCGCGGGATCGTTTCCTGCCGGGGGCACCGCCGCGACCGACGGCTTCGGCGCGTTAATCGAGGCGCCGCCGCTCGCCGGCGGCGAGATCTGTGGCAAGGCCGACGGCATCGGATCGACCGGGCGCTGGGCGCCGCCCGGCGTCGAGGCTCCGGCCTCCGGCAGGTTGGTGGAAAGCGGCGCATGCGGCGAGGGCGGCAGCGGCGGCTTGCGCGGCGGCAGCACGGTCGTCACCGGCAGCGGGGTGCTGCCGGCTCCCGGCGGCGTGACCGGCACCGCCGGACCGAGCGGCCGCATCGACACGATGGCGCCCGAATAGGCGTTCACCCGCACCTGCACGCGGCGCCCCATCGCATCGGTCGCCTCGCTGACATAGAACTGGCCGTCGGTGCGTGGGCGCGAGATGTTGCGCAGCCCCATCGAGCT
Organism: Ancylobacter sp. 3268; assembly: GCF_031456575.1. NCBI lineage: Bacteria > Pseudomonadati > Pseudomonadota > Alphaproteobacteria > Hyphomicrobiales > Xanthobacteraceae > Ancylobacter > Ancylobacter sp. 3268. The sequence continues at coordinate 5,940 of NZ_JAVDUX010000004.1, forward strand.
CAGCATCGGCCGCATGTCGGCCCGCGGCATCACCGGCGGGGAATAAGGCGGCGCGATCGCCGGGCGATAGACCGAGCCGGGCGCCGGATAGGCGCGCGGTGCATAGCGAGGCACCGGCACATAGCCGGGCGGCGGCGCATAGGGACGGTAATAGACCTGTGCCCGCGCCGGCGGCACCGGCCAGGCCGCGCCCGCGGCGAAGGCGGCGGCGAGCACCGGCAACAACACGGCGTATCGGAAGAATTTCGGGGCGCGCAGCTTGGACATCGAACCGCATTCCAGAAAAAACAGCTGACGATCAGCTGAACAGCAGGCCTTACCAACCGTGAACCATGAAAGCCGGGGAATGCGGCGCCGCTGAGACGGCTCCGGCTCCGGCCACCCGCGCAACGTCTGCTCCGCAGCGGCGGCGGGCAATGGGCTTGCGTCCGCCCCACCCTCGGATTGGCATTGATTGCGCGTTATGGCCGGATCCCGCAACAAGAGATAAAAATGCCGCGCCTAAAGTGCTATCTCCCGCTTGTCCACGCGCGCGGTTTCTGGCATGTTCGGCATTGATAGGACAACCATACTGTCCTATCAGGCAGATAGGCTGCCGCTCTGCACGATGGAGGCACATCGGCATGGCACAGTCGATGCTAGCGTATCTTGATGCTGGTGTGCATGCTTGCGGGCGGTGAGCCCGCGGGGCCGGGATGTCTCGGCATGTCCACCGGCGAGGCGAACACATGGGAGGCTCCGATGAGCGAGGAGTTTGGCGGCATGGCCGAGTCGAGTTTCGTTGAGGGTACGGTGCGTCCGGCCGCGACGGACCGCGCCATCGCCAAACCCATTGCCGCCATCGACCGAGCCGTGATCGACCCCGGCCTTCCGGCGGCGCAGGGCCTCTACGACCCGCGCAACGAGAAGGACTCGTGCGGCGTCGGCTTCATCGCCGACATCAAGGGCCGCAAGTCGCACCAGATCGTCAAGGACGGGCTGCAGATCCTGCTCAACCTCGAGCATCGCGGCGCCGTGGGCGCGGATCCGCGCGCCGGCGACGGCGCCGGCATGCTGGTGCAGATCCCGCACAAGTTCTTCGCCAAGGAAGCGGCCCGGCTCGGCTTCGAGCTGCCCGCGCCCGGCCACTACGCCGTCGGCCACGTCTTCCTGCCGCGCGAGGCGGAAGGCCAGCGGATCATCCGCGAGACCTTCGAGCGCGTCGTCGCCGAGGAGGGCCAGATCGTGCTCGGCTGGCGCGAGGTGCCGACCGACAATTCGCATCTCGGCCACACCGTGCTGCCGACCGAGCCCAGCCATGTGCAGGTGTTCATCGGCCGCGGCGAGGCGATCGCCAGCGAGGACGAGTTCGAGCGCCGGCTGTTCATCCTGCGCAAGGTGGTGTCGAACGTCATCTATTCGGCGAAGGACCCGCTGACGGCCGGCTATTACGTCGTGTCGCTGTCCTGCCGCACCATCGTCTACAAGGGCATGTTCAACGCCGACCAGCTCGGCACCTATTATGCCGACTTCCACGACGTGGATTTCGAGAGCGCGGTGGCCCTCGTCCACCAGCGCTTCTCGACCAACACCTTCCCGGCGTGGTCGCTGGCGCATCCCTATCGCATGGTCGCCCATAATGGCGAGATCAACACGCTGCGCGGCAATGTGAACTGGATGGCGGCCCGCCAGGCCTCCGTCGACTCGGAGCTGTTCGGCAACGACATCTCCAAGCTGTGGCCGATCTCCTATGAGGGGCAATCGGACACCGCCTGCTTCGACAACGCGCTCGAATTCCTGGTGCAGGGCGGCTACGAGCTGCCGCACGCGGCGATGATGCTCGTCCCCGAGGCCTGGGCCGGCAACCCGCTGATGGATGAGGAGCGGCGCGCCTTCTACGAGTACCACGCCGCGCTGATGGAGCCGTGGGACGGCCCGGCCGCCATCGTCGCCACCGACGGCCGGCAGATCGTCGCCACGCTGGACCGCAACGGCCTGCGTCCCGCCCGCTACATGGTCACTCGGGACGACAAGATCGTCTGTGCCTCGGAAATGGGCGTGCTGACCTTCCCGGAAGAAGAGATCGTCACCAAGTGGCGGCTTCAGCCCGGCAAGATGCTGCTCATCGACCTCGAAGAGGGCCGCCTCGTCCCCGACGAGGAGGTCAAGACCGAGATGGCGCGCAAGCATCCCTATGGGGAGTGGCTGAAGCGCACCCAGCTGGTGCTCGAGGAACTGCGCGCGGTGGAGGCCCGTGAGGTCCGCACCGACGTGTCGCTGCTCGACCGCCAGCAGGCCTTCGGCTATTCGCAGGAAGACCTCAAGCTGCTGATGGCGCCGATGGCGACCACCGGCCAGGAGGCTGTCGGCTCCATGGGCACGGACACGCCGATCTCGCCGCTGTCGAAGAAGTCGAAGTCGCTGTTCACCTATTTCAAGCAGAACTTCGCGCAGGTCACCAACCCGCCGATCGACCCGATCCGCGAGGAACTGGTGATGAGCCTCGTCTCGTTCATCGGGCCGCGGCCGAACATCTTCGACCTCGAGGGCAGCTCGCGCCGCAAGCGACTCGAGGTGCGCCAGCCGATCCTCACCAATGCCGACCTGGAGAAGATCCGCTCCATCGGCTTCATGGAAGAGCGCTTCGACACCCGCACCCTCGACATCACCTACCCGTCCGACAAGGGCGCGGCGGGCATGGGCGACGCCGTCGAGCGGCTGTGCGAGCGCGCCGAGGCGGCGGTGCATGGCGGCTACAACATCATCATCCTGTCCGACCGCCTGGTCGGGCCGGACCGCATCGCCATTCCCTCGCTGCTGGCAACCGCCGCCGTGCACCATCACCTGATCCGCAAGGGCCTGCGCACCGCCGCCGGCCTCGTCGTGGAGACCGGCGAGGCGCGCGAGGTGCATCACTTTGCCTGCCTCGCCGGCTACGGCGCCGAGGCGATCAACCCCTATCTCGCCTTCGAGACGCTGATCGCCATGCGCGCCGACATCCCCGAGGAGGTCGACGAGTACGAGATCGTCAAGCGCTTCATCAAGTCGGTCGACAAGGGCCTGCTCAAGGTGATGTCCAAGATGGGCATCTCGACCTACCAGTCCTATTGCGGCGCGCAGATCTTCGACGCCGTCGGCCTGTCCGACGAGGTGGTCGCCAGGTATTTCACCGGCACCGCCTCGACCATCGGCGGCATCGGCCTCGCCGAGATCGCCGAAGAGACCGCGATGCGCCATCGCGACGCCTTCGGCGACGCGCCGGTGTTCCGCAACGCGCTGGATGTCGGCGGCGAATATGCCTACCGCCTGCGCGGCGAGGAGCATGCCTGGGACCCGGAGACCGTCGCGGTGCTGCAGCACGCGGTGCGCGGCAACGCCCAGGACAAGTACCGGCACTTCGCCAGGCTGGTGAACGAGACCGGCGACAAGACGCTGAACATCCGCTCGCTGTTCCGCATCCGCGAGGCGGCGGAGATCGGCCATGCGCCGGTGCCGCTCGAGGCGGTCGAGCCGGCGGCGGAGATCGTCAAGCGCTTCGTGACCGGCGCCATGTCGTTCGGCTCGATCTCGCGCGAGGCGCACACCACGCTCGCCATCGCCATGAACCGCATCGGCGGCAAGTCGAACACCGGCGAAGGCGGCGAGGAAGCCTCGCGCTTCAAGCCGCTGCCGAATGGCGACAGCATGCGCTCGGCGATCAAGCAGGTGGCCTCCGGCCGCTTCGGCGTGACCGCGGACTATCTCGTCAACGCCGACATGATCCAGTTGAAGATGGCGCAGGGTGCCAAGCCCGGCGAAGGCGGACAGCTGCCCGGCCACAAGGTCGACGCGGTGATCGCCAAGGTGCGCCATTCGACGCCGGGCGTCGGGCTGATCTCGCCGCCGCCGCACCACGACATCTACTCGATCGAGGATCTGGCGCAGCTGATCTACGACGTGAAGAACGTCAACCCCGAGGCCGACGTCTCGGTGAAGCTGGTCTCGGAAGTCGGCGTCGGCACGGTCGCCGCCGGCGTCGCCAAGGCGCGCGCCGACCACATCACCATCTCCGGCTTCGAGGGCGGCACCGGCGCCTCACCGCTCACCGCGCTGAAGCATGCCGGCTCGCCCTGGGAGATCGGCCTCGCCGAGGCGCACCAGACGCTGACGCTGAACGGGCTGCGCGGGCGCGTCGCCTTGCAGGTCGATGGCGGTCTGCGCACCGGGCGCGACGTGGTGATCGGCGCGATGCTGGGGGCTGATGATTTCGCCTTCTCCACGGCGCCGCTGATCGCCGCCGGCTGCATCATGATGCGCAAGTGCCACCTGAACACCTGCCCGGTCGGCGTCGCCACCCAGGATCCGGTGCTGCGCAAGCGCTTCAAGGGCACGCCCGAGCATGTGATCAACTACTTCTTCTTCGTCGCCGAGGAAGTGCGCGAGATCATGGCCGCGCTCGGCGTCACCAACTTCAACGAGTTGATCGGCCATTCCGAATGGCTGGACCAGAAGCCGGCGATCGACCACTGGAAGGCCAAGGGGCTGGACTTCAGCCGCATCTTCGCCAAGCCGCAGGTCGGCCCGGACGTCGCCATCCGTCATACCGAGCGGCAGAACCACCCGATCCATCACGTGCTCGACCGCACGCTGATCGAGAAGGCGATGCCGGCGCTGGAGAGCGGCGAGCCGGTGCGGATCGAGACGCCGATCATGAGTATCAACCGCTCCGTCGGCGCCATGCTGTCGGGCGAGGTCGCCAAGCGCTACGGCGAGGCCGGCCTGCCGGACGACACCATCGACATCCACCTGACCGGCACCGCCGGACAGGCCTTCGGCGCCTTCCTCGCCGCCGGCGTGACGATGACGCTGGTCGGCGAGGCCAATGACTATGTCGGCAAGGGCCTGTCCGGCGGCCGCCTCATCGTGCGCCCGCCCGGCCACAGCTCCATCGTGCCGGAGAACTCGATCATCGTCGGCAACACCGTGCTCTATGGCGCGACGGCCGGCGAGGTCTATTTCCACGGCGTCGCCGGCGAGCGCTTCGCGGTGCGCAACTCCGGCGCCATCGCGGTGGTCGAGGGCACCGGCGACCATGGCTGCGAGTACATGACCGGCGGCGTGGTGGTGGTGATCGGCCAGACCGGACGCAACTTCGCGGCCGGCATGTCCGGCGGCGTCGCCTATGTGCTGGACGAGGATGGCAGCTTCAAGAACCGCTGCAACCTCTCCATGGTGGACCTGGAGCCGGTCGAGGAGGAGGAAGACCTTCTGGAGCGCCTGCACCACCATGGCGGCGACCTGGAGTTCAAGGGCCGCATCGACATCATGGCCGATATGGGCCATGGCGACGAGGAACGCCTGCACCAGCTCATCGCCAAGCACCTGCACCATACCGGCTCGCAGCGCGCCCAGAGCATCCTCGACAACTGGACCGAGTATCGCGGCAAGTTCGTCAAGGTGATGCCGGTCGAGTACCAGCGGGCGCTGCGCGAGATGGAGAAAGCGCGCGGGTTGCAGGCGGCCGAATAGGCCGCCGCCCCGCGCCCGCCTGAACCGGGCGAGCGCCGGCCGCGCCGGGGGCCCCGTGGACCCCGGCGCGGTTGGCGGCGCGGCTCGATGCCGCGTCGTCATTTTCCAAATGGCACAATTGATGTATCTGGCTGCGGAGCTGGAACGCCTCCAGAGTGGCGGTGCTCCGACGAGAGGGCGCGATGGGTAAGGTTACCGGGTTTCTCGAAATCGATCGGCGCGAGGCGAAGTATCAGCCGGCGTCCGACCGCATTCGCCATTTCCGCGAATTCACCCTGCCGCTGCCGGACTCGGAAGTCGCCAACCAGGCCTCGCGCTGCATGGATTGCGGCATTCCGTTCTGCCACGGGCCGAATGGCTGCCCGATCCATAACCAGATTCCGGACTGGAACGACCTCGTCTATAACGGCAATTGGGAAGAGGCGACGCGCAACCTCCATTCCACCAACAATTTCCCCGAATTCACCGGCCGCATCTGTCCCGCCCCCTGCGAGGAAGCCTGCACGCTGAACCTCGAGGATATGCCGGTCACCATCAAGACCGTCGAGCAGGCCATTGCCGACAAGGCGTGGAAGATGGGCTGGATCCGGCCCGAGCCGGCGGTGCACAAGACCGGCAAGAAGGTGGCGGTGATCGGCTCCGGCCCGGCCGGCATGGCCGCCGCCCAGCAGCTGGCCCGCGCCGGCCACGAGGTGCATGTCTATGAGCGCGAGCCGAAGGCCGGGGGCCTGCTGCGCTACGGCATCCCCGACTTCAAGATGGAGAAGCACTATATCGACCGCCGCGTCCAGCAGATGGAAGCGGAGGGCGTGACCTTCCATTACGGCGTCAATGTCGGCGTCAACCGTCCGCTCGATGCGCTGCTGGACAGCCACGATGCCGTGCTGATGTGCGGCGGCTCCGAACACCCGCGCGACCCGGCCCTGCCCGGCCAGGATCTCGCCGGCGTGCATTACGCCATGCCCTATCTGGTGCAGCAGAACCGCCGCCTCGGCCGCGAGGATGTGAGCGCCGAGCAGCCGATCCTCGCCAGCGGCAAGCATGTCGTCGTCATCGGCGGCGGCGACACCGCCTCCGACTGCGTCGGCACCGCCTTCCGCCAGGGCGCGCTCTCGGTCCACCAGCTCGACATCCGCCCGGTGCCGCCGCTGAAGGAGGACAAGCTGGCGATCTGGCCGTACTGGCCGACCAAGTTCCGCACCTCCTCCAGCCAGGCCGAGGGCGCCGAGCGCGAATTCGCCGCCGCCACGCTCGGCATGGAGGGCAAGAAGGGCCATGTCGTCTCGGTGAAGTGCGCCCGCGTCGACGCCAAGCGCCAGCCGATCGCCGGCACCGAATTCCACATCAAGGCCGACCTCGTCTTCATCGCGCTCGGCTTCATCCACCCGGTGCATGAGGGCATGCTGGCGCTCGACGGCCTGACGCTCGACAAGCGCGGCAATGTCGCCGCCTCCGACAACGACTATGTCACCTCGGTGCCGAAGCTGTTTGCCGCCGGCGACATGCGGCGCGGCCAGTCGCTGGTGGTGTGGGCGATCCGCGAAGGCCGGCAGGCGGCGCAGTCCATCGACACCTTCCTGATGGGCGCCTCAGTGCTGCCGCGCTGAGCCGCTTTCATCTCCCACCGCCGCCAGGGAAGCCCTGCGGCGGTGGCTGCCACCGACGGCCCTCGGCGGATCGCCCAGGCGGCCCATCCTCCGTCATGCCTGCAATGAAGCTCATACCCCTCAGCCCTGGCTCGTCGCGTCTTCGCGCTCCGAATCCATGCTTTCCCGCTGCGCCGCCCAGGTGAGCAGCGCGTCCAATGCCGGACACAGGGCTTGTCCCCAGTCCGTGAGGCCGTATTCGACCTTCGGGGGCACCTGATGGTGGACGATGCGACGCACAATCCCATCCTTTTCCATCTGCCAAAGTTGCTGGATCAGCATTTTTTGGGAGATTCCCGGGATCGCGCGTCGAGATCGGAGAAGCGCAGAACCTGCCCGCCAAAGAGGTGAAACAGGATCACCAGCTTCCAGCGCCCTTCAAGAAGCTTGAACGCGTTCTCGACGCCCTCGGCTGCTGTTTCTTTTGTATAATGATGGGGCATACTTTTCCGTAAATACCTTACTTTTTGTGTGTTCTTGCTCTTCTGGGCGTTAGGCCATCTTCGATGATCGAACAAGTTCGACCCGATCGAGCATGCGCGCTGTCGACCTACGCAAGAGCCTGTCGAAGGAAGTGACCCACAAGGGCATCAGAGTTGTTCGCGTGCCGCCGGGTTGGATCGAGACCGACGCCGCCGTGGCGCTGGCGGAACGGCTCGCGAGGGAGGCCGGCACCGATTATGAGGGCGGCAAGAAGATCATCATGAATTCGCTCGGCGGCATTCCGCTCGGCCGACCTGCCAGGCCAGGCGAGGTCGCCGATCTGATAGCCTTCCTGGCATCGACGCGTGCCGCTGCGATAACCGGTACTGAATATGTCATTGACGGCGGGACCGTTCCCACCGCTTGAGGCTTGGAAGCGCGGTGTCCGCGTCTCCTCCGCGCGTTTTCGCCGCCGCCATCCTCGCGCTCGGCCGTCGGGAAGGTCGCTCCCGAAGGCCCCGCCAATGCGGTCGCGCAAGCAGCATCGGCACGTGATGGCGAAAGTGGCCACCTGCCCGCTCCCGCCGTCATAGCGGCTCAACGTGACAGCTTCGGTCGAGTATGGGATAGATTGGTCCCGCTCGGGCAGGATGAACGGCGGCAGCCAACATATGCCTTGTCAGGTAGAATTAGTTCGAACTTTTGCGAATCGAGATCAATTCGGCATGGGTCCGCTTAAGCTCTATTGCGGGAGACCCGCCTACACATCGAAGATCGATCTCGACGATGAAATCGGCCGGGTGACGTCCAGGGAAATCTCGCAGAATGACGTCGTCCTTGCCGGTCGGCATGAATGTGAGGGGGTTTTCGTCGGCGGCCTTTCCATCGACGCTCCGTCGCCAAAGCGCATTCAGCGATCCGACGCCCCATACCGTGCCGGATCGATGAAGCCGGACGTCCTTCATCCGAATGCCAAGCCCGTCGAGCCGACACGCTCGCCACGGATCATCGCCCCCGCTATCCGGCCGAACGCGGCGTTCCACAGCCGGCGATGGGCGATATCACGTCAAGAGCTGCATTGCCTTGTGTGCCTGGTTTGGTCGAGCTTGCGAATTGTTGCGGTGTTTCGCTGCGCTGGGAAAATGGAAAAATGCCGGGGTTCGTGCGAACCATCTATCTGCGCTAGGCGTCCTGCCGTAAAATAGACGAAACGGAGAGAACGGTTAACATGGCCGTGAAGTCTTTTATCTCATCCCTCCTCAACAAGAAGCAGATGCCCGAATCGATCTTTTTCGATGGGGAGTTTGGTGCGGAGATAATTTTATTTCTTCCGTTCGCGAACTGGCTTTCTCGGGCCGGGCTGCTCAAGAATACCGACATTCTCACCTTTTCCGGCATGACGATGTTCTATGAAGCGCTGGATTGCCGCTCCATCGTCGAACGGCGGCAGCGGCGCCTTCACCGGCGCATCAGCACGCCGATGCCGGTTGGTCTCGAGCATATTTATGCGCGCCCCTCGCCCTTTCATCTGTTCCCGGTCATGCGGCAGCTGGGAACGCTGGATATCGCGCAAAGCAACGAGGCGTTCCGGGACAGCCTGGATGCGAAGCCTATCCTGATCGTCCATAACAAATTCAATAATGAGTGGAAGAATCCACCCATTAATTTCATCAACACCACCTGCCTGCGAGAGACTTTCGAGCGGCTGAGCGACCAATACACCATCGTGTATATCCGGCATGGCATCAAGGATATCCAGGACGGATATTCGAACGACGTCAGGCTACGGCCCGAATTCGACGACCTGTCCCTGGTCAACGAATTTCCGTCGGTGTTCCTCTTCGATGATCTCGTGCAGGACTACGCATCGCGGTTCGGAGGTGTCAGCGTCAACGATTTCAAAGCTTCGCTCTATAAGCGGACCTTCCATTTCATCAGCACCCAGGGCGGCGGCGCCCACCAGTGCGCCTATTATTCCGGCTCGCTGCTGACGGTGCTCCACAAAATGGGACGCGAAATCGAGCTCGCCTATGCGGAGGGCTACTATTCCTTCCTGACCAATCCCGCGCCAACCCGGGCGATCTGCCTGACGGATGACGATTACGTCTCCGCCCTTTCGCTCTATGACAATCCGCTGATCATCGACGGCGTGGCGCAGTTGCCCAACCGGCATAGCGACGTGGCCAAGTATCTGTCGCCTTGGAAGGCGCGCCTGCGCTGGACCGGCCTGACGATGCCGGGAACCACCTACCAGGTGCCCGAGCAATTGTTGCGGGAACCCGACCCGACACTGTCTTGGCCGCGCGAGGTCGCCGCCCAGTAACGCGCGCCGGTAGCGCCGCTCCCCCACGCGAAACGGTGCCGCTAAGGCGCTGTCTTGGCGGCGCCGGTCGATTCGGGGGCCGCCTGCGCCGCCGCGCTCTCGTCGGCGCGCCTCGGCGGCGTCCAGCTGAAATCGTCCGTGCGCCCGCTCACCGCCGGCAGCGGCTCGCCGCGCACCAGCAGCCGCAGGGCGCCATCCTGCGCCTCGCCCGGAGGCGGCGGCGACGGGGAGGCCGGGGCCGGCCCGGGCGCTCCGGCGAGTGCGCGCGCGCTGATGCCGGCGCCGGCGCCGGTCAGCATGATGATCGAGGGACGCGCGGCCACCGGATCGCCGGGCACCGGCAATTCTTCATGCTCCAGGCGTGGCCCGAGCTCGCGATCGACGAAGAAGGCGAGCTTGCGCCCACCGGCACGGGTAAAGCCGAGGCCGTTGGCGGTGCGCAGACGCCGACGCTGACCGTCCACCGCCGGACCCGACATCATGAACTGGCCGTTCTCATCGACGAAGCCGTCCCAGACCTCGACGAAGATCACCCCTGCCCGCTCGGCACGCTCGCTGAGCAGCTCGTTGAGCCGGGCATTGCGCTCGCTGGCGGCGGCATCGTCGACCGGCGGCAACCCGACCAGGACCACCGGACGCCCTTGCAGCTTCAACCCGAGCAGCAGTTCGTCGATACGCCGGCCGTAGATCGCCCGCCAGCGCTCGTCAAACAGCTCGGCCGCCCCACCCGTGTCCTGGATGGGCGCCAGATCGGCGCTGCCGGCGAACATGACGACCGCGCTCGGCGCCTCCGATGCGACCAGACGGCGCGCCTCGCTGATCCAATCATAGGTGCCGGCCGGCGCGAAACCCGAGCCGGACTCGGCATGACCGACCACGGCGATGTCCTTGCGGTCGGCAGCGAAGGCATCGGCAAGACCCTGTGCCAGCACATCGGCATATTCATCGCCCAGCACCAGCACGATGCCCTTCAAATCCTCGCCCCGTTCCGCCCGGGCGGCGGCGGCTGTCGCATAGACCGAACCGCGCGGCTCGGCCGGCGTTTCGACCGCCGGGCGAGCCGGCGCGGCAACAGCGGGCGGCGGCGGGCCGAGATCGCGCGGACGACCCGGCGCATAGCGCGGCTCATCCTGCGGCTGGAACAAATCGATCAGCGGCTGGAACGGGTTCCATCCGCGCGGCTGCTGGGCCGGGGCCTGCCGAACCGGCGCCGCCTGCTGCTGGCGGCGCGGCTGCGGTGGTGGCTGCCGCGCCCGTTGCGGCGGCGCGGCACGCGAGGGCTGGCCGACATCGGCGGGGGGACGAAACCAGTCTGCCTGCGCCAGCGCCGGCGCCTCCGGCAGGAGAAGCAGCAGCAGGCACAGCGCCGAGCCGGCAAGCCACAGCCACGCGGAGGACGCATCGCCCTCCGGTCCCATCCGCCGTCGTTGCCCGGTGCGGTTCATGAGATCCATCGTCGGCAAGCGGTGAACCAATATCGCGGCGGTTTCAAGTCCCGCCGCCCGCCATTGCCGCCGGAACCGCCCCACACCGGGCAAAGCCGCCCGACATGGGAGACGCGGAAGACGACGGATCGCAACGGTTCGCCACCGCGAGCGGCAGCGGGTGCGCTAGCGCAGCCGGTCCAGCACCTCGCCGGTGGCATGTCCATCCGGCAGCATGCCGACGCTGACCTGGAACTCGCGCACGGCGATGCGGGTCTGCTGGCCCATGGTGCCGTCGGCCGGCCCCGGATCGAAGCCGCGCCGGGCGAGGCGCTGCTGCAGTTCCGAACGCTCGGCGCGCGACAGCATGCGCGTGTCTTCCGGCCACGGCGTAACGAACGGCCCGCCACCCCGGATTCGATCGGCGAGATGGCCGATGGCGAGCGCATAGGCATCGGCCGGATTGTAGGAAAGGATGGCGCGGAAATTGTCGGTCATCAGGAAGGCCGGACCGTTGGCGCCGGAGGGCAGCAGCAGATAGGCGGTCGCCTCGCCATTGGGATAGCCACGCCCGCCGATCCGGGTCACGCCGAGCGCCGCCCACTCGCGCAGCGGCTTGCGGATGCTCTTGTCGGCGAGGAGATAATCGAAGCCGCGCGGGGTGATGACCTCGTAGCCCCAGCTTGTGCCCGGCTTCCAGCCGCCGCGCTTCAGCTTGTTGGCCGTCGAGCCCATGGCGTCGGCGACGGAATCGACGACATTGCGATGGCCGTCGCCGTCGAAATCGACGGCGTCGCGCTGGAAGGCGGTCGGCATGAACTGGGTAAGGCCGAAGGCACCGGCCCAGGAACCCTTCAGGTGGCTCTCGGGTATGTCGCCGCGATCGACGATGCGCAGGGCGGCGACGAACTCGTCGCGGAAATAGGGCTGGCGTCGGCCGACGCAGGCAAGCGTGGCGGTGGCCTGGATCACCGGATAGGAACCGCGGGCGCCGCCATAATTGGTCTCGATGCCCCAGATCGCCGCCACTACATAGGGATCGACGCCGTAGGTGCGCTCGACGGCCTGGAAGACGGCGGCGTTCTCGGCCATCGCCTGGCGGCCCTTCTGGATGCGGGTCTCGGAAACCAGCATCTCGACATATTGGCCGGGCGTGCGGGAGAATTCCGGCTGGGTCTCCAGCTTCTTCATGATCGACATGTCGGGGGTCAGCCCGGCGGTGAGCCGGCGGAAGCCGGCGGCGGAAACCCCGGCCTGGCGGGCCTTCGGCTCCAGCGCCGCGATGCAGCGGCTGAAGTTCGCCTCCGCCGCGCGCAGGGCGGCGGGCTGCATGTCGGGATGCGACGAGCCGGCCGCCGGCGCCGGCCCCGAGGCGACGCGCGGCGGCGGCGGTGCCGCCCGCGCCGGCATGGGCGGCGGCCCGGCCTTGGCGACGGTGCCGGTCACATCGTCCGAGAACGCGCAGCCCCCGAGCCCGATCGCGAGGACAACGGCGGCCATGCCACCCGATAAGCGGCTGCCGGAAACCGACCCTGTACGCATGTTGAGACCTCTGATACGCAGTCCTGGCCGATTAGGGGCTCGGCATGTTTTACGCGGACTTAACGGGAGGTCGGTTTTTCCGATTTCGCAGCGTAAGGAGCTTTATATTACCTCCATGCGACCGACTGCCGCGGCCATGCTGAGTGGAGAAGCTGCGGCCTGTCACATGATTTTTGTGATTGGCGCGCTTCACACGTTAAGTTGAGGTTCATACGCCCCCACCTAGACCGATCCGGCTCGACCCGCTCATTTCAAGAACGGACCTAGTTGCAGATGACACATATTCGCAAGGCGATCCTTCCCGTTGCCGGTCTCGGCACACGCTTCCTGCCCGCCACCAAGGCGGTTCCCAAAGAGATGCTGACCGTGGTCGACCGCCCGGTGGTACAGCACGTCGTCGACGAGGCCCGCGCGGCCGGCATCGAACACATCGTTTTCGTCACCGGCCGCAACAAGGGCGTGATCGAGGACCATTTCGATCGGCAGTACGAGCTCGAGGCCACGCTGTCCGAGCGCGGCAAGCATCAATTGCTCGACACACTGCGGGCCGAGACCCTGGGCCCCGGCAAGACCAGCTTCACCCGCCAGCAGCTGCCGCTCGGCCTCGGCCATGCTGTGTGGTGCGCGCGCGACATCATCGGCAACGAGCCCTTCGCGCTGCTGCTGCCGGACATGCTGCACAAGCCGCGCAACGGCAAGAGCTGCCTCGCCCAGATGGTGGACGCCTATGACAAGGCGGGCGGCGGCAACCACATCGCCGTCTATGAAGTGCCGATGGACCAGACCGACCAGTACGGCATCGTCGGCCTCGGCGACAACATCGCCGACCGCGTGCACCGCATCGCCAAGATGGTCGAGAAGCCGAAGAAGGAGGTCGCCCCCTCCAACCTCGCCATTTCCGGCCGCTACATCCTGCAGCCGGAGATCTTCGACCTGCTGGAGACCCAGGAGCGCGGCGCCGGCGGCGAGATCCAGCTGACCGATTCGATGCTGAAGTTGGCCAAGAAGCAGGACTTCTACAGCGTCACCTTCGACGGCTCGATCTATGATTGCGGCTCGAAGCTGGGCTTCCTGATGGCCAACGTCGCCTATGCGCTGGCGCGGCCGGACATTGCCGAGACGTTCCGCCCCGAGCTCGACGCCCTGCTCGCCAGCAACGACTGAGGCGGTTCCCCGCTCTTACCCGAGGGAGCGCGGCTCAGGCCGCCGTCCCCTCGGGCCGCACCGTGAGCGTCGCGCCGTCGATGCCGGTGACCACCACCCGCGCCCCCGCCGGGCAGTCCTCCCCCATCACCCGCCAGACGGTATCGTCCACCCTCACCTGGCCGATGCCGCCGGCGATGGGCTCCCGCAGCACGAAGGCGCGGCCGATCAATGCCTCGCCGCGGCGGTTGAGGAATGGCCGGTCGCTCATCTTCGGCCCGCGCGGGAACATCCGGCGGCCGAGCAGCAAGGTGACGAAGGCCAGCACGGCATAAAGCACCAGTTGCCCCTGCCAGCCGATATCGAGCAGCGGCACGACGAGCCCGGTCGCCAGCGCCGCGACCCCGAGCCAAATCAGCTGAGCGCCCGGCAGCAGCAGTTCGCCCAGCAGCAACAGGCCGGCGAGGATGAACCAGATCCAGTTGCCGATCTCGCGCCCGATCTCCACCAGCCCTGCCATCGCCGCCTCCACCTCGCCCGCCGGTCAGATTCCGAAGCCGTCATGGCCGCCGGAAGACGTGCCCGTGGAAGACGAGCCCGTCGCCGGTCCCGTCGGCCGCGGGCGTGCCGGGCCTCGCGCCGCGCCCGCCTCGCCGAACGCACCGCGGGCGATCTCGGCGATGCCGGCGAGCGAGCCGAGGATCGCCGTCGCCTCATAGGGCAGGATCAGCGTCTTCTGGTTCGGCGCGGTGGCCATCGCCTCCAGCGCCTTCACGTATTTCTCGGCGATGTAGTAGTTCAGCGCCGCTGGGTCGCCGGACGCGACAGCAGCGGACAGCATCTGCGTCGCCTTGGCGTCGGCCTCGGCGAGCCGCTCGCGCGCCTCGGCGTCGCGGAAGGCGGCCTCGCGCCGTCCCTCGGCCTGGAGGATCTGGCCCTGTTTCTCGCCTTCCGCGCGCAAAATCTCCGACTGGCGCTGGCCCTCCGCCTCCAGCACCACGGCGCGCTTCTCGCGCTCGGCCTTCATCTGCCGCCCCATGGCGGAGACGAGGTCGGCGGGAGGCACGATGTCCTTGATCTCGATGCGGGTGATCTTCACGCCCCAGGGCGAGGCGGCGGCGTCGACCACCTTGAGCAGGCGCTCATTGATCTCGTCGCGATGCGAGAGCAGCTGGTCGAGGTCCATCGCGCCCATCACCGTGCGGATATTGGTGGTGGTCAGCGCGAGGATGGCCAGATCGAGCCGGGAGACCTCATAGCTGGCACGCGGCGCATCGAACACCTGGAAGAAGGCCACCCCGTCCACCGCCACCGTGGCGTTGTCCTTGGTGATCACCTCCTGCGTCGGCACGTCGAGCACCTGCTCCATCATGTTCACCCGGTTGCCGATGCGGTCGATGAACGGGATGATGATGTTGAGGCCCGGCGTAAGACTGCGTGTGTAGCGGCCGAATCGCTCCACCGTGTATTGGTAGCCCTGCGGAACGGTCTTCACGCCGGCGAGGATGGTGGCGATCGCCAGCACCAGAAGCACGACGACGAACAGGTTGAAGCCGATCAGCATGGGTCGCTCCAGAAGGGCACCAAAGTCGGGCGCAGGAGTGTGGCGCGGGGGAAAGCCGGCCGCAAGGCGGCCGCCCGGACGCAGCCGAGGGGGTTCGGCGGGTGATCATGACGGAAGGCGCGGCGCCGCCCGGCAATGCGCCCGGCCGAAAGCAGAACGGCGCGGCCCGCTTCCGGGTCGCGCCGCATTGAAGCATCCGCTGGTGAAGGCCGCTCAGGCGGCCTCCTCCACCGAGGGGCGAGTGTCGAACAGCAATTCGCCCGCGCCGCGCTCGACCTTCACCACATCGCCGTCCTTCACCGTGCCGGCAAGGATGCGGCCGGCGAGCGGATCCTGCAGCAGCTTCTGCATGACCCGCTTCAGCGGACGCGCGCCATAGGCCGGGTCGTAGCCCTTCTCGGCGAGGAAGTCCCGCGCCTCGGGCGTGATCTCCAGCACGATCTTGCGCTCGTCGAGCAGCTTCTGCAGCCGCTTCGCCTGGATATCGACGATGGCGCCCATCTGCTCGCGCCGCAGCCGGTGGAACAGCACGATCTCGTCGACGCGGTTGAGGAATTCCGGCCGGAAGTGTGCGCGCACCACCGCCATCACCTCGTCGCGCACCGCCTCGGTGTCCTGCCCATCCGGCTGGTTCACCAGGAACTCCGAACCGAGGTTCGAGGTCATGATGATCAGCGTGTTGCGGAAGTCGACCGTGCGGCCCTGCCCATCGGTCAGGCGGCCGTCGTCCAGCACCTGCAACAGGATGTTGAACACGTCCGGATGCGCCTTCTCGACCTCGTCGAACAGCACCACCTGATAGGGCCGGCGCCGCACCGCCTCGGTGAGCGCGCCGCCCTCCTCATAGCCGACATAGCCGGGAGGCGCGCCGATCAGCCGGGCCACCGCGTGCTTCTCCATGTACTCGGACATGTCGATGCGCACGAGCGCGGTGTCGTCGTCGAACAGGAACGCCGCCAGCGCCTTGGTCAGCTCGGTCTTGCCGACGCCGGTGGGGCCGAGGAACATGAACGAGCCGATCGGCCGGTTCGGGTCCTGCAGGCCGGCACGGGCACGGCGCACCGCCGTCGAGACGGCTTCCACCGCCTCCTTCTGGCCGATGACGCGCTTGCCGAGTTCCTCCTCCATGCGAAGGAGCTTCTCCTTCTCGCCTTCCAGCATCTTGTCGACCGGCACGCCGGTCCAGCGCGAGACCACGCCGGCGATGTGATCGGGCGTCACCGCCTCCTCCACCATGGCGCCGGCCTTCACCTCGGCGGCGAGATCCTTGGTCTCGATCTCGGCGAGCTTCTTCTCCAGCGCCGGGATGGTGCCGTAGGCGAGCTCGCCGGCCTTCTGGTACTCGCCGTTGCGCTGGGCGATGGCGAGGTCGGCGCGCGCCTTCTCGAGGTCGCTCTTGAGCTTCTGGGCGTCGCCGAGCTTGTCCTTCTCCGCCTTCCAGCGCGAGGTGATCGACGAGGACTGCTCCTCGAGGTCGGCAAGCTCCTTCTCCAGCTTCTTCAGCCGATCCTTGGAGCCGACGTCGCTCTCCTTCTTCAGCGCCTCCTGCTCGATGCGCAGGCGCACGATCTCGCGGTCGATGTTGTCGAGCTCCTCCGGCTTGGAATCGACCTGCATGCGCAGCCGCGAGCCGGCCTCGTCGATCAGGTCGATCGCCTTGTCGGGCAGGAAGCGGTCGGTGATGTAGCGGTTGGACAGGGTCGCCGCCGCGACGAGCGCCGAGTCGGTGATGCGCACGCCGTGGTGCAGCTCGTATTTCTCCTTGATGCCGCGCAGGATGGAGACGGTGTCCTCCACCGTCGGCTCGGAGACGAAGACCGGCTGGAAGCGGCGGGCGAGCGCCGGGTCCTTCTCGACATGCTTCCTGTACTCGTCGAGCGTGGTGGCGCCGACGCAATGCAGCTCGCCGCGCGCCAGCGCCGGCTTGAGCAGGTTGGAGGCGTCCATCGCCCCGTCCGCCTTGCCGGCGCCGACCAGCGTGTGCATCTCGTCGATGAACAGGATGATGCCGCCCTCGGCCGCCTCGACCTCGGAGAGCACCGCCTTCAGCCGCTCCTCGAACTCGCCGCGATATTTCGCGCCGGCGATCAGCGCGCCCATGTCGAGCGCGAGCAGGCTCTTGTCCTTCAGGCTCTCCGGCACATCGCCGTCGACGATGCGCAGGGCCAACCCCTCGACGATGGCGGTCTTGCCGACGCCTGGCTCGCCGATGAGGACGGGGTTGTTCTTGGTGCGCCGCGACAGCACCTGGATGGTGCGGCGGATCTCCTCGTCGCGGCCGATCACCGGGTCGAGCTTGCCCTCGCGGGCCTCCTTGGTGAGGTCGCGGGCAAATTTCTTCAGCGCGTCATAGGCGTTCTCCGCCGTGGCGCTGTCGGCGGTACGGCCCTTGCGGAGCGCCTCGATGGCGGCGTTGATCTTCTGCGGCGAAGCGCCGGACTTGTTGAGGATCTTGCCGGCCTCGCTGTCCTTCTCCAGCGCCAGCGCCAGCAGCAGCCGCTCGACGGTGACATAGCCGTCGCCGGCCTTCTTCGCCGCCTTCTCGGCGGCGTCGAACACCCGAGCGGTCGCCGGTGCCAGATAGACCTGGCCGGCGCCCGAGCCCTGCACCTTGGGCAGCTTGGCGAGCGCCGCTTCGGTATCGGCGAGCACGATGCGCGCATCGCCGCCGGCGCGCTGGATCAGGCCCGCGCACAGGCCTTCCGGGTCGTCGAGCAGCACTTTGAGAAGGTGCTCGGGCGTGAACTGCTGGTGCCCCTCGCGCAGGGCGAGCGACTGGGCGGACTGGATGAAGCCGCGCGCGCGCTCGGTGTAGATCTCGAAATTCATAGGTCGTTGCCTCCTGGCCCCCCGTTCGCCTCGCTCGGAAGCACGAACGGCTCATGCGGGACGGCGGCGCCCGTATCCCGGCCGCCGCGGCGGACCCCGATCAGGCGGCCCGTCTGCTCTCATGTAGTGTGGCAGATGAGCAACGGAAGGGGCCGGACGAGATCAGGCGGCGTATTTTCCGCGGAGCGTCTCGACGGGGCGGGCGCCCGGCGTCTCGTTGCCCGGCGCACCGCCGAGGAGATAGGCGCAGGCCGCCACCACCGCCACCCCGCCCAGTACCAGGAAGGCGGCGGGATAGCCGGCATATTGCGCGACGCCGCCGCCAAGTGTGGTCGAGAGCGAGGCGCCGATGCCCTGCGCCGTCATCACCACGCCGAGCCCGACATTGAAGCGGCCCGTGCCCTTGAGGATGCGGGCGACGATGCCCGGCGTGGCGACGCCCAGAAGCCCGGCGCCGACGCCGTCGAGGATCTGCACCGGATAGAGCCCGAACGGGATGTCCCAATGGGCCGAGGCGGCGGCGATCGCCCCGCGCAGCGGCAGGGCGAGCAGCGCGAGGATCAGCACGGTACGGTAGCCCTGCGTTCCGGCGAGCCGGGCGGCGAGCAGCGCCATCGGGATCATCGTCGCCTGCGCCACCACCACGGTGAGCGCGGTGAGCGCCGAGGGATCGCCCTCGCCATTGGCGACCATCGCCTGGCCCAGCAAAGGCAGCATGGCGGCGTTGCCGAGATGAAAGAGGGCTAGGGTGAGCGCCACCACCAGCAGCCGCCGGTCGGAGAGCAGCGAGCGCCAGCCTTCGGCTTGCTCATCGCCGCCGCCGGTCGGCGCCAGCCCCCGCGCGGCGTCGTGGTCGATGTCGCCCGGCCGGATCGCCAGCACCGAGAGCACCGAGCCGACCGCCATCGCCGCCATCAGCGCGAACACCGCCGGCAGGCCGAGCCACCAGCCGAACACGCCGGCCAGCACGGCGGCGAGGATGTTGCCGGCATGATTGAACGCTTCGTTGCGGCCGAGCTGGCGGTCGAAGCCGCCGGCGCCGACGAGGCCGAGGGTGATGCCGGCGACGGCGGGCGCCAGCGCCGCGGCGGCGATGCCGTTGACCATCTGCGCCACCGCCACCACGCCGAAGCTCGGCGCCAGCAGGATGGCCATCGAGGCGGCGATCACCACCGCCGAGCCGATCACCACGATCGCCCGTTTGGCGCGGCTCGAATCGACCAGTGCGCCCATCGGGATGGTGGCGACCATGCCGGCGAGGCCGCCAATCGTCATGACGATGCCGATCTCGCCCGGCGTCCACTGCTTCTGCTGCAGGAACACACCGAGAAACGGGCCGAGGCCGTCGCGGACATCGGACAGGAACAGGTTGAGGGAGGCGAGCGCGACGTGGGAGGAAGCGACGGCCATGGGCGGGATCCCGGTGGAGATGCCCATCAAGTCGCCACCCTTGTCACAGTTCCATATTACCATGGGGAAGACATGCCGACCTCGCACCCTTCCGCCGCAAAGGCCGCGCGGGCGGCCGCCGGAAGCCCCATGCCGATCCTCGCGAGCGGCGGCCCGCACCTTCGACGTGCCTCTGCACGAGCTGCCGCACCCGCGTGCCAAAACCGAATCGGAGCGCTTCGCGGCGGCGATCCGGCCCGAGAACCGTTTCATCTAACGAGGGGCACGCCTCTGCCGTCCCGTGGCATGGGGCCGGGCCGGAGTGGACGGCCGGCCGCGCTGCAGCTCAGGCTGGCCGCTCGGCCAGCATCATGTAGTTGACGCCGAGATCGCGCGAGCGCCGCCACTCGTTCAGCAGCGGGTTGAACACCACGCCCTCGCGGTCGGACACCGCGAGCCCCCCGGCGGTCATCGCCGCCGCCAGTTCCTCGGGGGTGACGAAGCGCTTCCAGTCATGCGTGCCCCGCGGCAGCCAGCCGAGGACATATTCGGCGCCGACGATGGCGAGGGCGAATGAGCGGCCGGTGCGGTTCAGCGTCGCGGCACACATCAGCCCGCCCGGCTTCACCATTTCCGCCGCGCTGTTCACGAACAGCCCGACATCGGCGACATGCTCGACGACCTCCATCGCCAGCACGACGTCGAAGCGCTCGCCCGCCTCGGCCAGCGCCTCGGCGGTGGCGGCGCGGTACTCGACCGGCGCGCCGCTCTGCTCGGCGTGCAGCGCGGCGACGCGGACGTTCTTCTCGGCCGGGTCGATGCCGACCACGCTGGCGCCCATCCGCGCCAGCGGCTCGCACAGCAGACCCCCGCCGCAGCCGATATCGAGCAGGCGCAGCCCCTCCAGAGGGCGCATGGCGCGCGGATCGCGGTTGAAATGGGCGACGATCTTCTCGCGCAGATAGGCAAGCCGCACCGGATTGAACTTGTGGAGAACCCCCATCTTGCCGCGCGGATTCCACCATTCGGCAGCGAGAGCGGCGAAGCGCTCCACTTCGCGAGGATCGACGGTGGTGGCGGTGGCGGTGGTCTCGGACATCAGGCGCTCTCGGGTCAATCGGGCTCAACCGGTCGGAAACGGGCGCAGCCGGGAACAATTCCAAGCTCGCCGCCGACCCACGCGCGCCCGTTGCGGGCGGGGCGCGAGGTGGATATGTATACGCGCCTTTTCGGCCGGGGGCTCCCTCCCCTGCGCCCGACATAAGAACAACGCGGTACGGTTTCTTCCCATGGCACGTCTGGTGATGAAGTTCGGCGGCACGTCCGTCGCGAACGTGGAGCGCATCAAGAACGTCGCCCGCCACGTCAAACGCGAGATCGATGCCGGCCACGAGGTGGCCGTGGTGGTTTCCGCCATGTCCGGCAAGACCAACGAGCTAGTCGCCTGGTGTCGCGAAACGGCTGTGCTGTACGATACGCCCGAATATGACGCCATCGTCGCCTCGGGCGAGCAGGTGACGTCGGGCCTTCTTGCCATCGCGCTGCGGGACATGGGCATTCCCGCGCGTTCCTGGCAGGGCTGGCAGCTGCCGATCTCCACCGACGAGGCCCATGGCTCGGCGCGAATCCTGTCGGTGAACGGCGACGAGATCGTCCGCCGATTCGGTGCCGGCCGCGAGGTGGCGGTGATCGCCGGCTTCCAGGGCATCCACGAGCCGACCGGGCGCATCACCACGCTGGGGCGCGGCGGCTCGGACACCAGCGCGGTGGCGGTGGCCGCCGCCATCAAGGCCGATCGCTGCGACATCTACACTGACGTCGACGGCGTCTACACCACCGATCCGCGCATCGTCCCCAAGGCCAAGCGCCTCGACAGGGTCGCCTTCGAGGAGATGCTGGAGATGGCGTCGCTAGGCGCCAAGGTGCTGCAGGTGCGCTCGGTCGAGATGGCCATGGTGCACAAGGTGCGCACCTTCGTGCGCTCCAGCTTCACCGACCCGGACGCGCCGGAACTCAAGACCGCCGGCGACCCGCCGGGCACCCTGATCTGCGACGAGGAGGAAATCGTGGAGAGTGAAGTCGTCACCGGCATCGCCTTCGCGCGCGACGAGGCCCAGGTGAGCATCCGCCGCGTGCCGGACAAGCCGGGCATCGCCGCCAATGTCTTCGTGCCGCTGGCCGATGCCAACATCAACGTCGACATGATCGTGCAGAACATCTCGGCGGAAGGCCACACCGACATCACCTTCACCGTGCCGACCGCCGATTTCGAGCGCGCCAAGGCGGCGCTGGCGGCGGTGAAGTCGGATATCGGCTTCGAGACCATCGAGGGCGCCACCGATGTGGTGAAGATCTCGATCATCGGCATCGGCATGCGCTCGCATGCCGGCGTGGCCGCCCGCGCCTTCAAGGCGCTGTCGGAGCGCGGCATCAACATCCGCGCCATCTCCACCTCCGAGATCAAGATCTCCGTGCTGATCGATGCGGCTTATACCGAACTTGCGGTGCGGACGCTGCATTCGGTATACGGGCTCGACGCCTGACGGCATTATTTCGGCGGCGCGACCCCGGCCGCGCCGATTCTTCGATAGATCCGGGTTCTGCCCGGCTTCCAGGGACGGCCGATGCGTAGCGCCCTCGGCGGTCCGCGCGTGCTGCTGCGCCGCCTGCGCGAAGTCATGGCGGAGCCGGTCAGCGCGCAGGACCGCCTCGACAAGATCGTCGTGCTGATCGCGGCCAACATGGTGGCCGAGGTCTGCTCGGTCTATGTGCTGCGCGTCGACGGCACGCTGGAGCTCTACGCCACCGAGGGCCTCAATCGCAGCGCCGTGCATCTGACGGTGATGCGCATCGACGAGGGCCTCGTCGGCACGGTGGCCCGCGAGGCCGAGCCGATCAGCCTCTCCAATGCCCAGGCGCATCCCGCCTTCTCCTATCGGCCGGAGACGGGCGAGGAGATCTACCATTCCTTCCTCGGCGTGCCGATCCTGCGGGCCGGCAACACGCTCGGCGTGCTGGTGGTGCAGAACCGCGCTCACCGCTCCTATACCGAGGAAGAGATCGAGGCGCTGCAGACCACCGCCATGGTGCTCGCCGAGATCATCGCCTCCGGCGAACTGACCGCCCTCGCCCTGCCCGGTGCCGAGCCCGCCGCCCGCCGCCCGCTGCATCTCACCGGCAGCGCGCTCTCCGAGGGTATCGGCCTCGGCCATGTGGTGCTGCACGAGCCGCGCATCGAGGTGACCAAGGTCATCGCCGACGACGTGCCGGGCGAACTCGACCGGCTCGACCACGCGGTCGAGACATTGCGCGCCTCCATCGACACCATGCTGGAAGACGAGGGGGTCGCCCGCGTCGGCGAGCACCGCGAGATCCTCGAAGCCTACCGGATGTTCGCCCACGACCGGGGGTGGATCAACCGCATGCGCGAGGCGGTGATGACCGGCCTCACCGCCGAGGGCGCGGTCGAGCGCGTGCAGTCGGACACCCGCGCGCGCATGCTGCGCATGACCGACCCGTATCTGCGCGAGCGGATGCACGATCTCGACGACCTCGCCAACCGGCTGCTGCGCCAGCTCACCGGCCGCTCCGGCGGCCCGGAGAAGATGGCGCTGCCCGACAATGCGATCATCGTCGCCCGCAATATGAGCCCGGCGGCGCTGCTCGACTACGACCGCACCCGCATCCGCGGCCTGGTGCTGGAGGAAGGCGCGGCGACCAGCCACCTCACCATCGTCGCCCGGGCGCTCAATATTGCCGCGGTCGGGCATATCGAGAACATCGTCGGCCTCGTCGATGCCGGCGATCCGATCATCGTCGACGGCGTGTCCGGCGAGGTGCATGTGCGCCCGCCCACCGATGTCGAGGGCGTCTATGTCGAGAAGGTCCGGTTCCGCGCCAAGCGGCTGGAGCAATATGCCGCGCTGCGCGACGTGCCGACCGTTACCAAGGACGGTGTCACCATCGACCTGCACCTGAATGCCGGCCTCCTCGTTGACCTGCCGCACATCGAAGAGACTGGCGCCTCGGGCATCGGGTTGTTCCGCACCGAGCTGCAGTTCATGATCGCCTCCGCCTTCCCGCGCACCAATGAACAGCTCAAGCTCTATCGCGCGGTGCTGGATGCGGCCGACAGCCGGCCGGTGGTGTTCCGTACCCTCGACATCGGCGGCGACAAGGTGCTGCCCTATATGCGGGCGATCGAGGAGGAGAACCCGGCGCTGGGCTGGCGCGCCATCCGCCTCGGCCTCGACCGGCCGGGTCTGCTGCGCAGCCAGGTGCGCGCCCTGTTGCGCGCCGCCAATGGCCGCGAGCTGCGGCTGATCTTCCCCATGGTGGCGGCGGTGGATGAGTTCGATAAGGCCCGCCACATCGTCGAGCGCGAGCTGACCCATCTGCGCCGCCACGGCCACGGCCTGCCCGACCGGGTGCTGGTGGGGGTGATGCTGGAAGTGCCCTCGCTGCTGTTCCAGCTCGACGCGCTGTTCGAACGCATCGATTTCGCCTCGGTCGGCTCCAACGATCTGGTGCAGTTCCTGTTCGCCGCCGACCGCGGCAATCCACGGGTGGCCGATCGCTTCGATCCGCTGTCGCCGGCGGCGCTCAATGCGCTCAAGACCATCGCCGACGCCGCAGAACGCCACGGCAAGCAGGTGACCCTGTGCGGCGAGCTCGCCTCGCGGCCGCTGGAGGCGCTGGCGCTCGCCGCCATCGGCTATCGCAAATTGTCGCTTTCGCCGGCCTCCTACGGCCCGGTGAAGGCCATGTTCCTCGATCTCGATCTCGGCGCCGTCGCAGCCCTGGTCAAGCCGCTGCTGAACGGCGAGGCCTATATTCCCAGCCTGCGCCCGCATCTGAAGGCCTTCGCCGAAACCACCGGCCTGCCGCTGTGACCCCCGCCCTGCCCGACGCCCGCCTCGATCAGCTTCTCGCCCGCCACGCCGAGATCGAGCACGCGCTCTCGGCGAACCCGGATGCCGAGGCCTATGTCCGCCTCTCGCGCGAATTCGCCGACCTCTCGCCGCTGATCGAGCGGGTGAAGGCGCTGCGCACCGCCGAGCGCGAGCTCGCCGAGGCACGGCTGCTCGCGGAGGATGCCGCCGGCGACAGGGAGATGGCCGACCTCGCCGCCGAGGAGGTGTCCTCGCTGGAGGAGAAGACCGAAGCGCTCGTCCATGAGGTGCGGCTCGCCCTGCTGCCGAAGGACGCCATGGATGAGCGCGGCGTCATCCTCGAAGTGCGCGCCGGCACCGGCGGCGACGAGGCGGCCCTGTTCGCCGGCGACCTGTTCCGCATGTATGAGCGGTTCGCCTCGCTGAACGGCTGGTCGGTCGAAGTGCTGTCGATGAGCGAGGGCGCGGCCGGGGGCTACAAGGAAATCATCGCCGCCATCCATGGCCGCGGCGCCTATGCCAAGCTGAAATTCGAATCCGGCGTCCACCGCGTGCAGCGCGTGCCGGACACCGAGGGCTCGGGCCGCATCCACACCTCGGCCGCCACGGTGGCGGTGCTGCCGGAGGTCGAGGAGGTCGACATCGCCATCGACGAGGGCGACCTGCGCATCGACGTGTTCCGCGCCTCCGGCGCCGGCGGCCAGCACGTCAACAAGACCGAGAGCGCGGTGCGCATCACCCATATCCCCACCGGCACCGTGGTGGCCGTGCAGGACGAGCGCTCGCAGCACAAGAACAAGGCCCGTGCCATGGGCATGCTGCGCGCCCGCATCTACGAGGCCGAGCGTGAGAAGCGCGACAGCGCCCGCGCCAGCGAGCGCAAGCTGCAGGTCGGCTCAGGCGACCGCTCCGAGCGCATCCGCACCTATAATTTCCCGCAGGCGCGCGTCACCGATCACCGCATCGGCCTCACCCTGTACAAGCTGCCGGAGATCGTCGCCGGCGATGCGCTCGGCGACCTCGTCGATGCGCTCGTCACCGAATATCAGGCGGCGCTGCTGGCCGAGGCTGAATCGGCCGGCTGGAACTAGGCCGATGCCGGTCTCCCGCGCTGCGCTGACCAGCGAGATCGCCGGGCTCCTCGCCTCCGCCGGCGTCGAATCGCCCCTGCGGGAAGCTCGACTGTTGATCCGGCAAGCCCTGTCCCTCGGCGATGCCGACATGATCGCTCGCGCCGACTTTCCCGTGGAGGATGCCGACGCCCGGCGGCTGCGGAGCCTTGCCCATCGCCGCGTCGCCGGCGAGCCCATGGCCCGACTGACCGGACGGCGCGAGTTCTGGAGTCTCGACTTCACGCTCTCCGCCGAGACGCTGGTACCGCGCCCGGAAACCGAGACGCTGGTGGAAGCCGCGCTCGCCGCCTTTCCCGAACGCCTGCGCCCCTTGCGGGTGCTCGACCTCGGCACCGGCAGCGGCGCGATCCTCGCCGCTCTTCTCTCCGAGCGGCCGAATGCGACCGGCATCGGGATCGATCGTTCGGAAGGCGCCGCACGGCAGGCACGCGCCAATCTTGCCGCGCTCGGTCTTTATACGCGTGCCGCCGTGGTCGTCGGCGACTGGGCCGCAGCGCTCGGCGGACGCTTCGACCTCGTCATCTCCAACCCGCCTTACATCGAAACCGCCGATATCGACCGGCTGGAGGTGGAAGTGCGCGCTCACGATCCCCATATGGCGCTGGACGGCGGAGTGGACGGGCTGACGGCCTACCGCGCCATAGCCGGTCATCTGCCCGCCCTATTATCGCCCGGAGGCCGGGCAATTCTCGAACTGGGAGCGGGACAGGAGGCGGAGGTCACCCGGCTGGTCAGGGCGGTCGGCCTTGGTATCGATGGTTCGGCGCGCACCGATCTCGGCGGCATAGCCCGCGCCTTGGTTACCACACCGGTGTGAGATCGCCGCCCGCCAGCAAAAAAGGGCTTGGAACCGACTACCGAACCGATTAGTGTCCGGTCACAGGAATCGACCTGAGACATCATTCACCGATAGGATGTTGACTTCGGAACGGCTTGCGCAGCCGGGACAGTCCCCTGACCGGTAGCTCTCCCGCAAGGGAGGTCGATGTCACCTAGGACATGATTGCTTCAGTCGTTTGGCCGCATGTCATTGTGCGGCAGGGCGCGAAGCTGACGGCAACGCCTTTGGCGTGCCGACAGGGTGAATTGCCGTAGCAGCGATCGGATTGTCCGGTCGGATCCGGCCCCTGGCGCAAGAGAGGTTCATGCCTCGGAGGTTCTGGCCTCGCTGCGGTATATGGATCCGAAAGGGTCTTGCCGGGCGATCGGCCTCCAGGGCCGTTCCGCGCAAGCGGATCGCCCGGCGGATATCCGCCGGCCCCTGCGCCGATGTGCTGGAATTGCCCGGTCGAGATTTTTCCGAAGGCTGCGCCCGATACCGATAATTGTGACGCAAACGAAGACGATACGGACCCCAGAAGGCGATTGACCCTCCCGCATGCCCCCGGAAACGGCGCTTCGGCCCGGCCCGGGACGTGCGGCAGCAGAGACCAGACTCAATGCGAAATAATAACCAGCAGAAGCGTATGCGTGGCCGGAACAACAACCCCAATCGGCGCGGCCAGAACCCGCTCACCCGGGTTTATGAGTCGAACGGGCCGGATGTGAAGGTCCGGGGCACCGCCCAGACCATCGCCGAGAAATACCTGCAGCTCGCCCGCGACGCGCAGGCCTCCAGCGATCCGGTGGCGGCGGAGAACTATCTCCAACATGCCGAGCATTATTTCCGCATCATCGCCGCGGTGCAGGCGCAGTTCGGCGTGCAGGGCCAGCCGTTCCAGCGTCCGGATGAGGATGAGGACGACTTCGACTTCGAGGAAACCGGCGAAGCGCAGCCCAACCAGCAGCAGCCGCGCGAGCTGCCCCAGCGCGAGGAAGGCGGCCGTGAGCCTGCCCGCGACGGCTACCGCGATCGCGACAACTATAATCGCCGCGATAACCGGGACAATCGCGACCGCAACCAGGATCGGGACCGCAATCAGGATCGGGACCGCAACCAGGACCGGGATCGCAATCAGGACCGGGATCGCAACCAGGACCGGGATCGCGATCGGGATCGCAACGGTCACCGGCAGGATCGCGCGCCGCGCGATGATCGCGATCATCGCTCCGACCAGCCGCGCGAGAATCGCTGGCAGCGCGGCGAGCGCCCCTATCGCGAGGCCCGCGAGAACGCGTATCGCGATCCGGGCAACCAGCCGCAGCCGACCCTCGGTCCCGACGTCGAGGCTGAAATCGGCCTGCCGGCCTTCATCACCCAAAGCACCGGCCCGCTCCCGGTAGCGCCGGCAGCGGCACCCGTGCCGCCCGAGCCGGTGCCGGCCCCTCTCCCCGTGGCCGCGCAACCCGCGCCGCAGCCGGAACCCGAGCCCGTTCCCGTCGTGGCGCCCCCCGCTGCGCCCACGCGCAGGTCTCGCGCCGCCGCAGCGGCTCCGGCTCCCGCCGCCGCGCCCGCCGCTTCCGAGACGACGACCGCGGTGCCGGAGGCGGAAGCCGCCGACGAGGCCGCCAAGCCGCGTACCCGCCGGCGTCGCTACCGCCGCGCCGGCGACGCCGAGGGTGAAACCCCGGCCGAGCCCGCCGAAGCCGGCGAGTGAACCTTAGCCGTCCGGCAGATTGACGTTCCGTGCAGCCCGGCCTCGTGCCGGGCTGTCGCGTTTTCCCGAGCCCAGTTGAAGAAGCACGCGCACCCCGGCCCGGCGCGCGTCCGGAAAGGGCAAAGAGCGCAGCGTCAGGGGACAAGCCGGCCTGCGCCGGCTAAGCAGCCAGCGCGCCTTCTTCGCTTCCGGATCGTCGAAAACTAGAGCCGCAGGCGTACCGCGTCGCCCTCGGCGATCGATCCGCCGGACAGCACCTCGGCGAAGATGCCGCAATGATTATGGCCCAGGCGGCGCATCAGCGTGCCGGGAATATCCAGGTCGCGCATGGCGGTAACCGGATCGACATTGGTGGCGGCGCAGCGCACGATGCTCTCAGTGACCTTCAGCTTCACCTGCTCGCCAATCTCGATGGTGTGGCCGACCAGGTCGAACTCCTCCCAAGGCTCCATGCCGGCGAGATAGAGATTGGCGCGGAAGCGCAGCGGATCGACCGGCTTGCCGGTCATCTCCCCGAGCGCCTGGCAGCTGGCGAGATTGATCAGCGAGATATACCCTTCGGTGGTATCGACGAAGCGGAATCCCTCCGGCGCCGCCAGCAGCTTCGGGGCGCCGCGCAGCTCATAACGGGCATAGCGCTGGAAGAACAATTCGATCGCTGCCCGCCCCTCCTCGGTCGACAGATCGCCGCGCGCCACCTCGGCGCCCTCGTGATGGATGACGAGCGTGGTCGCGGCGTCGTCATAACGCGCCTCGAGCGCGGCGAGCCGCTCATTGCGCATCAGCATCAGGAACTTGATCTTCGGCTGGAACGCCGGCGCTTCTGCCACGAAGCCGGAAGGACCGTTCTCGATGGCATAGAGCCGGTCGCCTGGGAAATAGCCGCCGGCGACCAGATCCGCAACATCCAGCCGC
This sequence comes from Ancylobacter sp. 3268, assembly GCF_031456575.1. Taxonomy (NCBI): domain Bacteria; kingdom Pseudomonadati; phylum Pseudomonadota; class Alphaproteobacteria; order Hyphomicrobiales; family Xanthobacteraceae; genus Ancylobacter; species Ancylobacter sp. 3268. The sequence continues at coordinate 35,187 of NZ_JAVDUX010000004.1, forward strand.
TCGGGAGAGAGCCCCTTGATCGGGTAGCGATAGATCGACGCGACCGAGGCAAATGCAATCGGCGCCTCCGGCAGATCGGCGGGCGCGGCGGAGTCGGTATCGTCGATTGATTCGGTCATGGCGGCTCAACATACAGGCTTCATTCGAGGCCGTCAGCTTCGCCGAGAGGCGTGACAGGCATGATGCGGCCATAATGGTACTGCCCTATTTTTACGCTTTTCCTCGGCGCCCGAATCCGTATCAAATCGATGCAGACGATCCCGAGGTTATCAGGGAGGCCGGCCATGCCGCGGCTCTTCACCGCCCTCGAAATCCCGGCCAATGTCGCCGGCACCCTGTCGATGCTGCGCGGCGGCCTGCCCGGAGCGAGATGGATCGACCCCGAATTCTATCACGTCACCCTGCGCTTCATCGGCGATGTCGACCATGCAATGGCGCGCGACGCGGCGGCAGCGCTCGACGAGGTGGACCGCTTCGGCTTCGACCTCACCCTCGACGGCGTCGACCAGTTCGGTAACAACAAGCCGCGCGCCATCTTCGCCGCCGTGAAGGCCAACAGCGCGCTGATCGAGCTGCAGGCCGAGCATGAGCGGTTGATGAAGCGCATCGGCCTGCCGCCCGAGGGACGTAATTTCCGCCCGCATGTCACCCTTGCCCGGCTGCGGGACGCGGCCCCGCGCCAGGTGGCCGACTATCTCTCGCTGCGCGGCTATTTCCGCTCGCCGAGCTTCGAGGTCTCGCGCTTCGTTTTGTATTCCTCGCGCGATTCGGTCGGCGGCGGCCCCTATCGCGTCGAAGCCGCCTACCCGCTGATGTAGCGGCGCGGCGTCGGCCGGCGTTTCTGCCTTGCGCCGGACATATTGCGGATGAGGATGAGCGGGGCCATCTCACGGTCATGACACATGAGGGTCATATGGCCACCCGCCCCATCGACGCTGCCGCAGCCGACGATTTCGACCTTCGCGATGACGGGCGCTTCACCGGCGCCGGCGGCACGGACGACGAGGCGCAGGTGCGCGCCGGCTTCTGGCGCAAGCTCGCCGGCGTCGCCACGCGTATCCCGTTCGCCGCCGATGCCGCCGCTGCCTACTACTGCGCGCTCGACCGCGAAACGCCGGTGAAGGTGCGGGCGATGCTGTTCGGCTCGCTTGCCTATTTCCTGCTGCCTTCGGATGCGGTTCCCGATATCCTGCCGGTGCTCGGCTTCTCCGACGATGCCGCCGTGCTTGCCACCGCGCTCAATCTCCTCGCCGCCCACATCACCCCCATCCACCGCGAGGCAGCGCGCCGGGCGCTCGAGCGAATCACACGCGTGTGAAGGCTTTCCACGGTTTTCATCCGCCACCGTAATCCTTCATTTACCCTCCCGACAAAATCACTCGAAGATGAGCCCAATTCTCCGGCAAAGCGATCACATCCCGGTCGCAAGGGTTCACAGCCGTCCGAGGGGCAGATATCCCTTTAGCGGTCTTAACCGAGCATTGAGCGAAGCCGCAGCCGCGGTGGAAGCATAACCACAGGAGCGATCGACGATGGCACGACGCATTGCGTGCGCGGCACTCGCCGGCCTGGCACTGGCACTCATCGGAACGGCTGGCGCCCAGGCGGCGCCGAAGCTGGTCGGCCAGTTCGGCGATTGGGGCGTTTATCTGGACGACAGCGGCAGCGGCAAGATCTGCTACGCGCTCTCGCAGCCGAAAACGCGTGCGCCCGCCGGCCTCAGCCGCGATCCCGCCTATTTCTTCATCAGCACCCGCACCGCCGAGAACGTCAAGAACGAGATCAGCGTGGTCATGGGCTTCCCGCTGAAGGAGGGTTCGGACGCCACGCTCACCATCGGTCCGGGCTCGTTCGATCTTTACACGCGCGGTTCGGGCGCCTGGGTGCGCAACGTGGCGGAAGAGAACCGCCTGCTCGATGCCATGCGGCGCGGCAAGGACGTGGTGGTGAAGAGCACGTCGGTCCGCGGCAACGTCACCACCGACACCTATTCGCTGAGCGGAATCTCGGCGGCGGTGGATCGCGCGACGCAGGAATGCCGCTGAGCCGGACGCTACGGAAGCCGGCGCTGTCCTCGGAGAGTGCCGGACCACGTGCCTTCCTCATCCGAGGACGCCTTCCGGAAACCCCCATCGGGAACCGCCATGCCGGTCGAGCTTCGCCTGATCCCCTGCCTCGCCGATAATTACGCCGTGCTCCTGCGCGACCCGGTGACGGAGGCGACCGCGGTCGTCGACGTGCCGGAAGTGGCGCCTGTCCTCGCCGCGCTGGAGCGGGAGGACTGGACGCTGACGCATATCCTCGTCACCCATCACCACACCGATCACATTGCCGGGGTCGAGGCGCTGAAGGCGCGCTACGGCGCGACGGTGATCGGCCCGAAGGCGGAACGCGACACCATTCCCGGTCTCGATTTCGCGGTGACGGATGGCGATCCGGTGGCAGTGGGCAGCCTGGTGGGCCGGGTGCTGGAGACGCCCGGCCATACCAAGGGCCATATCGTCTTCCTGTTCGAGGGCGAGCGATTGCTGTTCAGCGGCGACACGCTGTTCGTCATGGGCTGCGGCCGGCCGTTCGAATGCGATCCGCCGGTGCTGTGGGAATCGCTGCTGCGGCTGCGGGCGCTGCCTGACGACATCGCCGTCTATTGCGGCCATGAATACACCGTCTCCAACGGCCGTTTCGCCGTGCATGTCGACCCGGACAATGCCGCTTCGCGCGAGCAGCTCGCACTGGCCGAGGCACGGCGCGCCGAAGGCAAGCCGACACTGCCGACCAGCATCGGCATGGAAAAGGCGAGCAATCCGTTCCTGCGTGCCGACGACCCGGCGCTTGCGACGAAGCTCGGCCTCGGTGGCGCCGACCCGGCGGCGGTGTTCACCGAGCTGCGCGAACTCAAGAGCCGGTTCAGGAGCTGAGAGCGATGGCGGCCACGTCCCTTTCCGCCACCGAGATCATTGCCCGCCTCGGGCTTGAACCGCATCCCGAAGGCGGCCACTTTCGCGAGACCTACCGCGATCCGCATCGGCTGGAGGATGGCCGTGCCGCCTCGACCGCCATCTATTTCCTGCTGGCGGCGGGCGAGGCCTCGCACTGGCACCGGGTCGACGCGGTAGAAATCTGGCACTGGCACGCCGGGGCACCGCTCAGGCTTTCGCTGGCGGCGACCGATGCGGGACCGGTCCAATCCCTTCTGCTCGGGCCCGACCTTGCCGCTGGCGAGGAGCCGCAGCGCGTGGTGCCGCGCGATACCTGGCAAGCGGCGAAGAGCCTCGGCGACTGGACGCTGGTCGGTTGCACCGTGGCGCCCGGCTTCGAGTATGCCGGCTTCGAACTCGCGGCCCCGGGCTGGCAACCCGGCTGCTTCCGCGGACGGACTATTTCCGGGCGAGCAGCGTTGCCACCCCGGCGCCGCCGACAATGAGCGCACAGGCGCCGGCCAGCGCCCAGCTGGCGCTGGCGAAACCGGTCGCCACCAGCAGCAGCGTCGACAGCACGGGCGCCGCATAGGAGGCGACGCCGAGCAAGCGGATATCGCCCTGCTTCATGCCGATATCCCAGGTATAGAAGGCGATACCGACGGGTCCGATGCCGAGCGCGGCCACCGCCAGCCATTCTGTCGCTCCCGACGGCCAGATCGACGGCTCGAACAGCAGATGGCACGGCACAGACAGCGCTGCGGTGGCAAGGCAGAAGCCGGCCACCGCCTCGGTCGGCACGCGCGCAAACCGCCGCGCCAGTACCGAATAGCTCGACCAGATCACCGCACATAGCGCCGCCGCCGCATAGCCCGGCAGATAATCCGGCGAGAAGCCGAAGCCGCCGGCCCGGGCGCCGAGCAGCAACACCGTGCCGGCGAGCCCCATCAGCGCGCCGATGATATGCGCCGGCCGCAGCCGCTCGCCGGGCAGCGCCGCCGACATCAGCACGATCAGTAGCGGCCAGAGATAGGCGATCAGCCCCGCCTCCGCCGGCGGCGCCAGCTTCAGCGCCGAAAAATAGAAGAAGTGATAGCCGAACAGCCCGCCGACGCCGTGCAGCCACACCGGCCAGGGCTGGCGCAGCACCGAGAGCCCGACACCACGCACCGCCGCTGCCACCAGCCCGACCACGCCGCCTATGGCAAAAGTCAGCGCGGTGAGCAGGAAGGGCGGCACCGCCCCGCTCGCCGAGGTCGCGAGTGCCAGCGTCGCCCAGAGCAGGATGGCGGAAAAGCCGATGAGCGTGGCGGAAGAGCGCGAGGTCGAAGCGGGCATGGGAGGCACCTGAATGGGGCGCCCGTTATGGCCGCCCCCCGCCCCCACGCCAAGCCCTTCCTTGGATGATCACCCCATCGATGGCCGCTCGATCCGGCATCGGGATCGATGAGAAATGCGAAACCGCTCGCTCGCCGGCAGCCCGGCAACAGCAAGCCATGCCCCACGACGCCTCTCATGACGGCTGCTCCCGCCCGGCCGTTGTCCCGGATGCTCTGGCGATGCGCGAACACGCGGACCTAGCGCTCATCCAGGTCGGAGTCGCGGCGACCGCCTCGGCTCATGCCCCCGCCACCGCCGCCACGCTGGCGTGACGACCAGGAGCAGGAAGCCCCGCGACCACCACGAACCGCCGCCGCTCGGCAACGTTTCCGATGCCGAAGCCGGCCCGGCTCCGAAGACTGAGATAAGCCGCCGGATGCCCGAGCCGGGCACTGCCGCTCAGATCATGAACTGACCGCCATTGGCGGAAAGGGTCGAACCGGTGATGAAGGATGCCTCGTCGGCCGCGAGGAACACCACGCACCGGGCGATCTCCTCCGGCTCGCCCAGCCGGCCGACCGGAATCTGCGGCAGTACCTTCTTCTCGATCACGTCTTGCGGCACCGCCTTCACCATTTCGGTGGCGATATAGCCGGGGCAGATGGCGTTCACCGTCACGCCCTTGTTGGCGTTCTCCTGCGCCAGGGCGCGGGTGAAGCCGAGATCGCCCGCCTTGGCGGCGGAATAGTTGGTCTGCCCGATCTGGCCCTTCTGGCCATTGATCGAGGAGATGTTGACGATCCTCCCGAAGCTGCGCTCGCGCATGCCCTCGATCACCTGCCGGGACATGTTGAACACCGAGTTGAGATTGGTGTTGATCACCGCATACCACTGCTCGGCGGTCATCTTGTGCAACATGCCGTCGCGGGTGATGCCGGCATTGTTGACGAGGACATCGACCGGGCCCAGCTGGGCGACCACGCTCGCGACGCCGGCCTTGCAGGCCTCGAAATCCGACACGTCCCATTTGAAGGTCGGGATGCCGGTCTCGGCGGTAAAGGCCGCGGCGGCCTCCTCATTGCCGGCATAGTTGGCGGCGACCTTGTATCCGGCAGCCTTCAAGGCCCTGCACACCGCGGCCCCGATTCCACGGGTCCCGCCGGTGACCAACGCAACGCGACTCATCTGACTTCCCCTCTCGGCTTCCGTCCCGGAACCTGCGACGGCTTGTACGTCGTTTCCATCTATCGGCAAGGCTCGCAAACGCTTGCCCGACCATCATTTCCGCATGGCTCTTTGCGGCCAGCGGGCCGGCGGCGGGGGAGCGCCGCCGGCGGGACGCGTCAATCGCGCTCGATGCACATGGCAATGCCCATACCGCCGCCGATGCACAGCGTGGCCAGGGCCTTCTTGGCGTCACGCTTCTGCATTTCGTAGAGCAGCGTGGTCAGGATGCGGGCACCGGACGCGCCGATCGGGTGGCCGATGGCAATGGCGCCGCCATTGACGTTGACCTTCGACGTATCCCAGCCGAGATCCTTGCTCACCGCGCAGGCCTGGGCGGCAAAGGCTTCGTTGGCTTCGACGAGGTCGAGATCGGCAACCGTCCAGCCGGCCTTTTCCAGTGCGCGGCGCGAGGCCGGAATCGGGCCGGAACCCATCACGGCCGGATCGACGCCGGCCTGCGCCCAGGAGACGATTCGGCCAATCGGCTTGGCGCCGCGGGCGACCGCCGTCTCGGCGCTCATCAGCACGATGGCGGCGGCGCCGTCATTGATGCCCGAGGCGTTGCCGGCGGTCACGGTGCCATCCTTGGAGAAGGCGGGACGCAGCTTGGTCATGCTGTCGATGGTGGCGCCATGGCGGGGATATTCGTCGTCGGCCACCACGATGTCGCCCTTGCGGGTGGAAATGGTGACGGGGACGATCTCGTCCTTGAAGCGGCCGGCCTTCTGCGCCGCCTCGGCCTTGTTCTGCGAGCCGACCGCGAACTCGTCCTGCTGCTCGCGGGTGATCTGCCACTGGCGAGCGACGTTCTCGGCGGTGGTGCCCATGTGGTAGCCGTTGAACGCATCCCACAGGCCGTCCTTGATCATGGTGTCGACCATCTCAAGCGAGCCCATCTTGGTGCCGTTGCGCAGATTGGCGCAATGCGGCGCCTGGCTCATCGACTCCTGGCCGCCGGCCACGACGATGGCGCTGTCGCCATTGGCGATCGCCTGGAAGCCGAGCGCCACCGCGCGCAGGCCGGAGCCGCAGAGCATGTTCACGCCCCAGGCGGGACTCTCCACCGGAATGCCCGCGGCAATCGAGGCCTGGCGCGCCGGGTTCTGCCCGGCGCCGGCGGTGAGGATCTGCCCCATGATGGTCTCGCTGACCTCGCCGGGAGCCACGCCGGCCCGCTCCAGCGCCGCGTTGATCGCGATCTTGCCGAGCTCGTGCGCCGGTAGGGAGGAGAGAGCGCCGTTGAACGCGCCGACGGGCGTGCGCGCGGCGCCGACGATGACGATGCCGTCCTTCATGTTTGAACGTCCTCCGATGGAAAGCAGATGTGGCGCAGGGAGAGATCCCGCACCGGAAGCGATTTTAGGGACATCGTGGTGACGTCGTATGACGCATGTCAATGGCCGCGAGAACGCCGCGCCTAATATACCAGAGGCTGTAGACCGGCTCGTCCACCGATAATCCTGTAGCCCTCAGTTCGGAAAGGCCCTAGAGTTTTCAAGGGGAAACCAACAAGGCAAGCGGCTCCTATGGCGAAATCCAACGAACCCGTGACCATCAAGAAGTATGCAAACCGCCGGCTCTACAATACCGGCACGAGTACCTATGTCACGCTCGAGGATCTGGCTTTGATGGTGAAGAACGGCGAGGATTTCGTCGTTTACGACGCCAAGTCCGGCGAGGACATCACCCACTCGGTGCTGACCCAGATCATCTTCGAACAGGAGGGCAAGGGTCAGAATCTGCTGCCCATCAACTTCCTGCGCCAGATCATCCGCTTCTATGGCGACAGCATGCAGATGCTGGTGCCGCGCTACCTCGACATGTCGATCGAGAATTTCACGCGCGACCAGGAAAAGTTTCGCGAGCAGTTCGCAAAAACCTTCGGTGTCGGCGGATTTCCCACCGGCGGCTTTCCTGCCGGCGGCTTCAGCGCGATGGAAGAGCAGGTGCGGCGCAACATCGACATCTTCGACCGGACCTTCAAGATGTTCCTGCCCAACGCCCGCGAAGAGGCCGCCCCCGCCGCCCCTGCGGTGAAGGCCGACGATCTCGACGAGCTGAAGCGACAGGTCGCCGAGATGCAGAAGCGCCTCGACAAGATCGGCGACGCCGACCCCAAGAAATAGCCGGGAAGAAGCATAACCGGGAAGAAAAATAGCCGCGCCGAAACAACCGCGCGAATCAACCCTGAGGCGGCGCTGCCGGAGCGGCGCCCGGGAAAAGCCGCTTTCAGCCCGGCAGCGGCTGCGGGGCGGCAAGGCCGATCAGTTCACCTTGCAGATAGGTGCAGCCCCATTCGACGAGCCGGCTCGCGGTCGGCTCGTCAAGCACCCACTCGGCCACTGTGGTGACGCCGAGATGGGCGGCAAGCTCGATCAGCGCCCGGACGAAGTGGCTGTCCGGCTCCGACCGCACCAGCCCGCTGACGAAGCTGCCGTCGATCTTCAATATGTCCACGTTCAGCTCGCGCAGACTGCGGAACGACGTGTAGCCGACGCCGAAATCGTCGATCGCCACCCGGCAGCCGAGCTCATGCAACCAGTCGATACGCCGCCTTACATGGCCGATATCGACAAGGCGGGCGCTCTCGGTGATCTCGACGATGAGCCGCCGGCACAGCCCGTCACCGGCATGGCTCTCCATCAACCGCAGCCAGCTGCCATCGTCGAGATTGGTCGGCGACACGTTCACCGACAGAGTCAGCTGCGGATCGGCGGCAAGCGTGGCGAAGGCCAGTTGCAGCGTCCGCCGGTCGATCAGCCCGGTCAGGCCGAAACGCTCGGCGGTGGGAATCACCGCCGCACCATCCAGCACATAGCCATTGCGGCCCCGTACACGCACCAAAGCCTCGTGAAAGGCGATGCGGCGGGTGGCGGCCGCCGCTACCGGCTGAAAGGCGAGGCCGACCCGCTCCTCGTCCAGGGCACGGACGATCGTGTCGGCGAATTGGAGATTGGCACACTGCTCGGCGGCGCGATCGATGGCCGGATCGAAGATCGCGAAACTGCCGCGGCTGCGATGCCGCGCATGGTACAGCGCATCCTGAACGCGGCGGAAGACATCGGCCAGCGTCCCGGCCTGCACCGGCACGGTCAGCGCCCCGGCGGTGACGCCGGCGGCGACCACACCGCGCTCGGTGCTTGGCGGCTTTGCATTGACCGCATCCACGATGCCATGGACCCGCGCCGCGAAATCCTCGCCCGGGCGCAGCCGCAACAACAGGCCGAAACTGCCGACCGAACAGCGCCCCATGGCTTCGCCTTCGGCAAGCTCGGCCCGCAGCCGACGGCGGAAAATCTCGATCACCTCATCGACGGCGTCGAAGCCATAGGTGTCGTTCAACCGTACGAGATCGTCGATCTCGATGAGGATGACACCGAACGGCTCGCCCGTCCGTCCCGCGCGCTCGAGCCAGTCTTTCACCAGCATCGCCAGCGGGCGGCGGCCGGTGCCGGCATTGGGCAGAACCTGGACGGCGGCCGGCGCCGCGGGCCGCCCCTGCCCGCCGGCCGTATCGGCCTTGATCAGGCCGAGCACGCGCTCCACCCGGCCCCCGGCATCGAAATGGCAGACGCCGCGATCGATCACGTGCAGTTCGCGCGCACCGTCGCGACCCGGCAGCCGGATACTGTAGCGGATGTCGAACTGCTTCGATTCGCCGGCAAGTCCGGCGGAAAGGCATGCCTCGACCGCTGCGGCGCGCCCGCCCCCGCTGCCCGGCGTGACAATCGCCGCATAGCCGTTGCCGCTGGCGAGTTCGCGATTGACATCCGGACCGAGAAAGGCGGCGGCGGAGGCACTCCATTGCAGGCGGTCATCGGCGAGGCACCATTCATAGGCGGCGCTGTCGACCGTCTCATGGGCCTGCACGATGTCGTTCAGCGTGGCCACGCCGCCGAGATCCGGCACGGCCGAGCCCGTCGCGTCAGACATCAACACCCGTCGCTCCCCGTGCCCTGCCCCGCCGATCCCATGATGCGCCGCCCACCCCCCTCGAACTCGGCCTTCGCACGGACATGCCCGTGACCCGCCGCCAACCGAGTCGGCGGACGGCGAACAGCTCTTGAAGAGTTGGACGATGCGCCAGCCACAGGAACGGTGCAAGCCGAGACAGCGGCCACACGACAAAAAGCGCGGCCGATGACGACCGCGCTTCGTTCATTGTGTCGCGAGAGCATACCTCGAAGAGCGGGGAAGCCCGCCCCCGGCTCAGGCCTCGGCCTTGACCTTCAGCACCTGCCGGCCCTTGTACATGCCGGTCTTGAGGTCGAGGTGATGCGGACGACGCAGCTCGCCGGAATCCTTATCCTCGATATAGGTGGGCTTGGCGAGGGCATCGGCCGAGCGGCGCATGCCGCGACGCGACGGGCTGGTTTTCTTCTTCGGAACGGCCATTGTCTCAACTCCTGTGCCGGCGGTCCTGTCTTGGCTTGCCTCGCAATTCCTTTATGGAATGTCCGAGGGGGCCGGCGCCGGGATAGCTCGTATTTCGAGTGGCGGCTTATACAGACTCATGCGCGCGAGTGAAAGGGGGGCCGGACCGAAACTGCACTCTCGCCGGCGGCTTTCACTCCATCCCTACAAACCAAGGCATGCGGAGAGTTCCGCCCCCTCGCGCGGCAATCGCGCCTGCAGCCGGCTGGCGAGGCGCGACAGGCCCGGACCCGGCTTGGCGGCGTCGCGCCGATGGGGGTTCGGCAGCATCACCGCCAGCAGCGCCGCCTGGCGCGCGCTCAGCCGCAGCGCCGGAACGCCGAAGGCCCGCTGCGCCGCCGCCTCGGCGCCGAACTCGCCATTCGGTCCCCATTCGGCGATGTTCAGATAGATCTCGATCTGCCGCCGCTTGCTCATGACGAGGTTGAGATAGAGCGCCAGCGGCATTTCCAGGCCCTTGCGGACGAAGCTGCGCCCGTTCCAAAGGAACAGATTCTTCGCCAGCTGCATGGTGATCGTCGAGGCCCCCCGCGCCGGCTCGCCATCCTCGGCGGTATCCATGACATTCTGCAGCTCGACGAGATCGATGCCGTTATGCTGGCAAAAGCGGGCGTCCTCGGAAGCCAGCACGCTGCGGACCAGCGCCGGCGCGATCGCTTCCAGCGGCACCCAGCTCTGCTCGACCCGCTGGCCGGTCGCCCAGCGGGCCAGCATCAGGGTGGAGGCCGGATTGACCGCAGTGTAGAGAAGACCCAGCACAAGCGGCGCCAGCACGATGACGAACGCCGCTCTCCAGACCCATACCAGCCCGCGCATCCCAACTCCCCTAGCCGACGACTGAAAACCTAGACGGTCCCATCGGTTCCACCAAGCCGCGTACGCCCGTCGCGGCCCGGAACGCTTGACCGCGGCGATCGGCTCGGGCACGCAGCCCTGGATCCGACGGATAGGCATCATGACTGACACCGCTCCCCCTGCCGAAACGCTCGCCGACGCCCTTGCCCGCTGCGCCGAGGCCGTCGCCGTCGAGCTCGACCGGGTGATTGCCCGCGCGCAACCGGTCAGCGATCGGCTGATGCGCGCCATGCGGCATGCGGCGCTGGCCGGCGGCAAGCGGCTGCGGCCTTTCCTGGTGATCGAAAGCGCGGCACTGTTCGGCGTGCCGATGCCGCGCGCGCTGCCGGCGGCGACCGCGCTCGAATGCGTGCATTGCTACTCGCTGGTGCATGACGATCTGCCGGCCATGGACAATGACGACCTGCGCCGCGGCCAGCCGACCGTCCATCGCGCCTATGACGAAGCGACCGCCATCCTCGCCGGCGATGCCCTCCTCACCCTCGCTTTTGAACTTCTCGCCGAGCCGGCGGCCGATCCCGACCCGGCGGTGCGAATCGCCCTGGTGGCGGCGCTCGCCCGCGCCGCTGGCGGCGAAGGCATGGTCGGCGGGCAGATGCTCGACCTCGCCGCCGAGGGGCGGTTCGCCGATGCCGGCCGCCCCGCCCCGGACCTTTCCGGCGTCGCCCGGCTGCAGGAGCTGAAGACCGGCGCGCTGCTGCGCCAGGCCTGCGCCGCCGGCGCGCTGCTGGGGCGCGCCTCGCCGGCGGAAGCGGCGGATCTGCACAGCTATTCGCAGGCCATCGGACGTGCCTTCCAGATCGCCGACGACCTGCTCGACGTCGAGGGCGACGCCGTCGCCGTCGGCAAGGCGGTCGGCAAGGACAGCGCCGCCGGCAAGGCGACATTCGTCGAATTGCTCGGCGTCGCCGGGGCGCGGGCCGAGCTGGCAAAGCTGGTCGAGCAAGCCCATGCCGCTCTCGCCGGCTTCGGCACGCGGGCCACACTTCTCCAGGAAGCGGCACGTTTCATCGCCGAAAGACGGAATTAATCCTGCCGCCATCTCGACGTACGCCCGGCTTGTCTCCATCTTGAGGGTGACGTAAGCGTCGCTGCGCGATGCCGGATGCGTCGCCCGGAGGTTCACATGCGTTTCATCCCGCTCGCTCTTGCCCTTGCCGTTGCCGGCTCCGCTTTTGCGGTGCTGCCCGCCGCCGCGCAGGATTCGACCCGCCTCACCATCCGCAAGCTGCCGGAACGCTCCTATCTCGATCCCGGCCCAAATGTGCGTCCCGGCACCAGCCGCGACCTCAACTATATCGGGCTGAACAATTTCCGCTTCCCGAGCTACGGCACCGACAGCACCATCACCGGCACCCGCTGGCCGCTGCCCGGCCCCTACGAACTGCCGCGCTGAACCGAGCCGCCGCGGGGAGCCGCCACGGTTCCTGCGCCTCCGGGCCCAAACGAAAAGCCCGGCCGTCATCTCTGGCGGCCGGGCTTTCGTATTTTATGCCGACGATTCGGTTAGTCCGCCGCCCGCTCAGCCCGCCGCCAATTCGGCGAGAAGCGCGTCGCCCATGCCGTCGGTGCCGACCACGGTCGCGCCTTCCGACTTGATGTCGTTGGTGCGGTAGCCCTTGGCCAGCACGCCGGCGATCGCCTTCTCGATGCGGTCAGCGACATCGCCCTGGCCGAAGGAATAGCGCAGCGCCATCGCCAGCGAGCCGATCATGGCGATCGGGTTGGCCAGGCCCTTGCCGGCGATGTCGGGCGCGGCGCCATGCACCGGCTCATACAGCGCGCGACGCTTGCCGGTTAGCTCCTCCACCGCGCCGAGCGAGGCGGAGGGCAGCATGCCCAGCGAGCCGGTGAGCATCGCCGCCACGTCGGAAAGGATGTCGCCGAACAGATTGTCGGTCACCAGCACGTCGAATTGCTTGGGCGCGCGCACCAGCTGCATGGCGCAGCTATCAGCGAGCTGGTGCTCCAGCGACACGTCGGTGTAATCGGCGCCGTGCACCTCGCTCACCACCTGCTTCCAGAGCACGCCGGACTTCATCACATTGTGCTTTTCCGCCGACACCACCTTGTTGCGGCGGGTGCGGGCGAGCTCGAAGGCGACGCGGGCGATGCGCTCGATCTCGTAGGATTCGTAGACCTGGGTGTCGACGGCACGCTTCTGGCCGTCGGCGAGATCGGTAATGGTCTTGGGCTCGCCGAAATATACGCCGCCGGTCAGCTCGCGCACGATCAGGATGTCGAGCCCCTCGACCAGTTCGCGCTTGAGGCTGGAGGCGTCGGCGAGCGCGGGATAGCACAGGGCCGGACGCAGATTGGCGAACAACTGCAGGTCCTTGCGCAGCCGCAGCAGGCCGGCTTCCGGGCGCGCCTCATAGGGCACATGGTCCCATTTCGGGCCGCCCACCGCGCCGAGCAGGATGGCGTCGGCGGCAAAGGCGCGCTTCATCGCCTCTTCGGAAATCGGCGCGCCGCACTGGTCATAGGCGGCACCGCCGACGAGGTCCTCCTCGACGGCGAAGGAGGCGAGACCGGCCCCTTCGAGCCAGGCCAGCACCCGCTTCACCTGCGCCATCACTTCGGTGCCGATGCCGTCGCCGGGAAGGAGGAGGAGCTTGTGGGTCGCCATGGGGATCTCTCGCCTATGCTGGGCTGAATTATTGGGCGAGCGAGTGCTAATGGCTGGCGCCGCGGCTGGCAAGCGGCGGAGCAGCGTGGAGCGCCATCCGCCACGGAAGGAAAACGCGCCGCCCCTGGGCCGGCAGCGAGGGAGACGGGCCGCCGGGGACAAGGACGACCATCGCTCGCATTCCCGGTCCGGGAACAGTGAAACGACACCTTCGCCGCTCGACATCTCTACAGGTGCCGTCGCCAATGTTCCTCGGCGACGATGGAGATGGGTATTCCGCCGTCGCGCCATTCGACGGCCTGCATGATCTTGTTTCCGAAAGAGGAATGCTTCCAGGACTCCGTCGCATAGGCACCGATCACCAGCACGTCGGTCTTTTGCGTCATTCCACCGATCTCGGCTCCCCGCTCGACGACAGCGGCTTCGCAGTGTTTCCTCTGGCCGTAATTGAAGGTGCCAGTGAAGCAATAACGCTTGCCATAGAATGTAAGGCTTGGGGCCGGGCGGCAGAGCGGCAAACCGGTTGGCTTCAGGACTTCGCCAAGCTCGAAGTTGCCGGTCGTGAAGCGGCTCAGCGTTTCGAACAGCTCTGCCCCTTCCGCGGAATCATAGACTCCATCGCCCAGTATCTCCGCCACGCGCTGATAGAGCACGCGGATAAGCGGCTGATCGCTGACGCCGAGATTGGCCGCCAGCCATTTCTGCAGGAACTCGGCCTCGGCCTCGTTGACCTGCCCGTCCGCGATCAGCCCACGCGAAATGCCGATCAGTTCGTCGATTTGTCGACTGGTCAGGCGATCATTGTTCACCCTAGCGTAAAATGCTTCGTCCACGATGCCCTCCCAAAGTTCCCTTCATGGTAGCATCGAGCATTCATGACACGTCAACTCCCGGCTGCATCGCGGATAAGGACAGCCGTCGTCACCTCGAAGTCGATGCACAACGGAGCCTTGCCCCGCCGGGTGAGACGCGGATAACCGGAGCGGTTAGCTCCGGCCATCCACAGTTCCCTCACATCGCGTTCTTCGACATCTCGCCGGCGATGAAATCCGCCTGCCTGATCGCCAGCGCCACGATGGTCAGCGTCGGGTTCTCGGCGCCGCCGGTGGTGAACTGGCTGCCGTCCGAGATGAACAGGTTCGGGATGTCGTGCGTCTGGCCGTGCTTGTTCACCACGCCGTCGCGCGGCTTCTCGCTCATCCGGTTGGTGCCGAGATTATGCGTCGAGGGATAGGGCGGCGTCGGCAGGGTGCGTACCGCGCCGACCGCCTCATACATCGCCGATCCCTGCTTGTAGGCATGGTTGCGCATGGCGATGTCGTTGGGATGGTCGTCGAAATGCACGTTGGCCACCGGCATGCCGTTCTTGTCCTTCACATCGGTGTTCAGCGTGACGCGGTTGGTCTCCTGCGGCATGTCCTCGCCGACGATCCACAGCCCGGCCGTATTCACATAGCCGTCCATGGCGGAGGTGAAGGAGCGGCCCCAGCCGCCGGGATCGAGGAAGGCGGCCATGAACGGCACGCCGAGCGACAGCGTCTCCATCTCGTAGCCGCCGACGAAGCCGCGCTTGTCATTATGCCCCGCCTCGTCGCGCACGATGCCGGCCATGGTGGTGCCGCGATACATGTGCACCGGCTTCTCGAAGATGCCGTAAACTGAGCCGGTCATGTGCCGCATATAGTTGCGCCCGACCTGGCCGGAGGAGTTGGCGAGCCCGTCCGGGAACATGTTGCTGGCGGAGTTGAGCAGCAGGCGCGGGCTCTCGATCGAGTTGCCGGCCACCGCCACGATGCGGGCCTTCTGGCGCTGGGTCTTGCCCTCGGCGTCGACATAGACGACGCCGGTGGCCTTGCCGGAAGCGTCGTGCTCGATCTGCAGCACCATCGATTCCGGGCGCACCTCCAGATTGCCGCTGTCCTCGCCGCGCGGGATCTCGGCGATCAGCGTCGACCATTTGGCGCCGGACTTGCAGCCCTGGAAGCAGAAGCCGATCTGCTGGCAGGCGCCGCGATCGGCGCGCGGCTGGCTGTTGATCGCCATCCGCCCGGTCGACACCTCGGTGTAGCCGATCTTCTTGGCCCCGGCCTCGAACACCTTGAAGTTGTTGTTGCCGGGCAGGCCGGGAATGCCGTTGGTGCGCGTCACCCCCATCTTGTCCTCGGCCTTGGCGTAATAGGGCTCGAGCTCGGCGAGCGTGATCGGCCAGTCGAGCAGGTTGGCGCCGTCGAGGTCGCCATAGGTCGAGCGGGTCCTGAACTCATGCTCCTGGAAGCGCAGCGAGGCGCCGGCCCAGTGCACCGTCGAGCCGCCAACCGACTTGACGATCCAGGCCGGCAGGTTCGGGAAATTCTTGTGCACGCGCCACGAGCCGGAGGTGGTGCGCATGTCGGTCCAGGCGAGCTGGGCGAAGCTCTCCCACTCGTTATTGACGAAATCCTCCATATTGTGCCGCTTGCCGGCTTCGAGGATCACCACCTTGACGCCCTTGAGCGCCAGCTCGGTGCCGAGCGTGCCGCCGCCGGCACCGGAGCCGACGATGACGACCACGGAATCATCGTTGAGATCGAAAGGTGCAGCCATGTTCGTGCCCTCCCCTCACAACCAGCTGATGTCGCTGAAGCCGCGGTCGATGTAGCCGCCCTTGTCGGCCGAGGAGCCCTCATAGCCGAAGATCGGCCACACCTCCTCCTGGTTGTAGAGGCCGACCACGAGGCCACCCCTCACCTTCTGGAAGAAGGCGCTGTCCTCGATCTCGCGCAATAGGGCGACGCGCTGGTCCTCCCAGCCGAGATCGACATAGGGCACGCCGTGCCGCGCCTTGGCGAGGGTGTCGAGGGTGATAACCCCCTCCTCCACCATCGCCTTCAGCGCCGGATCCTTGGCGGCATCGGCCTCGTAGGGCTTCATGGCGATGGCGTAGAAGCGATCGGCGATGCGGTCGTGCGGATAGACGTCGCGCGCCATCACGATCAGCGTGCGCATGGTCTCGGGCTTGAGAGCGACGACTTCGAGGCCCCACGCCTCCCGCGGGCTGATGACCGCCAGACCGGAGATCATCAGCGCGCCGGTGGCGCCGATCATCCCCAGAATGTTCCGGCGCGAGACGCCGCGCGAAGGGTCGCGCCTATCGATCAATATCGTCATGGCTTCCTCCTGGTTGTTGCTGTTCTTGTTTCGGCAAGTTGTTCCGAAGGTCCTGAAAACGTTGGCGCGTCTTTCTGGTTGGACTTCGAGAATTTTCCTTTCACCGGAGGGCAAAACCCGGTGGAAGGAGGCTTTAGCGATAACGACCGTGCTTCTGAAGCACTTCGATCTTGTAGCCGTCAGGATCGGTGACGAAGAAGAACTTCGCCAGCAGCGCTCCCTCGCGGAAGAATTCCTTCACCGGATTGGGATTGAGGCCGAGTTTCTCGAAACGCGCATGCTCGGCGTCGAGATCCTCCACCACGAAGGCGATGTGGCCGTAGCCGTCGCCCAGCGCATAGGGCTCGGTTCGTCCGTGGTTGATGGTGAGCTCGACCTCGAAATCGGCGTCGGCATTGCGCAGATAGACGAGGGTGAAGCCGTCGAAGCCGAAGCGGTCGGCAATGCCGAGGCCGAAGGCCTTGGCGTAGAAATCGACGGAGCGCGCCTCGTCGAGCACGCGAATCATGGAATGAATGGCCTTGGCCACCTGGAACACCTCCACCGGGCGACGATCGCCCGCATGCCAGGATGCTAGGCTTCGGCCGGAGGCGATGGTGGTAGGCAGCTAACACATCGCAACGATGTGTTTTGGCGATGGCGGCTTCCGGCCCGTCCGCCGAGGACCGGCACCAGGGCCGCGACCTCGACGACGCTCGGCTGTCATGTCACCTTGGGCGCGGCGGGAGAGGCGAAGAATGAGACTTGGACTGGTATCGGGCGCCCATCCGCCGAAACTGCGGTCCCATATCAACCACCGCGTCTACGCTGAGCTCCACGGCCTGGACTATGAATACGACGCGCGGCGTTACGAAAACCTGCAAACCCCGCACTTCCACAAGTTGATGGCGGTTCTCGCCATCATCGAATCCTATGACTGGGTCATGTGGCTCGACGAAGACGCGTTCTTCACCGATTTCTCATTCGATGTGACGGGTTTGATAAGGTCGGAGCCGGCCGAGGTCTTTTTCGTCGCCTGCAAATCCCCCATCAGTCCGCAGGGCGGCTGGACCTTCCTCAACTCCGGAGTCTTCTTCGTCCGGAACTGCACCTCCGGCCGGAAACTGCTCAGCGACGCGCTCTCGGTTCCAAATCGGAGGTCAACGCGAAATGGAAACCGGAACTCTACGGCTTTCTCACCAGAGGCGAGCAGGCGCACATCATCCATGTGCTGCATAGGAACAATCTGCTGGACCACATAAAGCTGCACGACTTCCGGGCCTTCAACGCCCGGCCGTATCACTGGCCGGACGGATCGGAATGCGAGCTCTACCCGGTCGTCCATTTCCCCGGCTCGAAGAACAAGCTGACCGAGATTGACCGCTTCGCGTCCCGGTTTGGCCGCGACAGCACGATGGTTCCGCCGGCGTTGCTCTCGAGGCTCGGCCGCTCGATGGACCTCGAGCGCGACAGGTAGGTCGGCGATCGTCGGTGCCGGCTATTCGGCGGCTTCGAGATGCAGTGCGCTCGGGCAGGCGTAACGCGCGCGCGCGGGCTTCGGCGCGCTGCGCACCTCGTCGAGATAGATCAGGCAGGAGCAGCGCAGCAGCGAGGCGAAGTTGCGCACCTCGCCATGCAGTTCCAGCACCTCGTCATGCAGCTTGGTGACGAACTTGCCAAGGCTCATGCCCTGATGGGCGGCCACCTGTTCGAGAATCGCCCAGAAGGCCGCTTCCAGCCGGATCGAGGTGGAATGGCCGCCGATCCGCACCGAGCGGGTCTGGAATGCATAGGTCTCGGGGTCTTGGCCGGCGAAGATCTGGCACATGGAGCGTCTCCCGGAACACATTCTGGTTTTGAACGATTCCACTCCGGGAGCGCCCGGCTGTAAAGGCGAAAATACGCCTCAGGCGGATCGGCGCGCCGTCACCTCGATCTCTATCTTCATCTCCGGCCGCAAAAGCCCGGCGACGATGAGCGTCGCCGCGGGACGTACGGTGCCGAAATACTGGCCGAAAATCGGAAAGACGATGTCGGCGTATTCCGGGCGGGTGATGATGTAGCGCACCCGCACCACGTCGGCGAGCGCGGCACCGGCGTCCTTCAGCGTCGCGGCGATGTTGCGGAAGCAGCCATGCGCCTGCTCCTCCACGCTCTCCGGCAGCGTCATGGTGGAGTAGTCGTAGCCGGTGGTGCCGGAGACGAAGATGTCGTCTCCATCGACCACCGCCCGCGAATAACCGGCCTCGGCCTCGAAAGGAGAACCGGTGGAGATAAGACGGCGCATGACAAGGCTCCGGAGAGGGATCACGGCCGGTCGGCCACTCTCCTTCTTATCGCTCGCGTCGCGCAAGCTGAACCGCTCACCGGCAAAAACACGTGGATGCCCGGCACAAGGCCGTGCGGAACGGTATCGGGGAAACCGGCGCCAGCGTTTGGCGGCGCCGATGCAGCCTCACGCCCAGGGACGGTCGGCGGCGAGATGCGCCTCATAGTCGTGGATCTTCTCGGCCTTCACCTGGGTGAGGCCGATATCGTCGAGACCGTTCAGCAGGCAGTGCTTGCGGAACGGGTCGATCTCGAAGGAGATGCTGCCGCCGTCCGGCCCGGTGATGGTCTGGCTCTCCAGATCCACCGTCACCACGGCGTTGGCGCCGCGCGAGGCGTCGTCGAACAGCGCTTCCAGCTGCTCGGGCGTCACCACGATCGGCAAGATGCCGTTCTTGAAGCAGTTATTGTAGAAGATGTCGGCGAAGCTGGTGGAGATCACGCAGCGTATGCCATGGTCCAGCAGCGCCCAGGGCGCGTGCTCGCGCGAGGATCCGCAGCCGAAATTGTCACCGGCGACGAGGATCGAGGCCTTGCTGTAGGCGGGCTTGTTGAGCACGAAATCCGGATTATCCGACCCGTCCTCATTGTAGCGCAGTTCCGAGAACAGCCCCTTGCCGAGGCCGGTGCGCTTGATCGTCTTCAGATACTGCTTGGGGATGATCATGTCGGTGTCGACATTGACCAGCGGCAGCGGCGCCGCGACCCCGGTCAGGGTGGTGAACTTGTCCATTCTCGTCTCCTGCGCACCGCCCATTGGCGGCGCCGTGAATGTCTTCCGGCCCGGCTCAGCCCGCTTCCTGTTCCAGCCGCTCCATGTCGTCGTCCGAGAGGCCGAAATGGTGGCCGATCTCGTGGATCAGCACATGCGTCACGATCCTGCCCAGCGTCTCGTCGTGCTCGGCCCAATAGTCGAGGATCGGCCGGCGGTAGAGCCAGATCATGTTGGGCATGGCGAAGGCCGCGCTCTCGTAATGTTGAGCGAGCCCGACGCCCTGGAACAGGCCGAGGAGGTCGAAGGGCGTTTCCGCCTCCATCTCCTCGACCACCTCGTCGGTGGGAAAGTCCGTCACCTGCACGACGAGATTGCCGCACAGGTCGCGGAAGCGCTTCGGCAGCCTTGCATAGGCCGCTTCCGCCATCACCTCCATCATCGCCAGCGTCGGCGCCTTCACCGGGCGCCAAGCCATTGGATCGTCTGCGAGTGCATTCACGGGCGAGGCCTCAGCGCAGATAGGTCACGATGAGATACACGCCGAAGCCGAGCCCGCAGACGACGGCAAGGCCCCGCCCGATGCGCCGCCCCCAGATTTCGATGGCGTCGTTCTCCGGTGGATCGGCATAGGGATGCGGGGCCATCGCGCCGGCCTCAGACCGGGCTGCGCCACTGGCGCACATCGACGAAGCGGCCGGCGATCGCCGCCGCCGCCGCCATCGCCGGCGAGACGAGGTGGGTGCGGCCCTTGAAGCCCTGCCGGCCCTCGAAATTGCGGTTCGAGGTGGAGGCGCAGCGCTCCTCCGGGCCGAGCTTGTCGGCGTTCATGGCGAGGCACATCGAGCAGCCCGGCTCGCGCCAGTCGAAGCCGGCGGCGCGGAAGATCGCGTCCAGCCCCTCCGCCTCAGCCTGTGCCTTCACCAGCCCCGAACCCGGCACGATCATGCCGGACACGCCCTCGCGCACCTTGTGGCCCGCCACGATCTTGGCGGCCGCGCGAAGATCCTCGATACGGGCATTGGTGCAGGAGCCGATGAACACCTTGTCGATGGCGATATCGGTGATCTTCGTGCCGGCGGTCAGACCCATATAGTGCAGCGCCCGCCGCTTGGCCTCGCGCCGGCCCTCGTCCTCAATGAGGTCGGGATCGGGCACGATGCCTTCCACCGAGATCACGTCTTCCGGGCTGGTGCCCCAGGAGACGATCGGCGGCAGCGACGCGCCGTCGAGCCGCACTTCTTTATCGAAGAAGGCGCCCTCGTCCGTATGGAGGGTGTCCCAATAGCGGCGGGCGGCGTCCCATGCCGCGCCCTTCGGCGCGCGCGGGCGGTCCTTCACATAGGCGAAGGTAGTCTCGTCCGGCGCCACCATGCCGGCGCGGGCGCCGCCCTCGATCGACATGTTGCAGACCGTCATCCGGCCTTCCATGGTGAGGTTGCGGAACACCTCGCCGGCATATTCGATGACGAAGCCGGTGCCGCCGGCGGTGCCGGTGGCGCCGATGATGGCCAGCGTCACGTCCTTCGCCGTCACGCCGTCCGGCAGCGTGCCGTCGACGGTGACGCGCATGTTCTTGCTCTTCTTGCTGATCAGCGTCTGGGTGGCGAGCACATGCTCCACCTCCGAGGTGCCGATGCCGTGCGCCAGCGCGCCGAAGGCGCCATGCGTCGAGGTGTGGCTGTCGCCGCACACGATGGTGGTGCCCGGCAGGGTGAAGCCCTGCTCCGGCCCGATCACATGGACGATGCCCTGCCGCTTGTCGAGCTCGTTGAAATATTCGATGCCGAAATCGCGGGCGTTCTCGGCCAGCGTCTCGACCTGCATCCGGCTCTCGGGATCCTCGATGCCGAAGCGGCGGTCGGTGGTCTGCACATTATGGTCGACCACGGCGAGCGTCTTGGTCGGTGCATGTACCTTGCGGCCGGCGACGCGCAGGCCCTCGAAGGCCTGCGGCGAGGTCACCTCATGCACCAGATGGCGGTCGATATAGAGGAGGCAGGTGCCATCCTCCTGGCGGTCGACCACATGGTCGTCGAAGATCTTGTCGTACAGGGTGCGGGGAGCGGACATGCTCATCCTCGGCTGCTGAATGCTATTGTAGCGGGAAGGATCGGATAGCGGCCCATGTCGGGCCTGCGCACGGCCGGGAATGCGAGGCGCCGAATGGCGCGCTTCCGGGCGGCGCTCAGCTAAGGCCCGCGACCGCGCAGGCGGTGAACCGGCCGAAGAATCGCGCCGGCAGCCGGACATGATCCGGCACCGCGGCGAAGCCGATGGTGGTCGGCAGGCGGCGGCGCGCTTCCGGGCGCGCGACATCGCAAACGTCCGCAACGGCCTGCGCCATCCGACGTGCGACAATTCCGCTCGTGCCCGACTTCATCATGGAACCGTTCTAGCAACTTTCCGCCGGCTGAACAATGCACCCGCAACGGGTTGTCGTCAGCTCGACGTCGATACCCATATCGTCAGTATACAGTATTACAGCAAGTACCCGACCGAAACCGATTGAAATAACCTAACGTCACATCATTATGATTGACGAACAACGTCGCGCGACACGCATCGCACGCGCAGGGCAACGTCTCGAAGAGGTAGACGCCATGCGTCTCGCTGGTTTACGCCCGATCGATCTGGTGCTGGTCATTGTCCTCGCCGTCATGGCGGTGGCGCTGGAGAGCCGTACCCGCGTCGATCTCGGCGTCATCCGGGGCGCGGAACGGGCCGCGGAGAGGCCGGAAGCCGGGCTGATCACCTGCCCGCTGCGCAAGCCGGACTTCGCCACCGTGATGCAGGCCGCGGTGCTCGGCGACGGCGCGCTGATCGTCGAACAGCAGACCCGCACCAAGGTTCGCCACATCAAGGATTGCTGACCGGCGCCTCGAAGCCCGGGATAAGCCCGCCCGCAGATGCGCGGCGCCGACATGATCGGCGACATCCGCCCCCGAAGCAGTGGGCCCGCTTTCCCGACCGAGGGCGGGAGGCCGCGAAGCGGCGCGGCGGGAGCATCCAAACCGCACCTGCCGAAGGCCGGCGATCGTCGATGGCCCGGCCAACAAAAAAGCCGGGGCGAGCCCCGGCCTTTCCGTCTGTTCCATTCATCAAAGGCAGCGGGTCACTCGGCGGCGACCGGCGCGCCCTTCTTGCCCTTGCCGGCGTTCTTGTCCTGGCGCTCGGCGATACGCGCCGACTTGCCGCGACGATCGCGCAGGTAATAGAGCTTCGCGCGACGCACCTTGCCGCGACGGACAACCTTCAGACTGTCGATGTTCGGCGAGAAGATCGGGAACACGCGCTCCACGCCCTCGCCATAGGAAATCTTACGGACGGTGAAGTTCTCGTTGATGCCGCCGCCGGAGCGGGCGATCACCACGCCTTCATAGGCCTGAACGCGGGTACGCTCGCCTTCCTTCACCTTCACATTCACGATGACGGTGTCGCCGGGCTGGAAGTCCGGGATCGTCTTGGTGGCAGAGAGCTTCTCGATCTGCTCGGCGTCAAGCTGTCCGATAATGTCGACCATGATATCACCTCTCGCGGACAAGGCCGGCCATCGGCCGTCCGCTTCTTGCTGTTTTCAGTTGGAACAGTGATGGCGCGCCTATACGCCATGTCGGTCCGCTTGTCATGCGTTATTCGCGGGTCTTCCGTCGTTTCGTCGCCGCGCCGTCACGGACGGCCTCCCGCGCCGCCTCGTAAGGCGCCCACAGGTCCGGCCGGCGCGCGCGCGTGACGGCCTCCGCCTGCTCGCGGCGCCAGCGCGCCACCCTGGCATGGTCGCCGCTCGACAGGATGGCGGGGATCTCCTGCCCTTCGAAATTCTGCGGGCGGGTATATTGCGGGTACTCCAGCAGACCGGCGGAAAAGCTCTCCTCGGTGCCGGACTCGGGATGCCCCATCACGCCGGGCAGCAGCCGCACGCAGGCGTCGAGCAGCACCAGCGCGCCGATCTCGCCGCCCGACAGCACCACATCGCCGACGCTGACCTCCTCCAGCCCGCGCGCGGCGACCAGCCGGTCGTCCACTCCTTCGAAGCGGCCGCAGACGATCACCACCCCGTCGCCCGCCGCCAATTCGCGCACCCGCGCCTGCGTCAGCGGTTTTCCGCGCGGCGTCATGAGCAGGCGCGGCCGGGTGTCACCCTCGGGCGCGGCGACGTCCACCGCCCGCGCCAGCACATCGACACGCATCACCATGCCCGGGCCGCCGCCGGCCGGGGTATCGTCCACCGAGCGATGGCGGTCGGTCGCCTGGTCGCGCGGGTCGACGGTCTCGAGCGCCCAGCCGCCCTGCGCCAGCGCTCGCCCGGCGAGCGACAGGCCGAGCGGACCGGGAAACATGTCGGGAAAGATGGTGACGAGGGAGGCGCGCCACATGTGCCGCGCCCCTAATTCCTGTCCGCCTCGGGAGGCGGGGTCTCGTCCGTCGCCCATTCGCCGGGATCGACCACGACGCGCCCGCCCTTGATATCGACGCTCGGCACCACCGCCTTGGTGAAGGGCAGCATGAGCGTCTTGGAGGTCCCCTTGCCGCCGCCTTCCGGGGCGATCTCGAGGATGTCGCCGGCGCCGAAATCATGCACCGCCAACACCTTGCCGAAGGCGGCGCCGTCAGGGGTCACCGCGGCAAGGCCGATCAGGTCGGCATGATAGAAGTCGTCCTCGTCGTCGGGGGGCGGCAGCGATGCGCGCTCGACATGAAGGCCGACATTGGTCAGCGCCTCGGCCGCCTCGCGGGTGTCGACGCCTTTCAGCCGGGCGACGAAATGCTCCTTCGCCGGCCGCAAGGCCGCGATCTCGAAGCGGCGCTTGCCGTCCTCGTCGGTCAGCGGACCATAGTCGAACAGCGAGTCGGCATCCTGCGCGAAGATGAACAGGCGTACCTCGCCGCGCACGCCATGCGGCGCGCCGATGCGGGCGAGAAGAACGCGATCGGTCGGCATGCTGCACTCGCGATGCGTGAACGAGCCCCTGTTTTCGACCATGCGGATAACGACGCTGCGAAAGCGATCGGCCTGCCGCCAGAACGGAAAGGGCACTCTTCCACGTGGAAGATACGGGCAGGCCGCTCTTAACGGCCCGCTCCGGGTTCGCCGCCCAACCTGCCGCTCCGGTCAAAGAGCGCTCCCTCGGCAAGGGAGAGGTCGGGAATTCAACACGATCCGACGTCTGGAAGGCGCGGCGCCTTCCAGACGTCCAACCGTTATCCGATCACTCGGTCGGAGCAGCAGCGGCAGCCGCGGCTTCGGCCGCCTTGGCGGCAGCGGCGGCGCGCTCCTGGGCCTTCTTGCCGGGCACGGCCTTGTTCGGGTTGTTGCGGGCCTCGCGCTTCAGCAGCTCGAGGCTGTCGAGGAAGCGGGCGACCCGGTCGGTCGGCTGGGCGCCCTTGGCGAGCCAGGCCTTGGCCTTCTCGGTGTCGAGCACGAAGCGGTCGGCGGCGTCCTTGGGCTTCAGCGGATCGAAGGTGCCGATCTTCTCGATGAAGCGACCATCGCGCGGCGAGCGCGAATCGGCGACGACGATGCGGTAATAGGGACGCTTCTTGGCGCCGCCACGGGCGAGACGGATCTTTAGGGACATTGGTCTTTCCTTTCAGTCTTCAATAGGCGAGCCGGCACGGGACCGGCATCGATTTCACTTCTTCTTCGGCGGGAAGCCCGGCAGGCCCGGAAGGCCGCCCGGCTTGTTGCCGAGGCCCGGAAAACCACCCGGAAGTCCGGGAAGGTTGCCGGGGAATTTCGCGGGGAGCCCGCCGCCACCCATCCCGCCGGGCATCTTCTCGGCGAGCTTGGCGAGGTCCTCGGGCTTGGGCATGCCGCCCATACCGCCGCCGAGGCCGAACATGTTGGCGAGGCCGGCCATCGGCCCGCCGCGCTTGCCGCCGGCGGAGGCGCCCATCGCCTTCATCATGTCCGCCATCTGGCGGTGCATCTTCATCAGCTTGTTGACGTCTTCGACCTTGGTGCCGGAGCCGGCGGCGATGCGCTTGCGGCGTGAGGCGTCGAGCAGCTTCGGGTTGCGCCGCTCCTTGCGGGTCATCGAATCGATGATCGCCTTCTGGCGCTTGATCACCCGGTCGTCGAGATTGGCATTGGCCATCTGGTTCTTCAGCTTGCCGATGCCGGGCAGCATGCCCATCAGCCCGCCGAGGCCGCCAAGCTTTTCCATCTGCTCGAGCTGCATGCGCAGGTCTTCGAGATCGAAGCTGCCCTTGCGCATCCGCTCGGCGGCGGCCATCGCCTTTTCGGCGTCGATGTTCTCGACCGCCTTCTCGACCAGCGACACCACGTCGCCCATGCCGAGGATGCGCCCGGCGACGCGGCGGGGATCGAAATCCTCCAGCGCGTCCATCTTCTCGCCGGTGCCGATCAGCTTGATCGGCTTGCCGGTGACCGCACGCATGGAGAGAGCGGCGCCGCCGCGCCCGTCGCCATCGGCGCGGGTCAGCACGATGCCGGTGAGCCCGACGCGCTCGTCGAAGGCCTTCGCGGTGTTCACCGCGTCCTGGCCGGTGAGGCTGTCAGCGACCAGCAGCACCTCATGCGGGCCGGTCGCGGTCTTCACCTCGGCCACTTCCGCCATCAGCGTCTCGTCGAGGGTGACGCGGCCGGCGGTATCGAGCATGACGACGTCGAAGCCGCCGAGCCGGGCGGCCTCCATGGCGCGCCGCGCGATCTGCACGGCGCTCTGGCCGGGCACGATCGGCAGCGTATCGACGCCGACCTGCTTGCCGAGCGTGGCAAGCTGCTCCATCGCTGCCGGGCGGCGGGTGTCGAGCGAGGCCATCAGCACCTTGCGGCCGACCCGGTCCTTCAGGCGCTTGGCGATCTTGGCGGTAGAGGTGGTCTTGCCAGAGCCCTGCAGACCGACCATCAGCACCGGCACCGGCGGCGCGGCTTCGAGGTCGATCGGCTTGGCGTCCGAGCCGAGCATGGCGACCAGCTCGTCATGGACGATCTTCACCACCATCTGGCCGGGGGTGACCGACTTCACCACCTCGGCGCCGACCGCGCGGGTGCGCACCTTGTCCGTGAAGGAGCGCACCACGTCGAGCGCCACGTCGGCCTCGATCAGCGCCCGGCGCACCTCGCGCATGGCCTCGCCGACGTCGGCCTCGGAGAGGGCGCCGCGCTTCTTAAGCCGGTCGAGTATGCCGCCAAGGCGGTCGCTCAGTGAATCGAACATGCGTTCGGGCTCCATTTTCACGCCGGAGACCACGCAATGCCGAACGCGCCCGAGGGCGCATCGCGCTGTCGGGCGGGAACCTCCGGCCTCAAGGGCCGGGCGGCGGGACGGCTCGCGGATCGTGCGAGAATGGCGGGGGTCTACAAGCCAAGTGTGACGAAGTCAAGGAAACCGGCGGCAAAGCCAGGAAAAGCGCCGAATCTCGGTGGCGGAAACCGGTTACGGTGCCACCAGATAATGCGCCTCCCATTCGGAACGGGGGATTGGCGCGCCGAGCTGGTAGGAGAAGGACTTTATGTCCATCCCGTCATTGGCGGTCTCGCAGCTATAGGACATGTGGTACCAGGTGTTGCCGCTGCGCACCGCCGCGCCGCTGGCCACCAGATGCTGGTTGTTCAGCTTGGTGTTGGCATAGGCATAGGCCACCAGTTCGTCGGGATGCAGGTTCTTGTGCTCGCGGCCGATGTCGCCCATGCCGCGCGAATTGCAGCGCTGCTCCACCCGCGCGGCGGGATCCAGCATGAGCATCTCCTCGGCGGCGGTTTTGGCCTGGGTACCCGCCGCCGGCAGGGCGGCGAAGGCGGCGAGCGCGAGCGGAAGGAAGGCGGCGGGTTTCACGGATGTCGAATCTCCAGCCTCGAATCGAAGCGTCGTTCAAGCGGGCGGATGTGGCCCGGACATGGCGGAAGGCGCGCTTCACGGCGTCGTTACATCGCCGGCCTGGCGATCCGGCAATGTCGGGCGGCACTCCGGGTGGGAAGCCCAAAGCCCCGCAAGCCTCGGCGAAACCCTCGACGGCCGCCGCCGGGCCGTCCTCCGGCATTCTCCAGCGACGTCATGACCTCACGCCATATCCGGCACTTTTCGCCCGAGGGCTGCCCATCGGCGCCTGAAGCGCATCCGGGGAGGAATAGGCGGCCGCCGCCACGCCTTGCCACCGACACAGGCGGCCGCCCGGCCCCTTGCCGCCAGCCCATGCCGCCGCTTCATCCGGGCGTGGGACGGAAGCCGGCGAAAGCGACGCCCGTAGCGCAATGGAACGGCGCGGCGCGGTACCCCCGCCGCGCAGCGCCGGCCTGGCGCGGCATCACATACGCGTTCCGCCGCACCCCAGCCATGTTGCCGGCCCGCGCGGCGCGGATTAGAACCGCGCTATGGCGCTGATGGACCTTGCGAACCCCACCCGTTTCCTCTCCCTCTCCGGGCGGGTGCTGCCGTGGCTCGCCGCCGCCACCGTCGTCACCCTGGCCATCGGCTTCGTGCTCGCCTTCCGCGCGCCCGCCGATTACCAGCAGGGCGAGACCGTGCGCATCATGTACATCCATGTGCCCTTCGCCTGGCTGGCCATGCTCGGCTATTCGCTGCTCGCCCTCTCCTCGCTCGGCATATTGGTCTGGCGCCATCCGCTGGCCGATGTCGCCCACAAGGCGCTCGCACCCATCGGCGCGCTGTTCGCCTTTCTGTGCCTTGTCACCGGCTCGCTGTGGGGCCGGCCGATGTGGGGCACCTATTGGGTGTGGGACGCGCGCCTCACCTCCATGCTGGTGCTGCTGCTGCTTTATCTCGGCCTGCTGGCGCTGCGCTCGGCGATCGATGACCCCAACCAGGCCGGCCGCGCCGCCGCCGTGCTGACGCTGGTCGGCTTCATCAATGTGCCGATCGTCAAATTCTCCGTCGATTGGTGGAACACGCTGCACCAGCCGGCCTCGGTGTTCCGCATGGGCGGGCCGAGCATTCATTCGAGCCTGCTGTGGCCGCTGTTCGCCACCGCGCTCGGCTTCACCCTGCTGATGCTGACGCTGCACCTCGCCGCCATGCGCACCGAGATCCTGCGCCGGCGGCTCCGCGTGCTGGAAGCGCGCACGGCCGCCGAAGCCGTGCACGCATAAGGCGCTTTCACATGGCCGACACCCACGCCTTCTTCATCGCCGCCGCCTATGGCGCCAGCGCCCTGTCGATCGCCGCCCTCGCGCTGTGGATCGCGCTCGATGGCCGCGCCGTGCGTCGCCGGCTGACGGCGATGGAAGCCCGCGGCATACGCCGCCGTTCCAGCACGGGGGCCGGCAATGGCCGATAGCCCGCCCGCGGATGTTCGTTCGCCGCTGCGCCGCCGCCTGCTGCTCCTGCTGCCGCTGGCGCTGTTCCTGGCCTTGGTGGTACTTTTCTACGGTCGGCTGTTCTCCGGCGATCCCTCCCGCCTGCCTTCGGTGCTGATCGGCCGTCCGGCCCCGGCGCTCGACCTGCCGCCGCTGGAAGGGCTGGCCCGCGATGGCGCGCCGGTGCCGGGGCTGCCCGCCGGTGCCATCGCCACGGGCGAGGTGACGGTGCTCAACGTCTTCGCTTCCTGGTGCGTACCCTGCCGCGACGAGCATCCGTTCCTCGTGCAGCTGTCGCAAATGCCGGGCTTTCGCCTGGTCGGCCTCAACTACAAGGACGAGGCCGGCAATGCCCGCCGCTTCCTCGGCACCTTCGGCAATCCCTACGCCGCGGTCGGTGTGGATGCGAATGGCCGGGCCGCCATCGAATGGGGCGTCTATGGCGTGCCGGAGACCTTCGTCATCGGCCGCGACGGGCGCATCGCCTACAAATATATCGGCCCGATCGACGCCGACGGCCTGCGCAGCCGGCTTCTGCCCGAGATCCTGAAGGCCGGCGCGGCCTTGCCCAGCCCGCCTGCACCCGTGCCCGCCGGCGGCTGACGTTCGCCGGGCCAGTCCCGGCTAATGCAGCGCCGCCAGCAGCGCCTTGTGTTCGGCAAGCGGGGGAGCGCCGAGGATCTGCGTGCCGGCGGCATTGCGGAACGCACCATAGGCCCGGTGCCCGTCGGCCTCGAAGAGGGCGCTGATCTTGCCATAGGCGCAGCCGGTCGGCTTGCAGAGCATGTAGATGTTGACGCGCACGCCGTTCAGCACTACCGGCTGCTGCGGCACCCATACGCCTCGCGCGCCCTTGAGCCAGCGGTCGTTCTTGAGCACCGGGGCGATCAGCCGGTTCCAGGTCGAACGATAGGGTTCCCGGCTGATGAGCTCGTAGAGATGCGGCCGGGCCGGTGCCACGCCCTGCGCCTGCGCCGGACTGGCGTGTAGCGCTCCATGCAGGGCCAGAACCAGGGTTAGACGAACCGCCGCCCGCATGGATGTTCCCCCAAGCGGCTCCGCCGGCCTCAGTTGCGCTCGTCCGGCAGGCTCGGCAACGGCATGATCTCGATCTCGTCATCGAGCAGCGCGCGCACCTCCTCGGAACTTGCCTCGCCATAGATCGAGCGCTGCTCCACCTCGCCCTCGTGCATCTGCCGGGCGAGCGTGGCGAACTCCTCGCCGACATAGTCGGAATTCCTGACCACCTGCTCGCGCACCGCGCGGAGCATCGCCCGCAACGCCTGTTCCTTCTCGGAGAGGATGGCGAGCTTTTCCGGCATGCCCCGCTCGACGGCGGCGGGTTCCGATGCCGGCGCCGGCTCCACCTCGCGCTTGCGCGCGCCGGCACCCAGCGCCGGCGCCATTAGCGTTTTTTCCACCTGCGTGGAACCGCAGACCGGACACGCCACCAGCCCGCGCGCCTTCTGCTGGTCATAAGCGGCGGAATCGCGGAACCAGCTGTCGAAGGCGTGCTCCTTTTCGCAGCACAGCGAATAGAGGATCATGCCGCGTCTCCTGCCGGCGCCGGACCGGAAGCCGCCAGATGCAGCCGTCCCGCGCCCGGCTCGGGCAGAAGCTCGAAACGCCGCCCGTTCTCCAGCGACGGAATGCGCCGGCGCACCGCCGCCACCTCGGCCGGATCGATCACCGCCGAGATGAAGCCCGGCTCGGTGCCAGCCTCGGCGAGTATGCGCCCCCACGGATCGATGATCAGCGAATGGCCGAAGGTTTCGCGCCCGTTCTCATGGGTGCCGCCCTGCGCGGCGGCGAGCACGAAGGAGCCGGTCTCGATGGCACGGGCACGCAACAGCACATGCCAATGCGCCTCGCCGGTGGTCCTGGTGAAGGCGGCCGGCACGGTGAGCATTCCCGTCCCCGCCTCGGCCAGGGCCCGGAACAGCGCCGGGAAGCGCAGGTCGTAGCAGATGGTCAGGCCGATGCGGATCTCCGGCAGGTCGGTCCACACCGCGATCTCGCCGGGCCGGTAGGCCTCGGATTCCCGATAGACGTCGCCATTGGGCAGGTCGACGTCGAACATGTGAATCTTGTCATAGCGGGCGAGGATCGCGCCGTCCGGCCCGATCAGGAAGGAGCGGTTGGCCGCCCGGTGCGAGCCCGCCTTGATCGCCAGCGAGCCGATATGCAGATGGATGCCGAGTTCCCTGGCCAGCGCGCGAAAGGTCGCGAGCGCCGGGTCGGTTTCTTCCTCCTGCAGCACCGCGAACAGCGCCTGACGGTTCTCCTCCATGGTGCCGGTCATTTCCGGCGTCTGCACATAGCTCGCCCCCTCCGCCGCCGCCGCCCGGATCAGCCCGGAGGCCGCCTCGACATTGGCCGCGACGCTCTTGGCGGTGCGCATCTGCACCAGCGCCGCCTTGAAGGGCGCGCCGAGATGCAGCGGTCGGGAGGCGGCGTCGGAAACGGAAGCGGTCATGGCCTGAACTCGGTTGGGCGGAAGGGTCAGCGGGCGAGCAGCGTGTCCAGCTGGCCGGCCTCGTCGAGCGCATAGAGATCGTCGCAGCCGCCGACATGCTGCCCGTCGATGAAGATCTGCGGCACGCTGGTGCGACCATTGGCGCGGCCGGACATGGTGGAGCGCATCACCGGGTCACCGGTGACGTTGATCTCGGAAAAGGTGGCGCCCTTGCGCTTCAGGAGATCCTTGGCGGCATGGCAATAGGGACAGGTATAGGTCGTGTAGATCTCGATCTGCGCCATGCCATTCCTCCCGCACCATTGCTGCCCGCCCCGCCGTGTCGCCGCGGGCGCGAAGCCGTCGTTCTATGATATGGGCGTCGTCGGTGCGTCAACAACCCGCGCGAACACCAGCACGTCCACCCGCTTCGCCCCGGCCCGCATCAGCGCCTTGGTGCAGGCGTCGATGGTCGCCCCGGTCGTCAGCACGTCGTCGACCAGCACGATACCGCGCCCCGCCACCTCGGCGCGCGCGGCTTCCGGCACTGCGAAGGCGCCGGCGACATTGCCGGCCCGCGCCGCCCGGTCGAGGCCGACCTGCGGCGTCGTCGCCCGCAGGCGCGCCAGCCAGCCGGAGCGCATCGGCACCCCGGCGCGCCGCTCAATCCCCAGCGCCAGCAGCGCCGATTGGTTGAAGCGGCGCCGGAACAGCCGACGCGGATGCAGCGGCACCGGCACCAGCGCCTCCGCATCGCGGAGAAGTTCCGCACCCGCCCGCGCCATCAGCCCGGCGAGCGGATCGGCGAGATCGGTACGGTCGGCATATTTGAGGCCGTGCACCAGATCCCGCGCCACGTCGCCGAAACTCACGGCCGCCCGTGCCCGGCCATAGGCCGGCGGATGTTCCAGCGCCGCCGGCGACAGCCGGCTCCCGCCTTCATGCAGGGGGATGCCGAGCCGATGGCAAAGCGGCTCGGTGATGAAGTCCAGCCGCCCCCAGCAGGAGGCGCACAGCCCGCCCGGTTCGTCCACCGCCCGCGCGCAGGCCATGCAGGTCGGCGGCAGCGCATAGTCGAGCCCGGCCCGGCCAAAAGACGTGAGCGCGCGCAACGTTCCCCGCCCCATCCGCGTGAAGGCGGCGGCGAACGCATCGGCGAGGCGGGCAGGATCGGGCGCGGCATCGTCCATCCCGCCATACTAGAGCATATCAGGCGAAAGCTGAACGTCCGCCGAGAGGAGGATCCACTCCAACTCATTGGCTGCAGGGAACTTTCTCATCGATCTGCAAAGCCGGGCCATTGCCGGGCCTGCGAAGGCGTCGCCGCGCGCCCCACCCTCACGAAGCGCAATCTTGCGGAGCGGGTCGATGCAGCCCGGCGCCCCTCGCCCGGCGCGCCGAACGCCTCCCCGCCCATCTCCCGTCCGCGTGCTTTGACCCGACGCCCGCATCGGCCTATGGCAGGGGCCAAGGAGCGTCGCGCATGTCCGGTCCCGAATCCTCAGCCCCCCACCAGATCTTCGATCCCCGCGCCCTCGCCGCCCGGCGGCGGCGGGCCCTGGCGCTCGGCCCGGAAACCTTCCTCATCGATCGTGTCGCCGAGGACCTCGCCGACCGGCTCGGCGCGGTCAGCCGGCAATTCGCCGTCGCCGCCGATCTCGGCACTCCCACCGCCGCCCTTGCCCGCGCCCTCGCCGTCGTCCCGACCATCGGCCGGCTGTTCACCTTCGGTCCGCCCGAACGCGCGGACAACGACGCCGCGGCCGATCCGGAACTGCCGCCCTTCGGCCCGGCCTCGCTCGATCTGGTGGTTTCGGCCCTCGCGCTGCAGACGGTGAACGACCTGCCCGGCGCGCTCGCCCAGATCCGCCGCGCGCTGCGGCCCGATGGGCTGCTGCTGGCCTGCCTGTTCGGCGCCGGGACGCTGACCGAGTTGCGCGAGGCCTTCGCCATCGCCGAGAGCGACACCACCGGCGGCATCTCGCCGCGGGTGGCGCCGTTTGCCGATTTGCGTGACCTCGGCGGCCTGGTCCAGCGCGCCGGCCTCGCCTTGCCGGTCACCGATGTCGACCGCGTGGTGGTGCGCTACGATCATCCGCTGGCGCTGATGGCGGATCTGCGCCGCATGGGCGCCGCCAACCCGCTCAGCGCCCGCCGCCGCGCGCCGCTGCGCCGCGCCACGCTCGCCCGTCTGTTCGAGGTCTATGCCGAGCGCTTCGCCGATCCGGACGGACGGCTGCGGGCGACGTTCGAGATCGCCTGGATTTCCGGCTGGGCACCGCATGACAGCCAGCAGAAGCCGCTGCGCCCCGGCTCCGCCAAGCTGCGGCTCGCCGATGCGCTGAAGGCGGCGGAGCACAAGCTGCCCGGGGAAGGCTCCTAGAGCGCGGTCGAACCCAAGCGCTTCGTGCCGATCAGGCGTGTCCACCTGATCGAAAGGCCCTAGTCCCGCCCCGGCCCGAGCAGATCGATGAGCACCGGGATCAACGGCTCGTCGGCGGGCGGCATCGGATAGTCGCGCAGCCGGCCCGCCCGCACCCAGGCAAGCTTCTGGCCCTCGCGACCCTGGACCTGGCCGTCCCAGCGGCGGCAGATCCACAGCGGCATCAGCAGCTGGAAGCTGTCATAGGTGTGGCTGGCGAAGCTGAGAGGCGCCAGGCACGGCTCCTTCACCGTGATGCCGAGTTCCTCGGCGAGTTCGCGGATCAGGCACTCTTCCGGCCGCTCGCCGGGCTCGACCTTGCCGCCGGGAAATTCCCACAGGCCGGCCAGTTGCTTGCCTTCCGGCCGCTGGGCGAGCAGCACCCGCCCGTCGGCATCGACCAATGCGCAGGCGGCGACGAGGATGAGCTTCACGACCGGTAGTCACCGTTGATGGCGACATATTCCTTGGTCAGGTCGCAGGTCATCACCCGGTCGGACGAGCCGCCGAGGCCGATATCGACCTGGATGTCGATGACGTCGTTCTTCATGTAGGCGGAGACCTGCGCCTCGTCATAGGAGGGGTCGCGCGCGCCCTCATGGGCGACGCGGATGCCGCCGAAGGAGATGGACAGCCGGTCGCGCTCGGCCGGCTCGCCGGCCTTGCCGACCGCCATGACGATACGGCCCCAATTGGCGTCCTCGCCGGCCACCGCCGTCTTCACCAGCGGCGAATTGGCGATCGACATGGCGATGCGCCGCGCCGAGCGCTTCGAGGTCGCGCCGGTCACCTCGATCTTCACCAGCTTGCGCGCCCCCTCGCCGTCGCGCGCCACCTGCTCGGCCAGATCGGCCAGCACCGCGGTCAACGCCTTGCGGAAGGAGGCCAGCCGGCGGTCGGTCGCCTCGGTGATGCGCGGGGCGCCGCGCTTTTCGGCGGCGCCGGTGGCGAACAGCATCAGCGTGTCGGAGGTCGAGGTGTCGCCGTCGATGGTCACGGCGTTGAACGAGTCCGTCACCCCGCGCGACAGCAGCGCCTGCAGCGCGGGAGCGGCGATCGCCGCG
This sequence comes from Ancylobacter sp. 3268, assembly GCF_031456575.1. NCBI lineage: Bacteria > Pseudomonadati > Pseudomonadota > Alphaproteobacteria > Hyphomicrobiales > Xanthobacteraceae > Ancylobacter > Ancylobacter sp. 3268. The sequence goes on from NZ_JAVDUX010000004.1 coordinate 69,957, forward strand.
TCGGTGAACACGAAGGACAGCATGGTCGCCATGTCCGGCGCGATCATGCCGGCGCCCTTGGCGATGCCGGCGATGGTCACCGGGACGCCGTCGATGGTGGCGGTGGCGGTGGCAAGCTTGGGAAAGGTGTCGGTCGTCATGATCGCCCGCGCCGGGTCGATCCAGGGCAGCGGCGCGAGACGGCCTGCCGTCTCGTCCAGCACGCCCTCATATTTGGTGGCGTCGAGCGGCTCGCCGATCACTCCGGTGGAGGCGAGGAAGATCTCGCTCTCGGCACAGCCCAGCGCCTTCGCGGCGATCGCCGCGGTCAGCGCGGTGGCTTCGCGCCCCTTCTGGCCGGTGAAGGCATTGGCATTGCCCGAATTCACCACCAGGCCGCGGGCGAGCCCGTGGGGCAGGTTGTCCCGGCACCACTCCACCGGTGCGGAAGGACATTTCGACTTGGTGAACACGCCGGCCACCGTCGTGCCCTCGTCGAGCGCCAGCAGCAGGACGTCGGTACGCCCGCTATAGCGGATACCCGCCGCCGCTGTCGCGAAGCGCACGCCCTCGATCGGGCCGACATCGGGAACGCTTTTGGGCGCGAGGGGAGAGACGGGAGCGTCATGGGCCATGCGGGGCGACTCCGGGCGGTAACGAGGCCGCACGGGTGTGCCCCAAGCGCGCGACATCCGCAAGACGGGCTGACGGCAGGACGGCGCGCCACGGTGACGACGCGCTCGCGGATGCGGAAGCCCCAGCCCGTTTGGGCCGGGTGCCGGCGATCAGGGATGCAGCCAGAGGCTGAGATGACGGTGGATGCGGGGGATCAGCACCCACACCATTGCCACCGCCATCACCGGCACCACCACCAGCGTCCGCATCCACAGCGGCCAGTCGGGGGTGAGGGGCATGACGGCATAGAGCAGCGCGGTGACCAGCGGGTAGACCGCCAGCATCACGGCCACGGTGAAACGGGAGCGGGAGAAATTGGGCGCCTGTGCCATGAGGAATAACCTATACGAAACGCAACGTTTCGTTTATTAAAACGATCCGTTTCGTTTTGTCAAGCCGAGGAGTGGCGCTACAATGCAGCCTGGATATCCGACCCGCAGAGCTGCCGCCATGAATGACGCTCCCGCCGACCCGAGGCCCACCCCTCGCGACGACCGATCCAAGCCCGGCGCGGCGCGCCCGGGCGCTGCGGGCCGGACCTCGGCCGGTCCCCGCCGGAGCAAGGCATCCGCCGACGCCATCCTCGACGCCGCGCAGGACCTGCTCGCCGAGGCCGGCTATGCCGGCTTCTCCATCGAGCAGGTGGCGAAGCGCGCCGGCGCCGGCAAGCCGACCATCTATAGATGGTGGAACGGCAAGGCGGCGCTGCTACTCGAGGTCTATGCCCGCCAGAAGCTCGTGCTTGCGGACGACGACACCGGCACGCTGGAGGGCGACCTCGCCTCCATGCTCCGCAGCATCTGCCGGTTCTGGCGGGAGACACCGGCCGGCGACATCTTCCGCTCCATCATCGCCGAGGCGCAGTCCGAGCCGTCGGCGCTCGAGGCACTGCGCAACTTCCTCGGCGAGCGGCGCCACCATGTCGCGGCGGTGTTCGCGCGGGCCCGCGCGCGCGGCGAACTCGACGAGGAGCTCGACCTCGACACCACGCTCGACATCGTCAGCGGCTTCCTGTGGGCGCGGCTGCTGGTCCGCCGGCTCGATGACGACGTCGAGGGGTTCAACGCCTTCGCCCGTCAGATCGCGCGCGGCGTGACGCGGCGCTGAGCGAGAGCGGCGAACGCTTCGGGTTCGAGCGGTGCCGCCCGCCGGGCGGATCGAGGGAAATCACCCTTCCCGGGGAAGCGACCAGGCGAGCCTCTCCGACGGCGTCCGCTGCGCCGTCATCCTGACAAGCGAAGCCGTGCTGAGAAAGCAGGAAGGCCGCCGGCACGCCCGGACGGCCTTCCGTCACATGATGCGGGCAGCGACACGAAGCCCCTGCCGGGAGACAGACCTCACTGCGCCGGCTTGGGCGCATCCGCCGGTGCGGCGGGAGGCTGGGTGGTCAGGTCGGAAGGCTTCGGCGCCGCCGCGGTCTTCTCCACCTTGGCGGCGTCGCGGGTCTTCTGCACCGCGTCGGCCTGCGCCTTCTGCACCAGATACTGCTCGATCTGCGGCCGCACCTCGTCGAAGGTCGGCAACGGCTTCTGGCGCTTCTCCTCCACCTTGATGACATGCCAGCCGAACTGGGTCTTCACCGGCTCGGAGATGTCGCCCGGCTTCATCGAGAACGCCTTCTCGGCGAATTCCGGCACCATCTGGTCCTTGGTGAAGAAGCCGAGATCGCCGCCATCCTGCTTGCCCGAGGGGTCCTCGGTGAGTTCGCCGGCCAGCTTGGCGAAGTCCTCGCCCTTCTTCAGCCGCGCCTCGACGTCCTTGGCCTTCTTCTCGGCCGCCTCGGAGGCCGCCTTGTCATTGGCGTCGGCGCGGAACAGGATATGGCGCGCATGCACCTCCTCTTCCGGCTTCTGCTGCTTCAGCGCCTCGTCATAGGTCTTCTTCAGCGCCTCGTCGGTCACCGCCGCCTTCGCCGCCTGCTCAAGCGCCGCCTGCATCAGCACGCGCTTCTTGATGAATTCGAGCTGGCGCTTGAAATCCGCGGTCTCGTCCAGCTTCTGCGCCTCGGCGGCCTGGGCCATGGCGGTCAGGTCGATCAGGAAGCCGAGCACATATTCGTCGCGAGCCGGGCCCTGGATCTGCGGCGGCAGGTTCGGCCCCAGCTCGGCGGCGGCGGCGGTCACGTCGGCACGGGTGATCGCCGTGCCGTTGACCGTGGCAAGCACGGTGTCGGCGGCCTGCGCGGGAGCGGTCTGGGCGGGAGCCTGGGTGGAAGCCGCGGGCGCCGTCTGCGCCTGGACGGGGGCGCCCGGCAGGACGAGCGCGGCGCCGAGGATCAGGGCGAGCGCACCGGCGCCCAACAGGGCGCGCGCGCGGATCGGCGCCTTGGTGGCGTGCGGACGGGTGGGGTTCATGAAAAGCGTTCCTCGCAGGTTTGCGGTTGTCCGCGGTACGGGCGGGCGAAAGCTGGCCCGGAACGTGGTCGGTTGCAAGCACCCCTCTCTTCGGGATCGGCATGAAAAGGGCGTCGTGCCTGCGATTGACAACCCCTAAACCCGTTCATAAGTGTGGCACGCACCGCGAAGCCTTCCGGTCGCTCGCGTCTTTGTGACGCTGGCGAGCGTTCACGGGGCGTGCCGGCTTCGTTCGAAAGACCCATTTCGGCCGCAAAAGGGGTTTCGGTGAACCGGCAGATGCTCCCGGCCGGCGGGAGCGTGCGTTACGCGGGGCCGGCGGCCCGTCACCGCCGCGCTCCGTTCTCCGACTTGGCGGGAACGGATTGGAAGCCTCATGTTCGGCGCTCTCGCGCGAAAGCTCTTCGGATCGGCCAATGACCGCCGCGTGCGCGGCTACCAGCCGAAAGTCGCTGCCATCAACGCGCTCGAGCCGGAGCTGGTGAAGCTGACCGACGAGGAACTGCGCGCCCGCACCGCGCAGTTCAAGGAGCAGATCGCCAACGGCGCCAGCCTCGACGACCTGCTGGTTCCCGCCTTCGCCACCGTGCGCGAAGCCGCCCGGCGCGCGCTCGGCCAGCGGCATTTCGATGTCCAGCTCATCGGCGGCATGGTTCTGCACGAGCGCGGCATCGCGGAGATGCGCACCGGCGAAGGCAAGACGCTGGTCGCCACCGCCCCGGTCTATCTCAACGCCCTCGCCGGCAAGGGCGTGCACGTCGTCACCGTCAACGACTACCTCGCCCGCCGCGACGCCGAGTGGATGAGCCGCGTCTACGGCTTCCTCGGCCTCACCACCGGCATCATCGTCCATGGCATGGACGACAATGAACGCCGCGCGGCCTATGCCTGCGACGTCACCTACGCCACCAATAACGAGCTCGGCTTCGACTATCTGCGCGACAACATGAAGTACGAGCTGGACCAGATGGTGCAGCGCCCGCACTATTTCGCCGTGGTCGACGAGGTCGATTCGATCCTGGTCGACGAGGCGCGCACGCCGCTGATCATCTCCGGCCCGCTCGACGACCGCTCGGATTTCTACAATACCATCGACACCTATATCCCGAAGCTGTCGAAGGAAGACTACACGGTCGACGAGAAGCAGCGCTCTGTCGCCATGACCGAGGCCGGCATGGAGAAGATCGAGACCCTGCTGCGCGACGCCGGCCTGCTCAAGGGCGACAACCTCTACGACGTCGAGAACGTCTCGGTGGTGCACCACGTCAACCAGGCGCTGCGCGCCCACACGCTGTTCCAGCGCGACAAGGACTACATCGTCCGCAATGACGAGGTGGTCATCATCGACGAATTCACCGGCCGCATGATGCCGGGCCGCCGCTACTCCGAGGGCCTGCATCAGGCGCTGGAGGCCAAGGAGCGGGTGCAGGTGCAGCCGGAAAACCAGACGCTGGCCTCCATCACCTTCCAGAACTACTTCCGCATGTACGAAAAGCTGGCCGGCATGACCGGCACGGCGAACACCGAGGCGGCGGAATTCCAGGACATCTACAATCTCGAAGTCATCGAGATCCCGACCAATCTGCCGGTCAAGCGCATCGACGACGACGACGAGGTCTATCGGACGGCAAACGAGAAATACAACGCCATCATCGAGCTGATCACCGACTGCAAGCAGCGCGGCCAGCCGGTGCTGGTCGGCACCACCTCGATCGAGAAATCCGAGCTGCTCGCCGAACTGCTCAAGAAGCGTGGCTTCAAGCAGAAGGATTTCAGCGATCCGGACGCCTTCCGCCCGCTCTATGACGGCGACCAGGGCAAGGCCGACGACAAGGTGTTCGCGGTGCTCAACGCCCGCCATCACCAGCAGGAATCCTACATCGTCGCTCAGGCCGGCGTGCCCGGCGCCATCACCATCGCCACCAACATGGCCGGCCGCGGCACCGACATCCAGCTGGGCGGCAATGCCGAGATGCGCATCTCGCACGAGCTCGCCGACATGCCCGAGGGCGAGCAGCGCGCCAGCGCCGAGCAGGCCATCCGCGACGAGATCGCGCGCCTGAAGAAGAAGGCGCTGGAGGCGGGCGGGCTCTACGTCATCGGCACCGAGCGCCATGAAAGCCGGCGCATCGACAACCAGCTGCGCGGCCGCTCCGGCCGCCAGGGCGACCCCGGCCACTCGCATTTCTTCCTGTCGCTGGAAGACGACCTGATGCGCATCTTCGGGTCGGACCGGCTCGATGGCATGCTGCAGAAGCTCGGCCTCAAGGAGGGCGAGGCGATCATCCATCCCTGGATCAACCGGGCGCTGGAGAAGGCGCAGCAGAAGGTCGAGGCTCGCAACTACGACATCCGCAAGAACCTCTTGAAATATGACGACGTGATGAACGACCAGCGCAAGGTGGTGTTCGAGCAGCGCGTCGAGCTGATGCAGGACGAGGACGTCGCCGAGACCGTCGCCGAGATGCGCCACGGCATCATCGAGGACATCGTCGCCAAGCACGTGCCGCCCACCGCCTACCCGGAGCAATGGGACACCGCCGGGCTTGCCGAGCAGCTGCGCAACGTGCTCGGCCTCGACCTGCCGGTGGTCGAGTGGGGCCATGAGGAAGGCATTGCCGACGAGGAGCTGCGCCAGCGCATCCAGGCCCGCGCCGATGAGGCGATGGCGGCGAAGGCCGCCAAATACGGCCCCGAGATCATGCGCTATGTCGAGAAGTCGATCCTGCTGCAGACGCTCGACCATCTCTGGCGCGAGCATCTCGTCACGCTCGACCATCTGCGCCAGGTGATCGGCCTGCGTGGCTACGGCCAGCGCGATCCTCTCAATGAATACAAGTCCGAGGCCTTCCAGCTGTTCGAAGCCATGCTCTCGAACCTGCGCGAGGCGGTGACCGCCCAGCTGATGCGGGTGGAGATCATGACCACGCCGCCGCCGGAAGAGCCGGCGATGATGAGCGCGCATCATATCGATGCGGTGACCGGTGAGGACGAGTTCGCTCAGCTGGCCGGCGAAAACTTCGACGCGGCCACGCTCGCCCCGGCGGAGCCGGCGCGCGACCCGAACGACCCGGCGAGCTGGGGCCGTGTCGGGCGCAACGAGCCCTGCCCCTGCGGCTCCGGCCTGAAGTACAAGCACTGCCACGGCCGCTTCACATGATCGCGGCGGCGGGCGTCCTCGACGCGATCGCCGCGGCGGAGGAACGCCTCCGCCTCGCGGCACTCGCCGGTGACGTCGCGGCCCTCGATGCCCTGCTGGCCGACGACATGGTGTTCGTCGACATGTCCGGCCGCATCCTCGACAAGCAGGCCGATCTCGACCTGCACCGCTCGGGAACGCTGCGACTGCACCGCGTCGCCTTCTCCGATCTGCGCATCCGCGCGCTCGACGCGCAGAACGTCCACACGGTGTTGCGCGCCGATGCCGAGGGTGTTGCCGGGGGCGTGCCGTTCACCATGGCGCTGCGTTTCAGCCGCGTGTGGCGCCTGACGGCCTCGGGCTGGCGGGTCGCCGCCATCCATAGCTGCGCGATCGCCTGAGCGCGGGCGGGAGGCAGGCGGCAGGCTTGCACGCCCCGGCGCCCTCTTGCGCCCGCCAGGCAAAAAGGCAGGCCGAGATCTCCGCATGCCATGTCGCGAGGCGGCGGGCCCGGCGGGGCCGCTGGTCCTCCCGCCGCGAGGTCGAGAACGGGGCGGTCAGCAGCCTCGCAGGCGCCTTGCCGTCAGCTTCCGGCAAAGCCAGCCGCCCGCCACACGGGATGTGGCCTCGGACAACCATCGACGAAAAAGGCGCCCGGCCGGTTTGGCGGGCGCCTTTTTCTTGATGGGTCCCGCACGACGAGAGGAACTATTGAATCGCCGCGGATGACGAGGAGAACGTTCCCGTCGACAGGATCGAGGCCCCCGGAAGCGCGCCAGTCGCCGATGCCGGTGCGGCGGCGGCAATCGGCATCGGGGCACTGACCGACGCATTCGCCGCAGCCACCGGCGCCACACCCATGGGTGCGCGGCTCGCCTGCGGCTGCGGCGCAGCGGCAGGAGCGGCGGCGCGCGGCGCCGGCGGACGCACCGGCGGCACCGGCACATCGGCGGGAGCGGCAGCAGAAGCGGCCGGCGCGGGAGCCGGCTCGGCGCTCTTGCCGGTCAGCCAGCTGCTGAGGGCGGAAAGGCCCGAAGGCGCCGGCGACGCGGCGGCAGGCGTCCCGGCGGGCGCCGGCGAGGCTGCCGGCTCGGCAGGCGTCTCGCTGCGGCCGAGAAGGCGGTTCACGCTGGCAAGCAGCCCGCTCGAAGCGCCGCCCTGGTCGAGGGACGCCACCTGAGCCGTCGGCGCCGGGGCGGGACGCCCGAACAGCGACATCTCGCTGGTGGAAGCCAGCTGCGGGGCAAGGCCGGCGGGCGCATCGGCGGGGCGCGGCTCCGGCAACGGGACATCGGCCGCCATCGGCACCTGCTCGGCGGTGGCCAGCGCGATGCTGTCGGCCGGCGCCGGCTCGTTGGTGGCGACGCCGTAATCCGAGCCCGGCGGCTTCACCACTGCCGGCAGCGAACCCGGCGCCTTGGCCTGCGGGTTGGCCAGCTTGGCGAGGAACACCTTGTTCATGCCGCCATCCTTGCCGGTCTTCACCGGCGCGGCGGGCACGGAGGCGGACGCGATCCTCTGCGAATCCGTGGCCTTGCGCGCCGCGATCGCCTCGCCGAGCCCATCCGGCTGGGTGAATTCCGGGCACGGCGCGTTGGGATCGAAGCGGGCGTTCGGGTCTGCCGGCGTGGCGTTGAACACATAGCGCCGGCCGCAGACATCCACCTTGGGCAGCTGCCGCGTCACCTCGAAGGTGTCGCTGCCCTCCTTCAGCATGCGCCAGAAGGCAAGGTTCGGGTTGTTGCGGTGGCGGGCGAGGTTGTCCGCCGTCATGCGGAAGGGATAGGCCTGCACCTGGAAGGCGCGCTGCCCGCCCTGGAAGCTTTCGCGGCCGAGCGCGAAGATCTCCTGGATCTGCTCGTCGGTCATGGCATAGCAGCCGGCCGAGGAGCAGTCGCCATGCACCATCAGATGCGCGCCGGTGCGGCCCCAGGCACGGTCATAGGCGTTGGGAAAGCCGAGATTGAAGGAGAGGTAGTAGCTGGAGTTCGGGTTCATCTGGCCCGGGGTGATGGTGTAGAAACCCTCCGGCGCCTGCCGGTCACCCTCCTTCACCTTCGGGCCGAGCTCGCCGGACCAGCGGCAGATCGGGTAGGTCTTCAGGAGCGCATACTCGCCCGAAGTGGTTTCCTTCCACACTTCGAGCTCGGATTCCTCCTTGTAGATGCGCACCACGATGGGGCTGTCCTTCGACATGCCCTTCTCGCTGATGAGGGCGAGCGTCTGCGGACTCAGCGCCTTCATCGCCTTGGCGTTGACGGACGGGCCGCCGTCGCCGGTGCAGCCGGCAAGCGCCAGCGCCGCCGCGCCTGCGAGCATGAGCGCCCGTAAGCGCGCGCCCGCTGAAAGATATGCGGGCCGTGAAGAAGCCGATGGGCTCAACGCGAAACTCCCCGTCAATCCCGGTCCGTCATTCCCGGTCACCAAGACGCGACAGCCTAGAGGGTTATCCTTGCCAGACAGTTACCGCAAGAGCCCGGCCGGGATGCACTCCCCCTCCCCCTTCTTCCGCACGGCGCCACCGGCGCTAGAGGGTGCGGCCGATGGCGAGGAACTTCTCGCGCCGCGCCTTGCGCAGCGCCGCCGGGTCGAGCCCGTCGAGGTCGTGCAGCGCCGATTCGATGGCGTCGCCCGCCCCGTCCATCGCCTTTTCCGGGTTGCGATGGGCGCCGCCCGCCGGCTCGGGGATGATCTGGTCGACGATGTGGAACTTCTGCAGGTCCTGGGCGGTGATCTTCATGTTGGTCGCCGCCTCCTGCGCCTTGGCTGTGTCGCGCCACAGGATCGAGGCGGCGCCTTCCGGCGAGATCACGCTGTAGATGGCGTGCTCCAGCATCAGCACCCGGTTGGTGGTGGCGATGGCGATGGCGCCGCCGGAGCCGCCCTCGCCGATGATCACCGCCACGTTCGGCACGCCGAGCGACAGGCAGACATCGGTGGAACGGGCGATCGCCTCGGCCTGGCCGCGCTCCTCGGCGTCGAGGCCGGGAAACGCACCGGCGGTGTCGACCAGCGAGATCACCGGCAGCTGGAAGCGGTCGGCCATCTCCATCAGGCGCACCGCCTTGCGGTAGCCTTCCGGCCGCGCCATGCCGAAATTGTGCTTGATGCGGGTCTCGGTGGTGGAGCCCTTCTCATGGCCGAGCAGCATCACCGCCCGGCCGCGGAAGCGCGCCGGCCCGCCGATGATCGCCTCGTCCTCGCCGAACAGCCGGTCGCCGGCCAGCGGGGTGAACTCCTCGAACAGATAGGAGGCGTAGTCGAGGAAGTGCGGGCGCAGCGGATGGCGCGCCACCGAGGTCTTCTGCCAGGGGCTGAGATTGGCGTAGAGCTGGAACAGCGCCTCGTTCGCCTTGGCCTCCAGCCGCGCGATGTCGTCGCCGATGGCGACGGCGTCGCCCTGCGCGGACATGGCGCGCAATTCCTCCAGCTTGGCCTCGAGCTCGGCCACGGGCTTCTCAAAATCGAGGTAACTGCGCATCGCTGATCGGCAAATCCGGCTGTGGTGAAGGAGGCCGCCCGGTCGGACGGCCCACGATTGCGCGCGGAAGCTGCCCCGAGAGGGTGGCGACGTCAAGGCAAGGTGCCGCCCGCGCCCGCGCAAAGCCGCCCGCGCCGCCGATTCCGCGTCATTCCGCCTCGCCGGCGGGGCGGAATCCGCGCGGCGGCGGCGCCTTGTTGTGGCCGCAGGAGCCCGAACGCGCCGACGCCGCTCCCCTCGCTGAGATTCCCCGGTGCCGCGGCTACTCCGCCTCGCCATCGGCGAGCGGGTGCAGGTCGCGCACCAGGCTCTTCAGCCGGTCGTCGAGCACATGGGTGTAGATCTGGGTGGTCGAGATGTCGGAATGGCCGAGCAGCGTCTGCACCATGCGCAGTTCCGCGCCGTGGGCGAGCAGGTGGCTGGCGAAGGCGTGGCGCATCACGTGCGGGGAGAGCTTGGCGGCGTCGATGCCGGCAGCGGCCGCCAGGTCCTTCAGGTCGAGCGCCACCTGCTGGCGAGTGACATGGCCGCTGGCGGCGGAGGATGGAAACAGCCAGCGCGCTTCTTCCTTCGCGCCCGCCGGCCCCGGCTCGCCGGTTCCGTTCTCCTTGCCCCCCCTGGCTTTCCTGGCCGTCCCGCCCTTTTCCGCAGGTTCCTTTTCCCTGCCTGCCCGCGCCGCGGCAAGCGCGGCGCGATAGGTCGCCATGGCGGCGCGGGCCGGCTCGCCCAGCGGCACCAGCCGCTCCTTGTTGCCCTTGCCGCGCACGATGATGGCGTCGCCCTTGGCCCGCGCCGCCGCCGCGGGCAGCGCCGCCAGCTCGGAGACGCGCAGACCGGTGGCATAGAGCAGTTCGACGAAACAGGCGACCCGCGCCCGCCGCGCCGCTTCCGCCGGCGAGGCCGACGCCGCGGTCGCACGCTCATGCGCGGTCTCGATCAGCCGCGTCACCTCGGCAAGGCTCAGCACCTTCGGCAGTGGCCGGCCGCGCTTGGGGCCTTCCAGCACCGCGGCGGGATCGTCGCCGCGGTAGCCCTCGACATAGAGGAAGCGGTGGAACTGACGCAGCGCCGACAGCCGCCGCGCCACGGTAGCCCCCTTCAGCCCGCGTCGGGTCAGCTCGGCGAGATAGGCGCGGATATCCGGCGTGCCGCACCCGGCGGCCTTGTCCTGGCCGCCGAGGAACTCGGCATAGTCGTCCAGATCGCGCTGGTAGGCGGCGAGCGTATTGGCGCTCGCCCCGCGCTCGGCGGCGAGCATGTCGAGGAACAGCGCGACCGGACGGCCCATCGGCACACCCTTTGTTTGGCGAAACGCCGCCGTCTATTTGGCGAAACGCTCCTGCGGCACCGGCACGCTCATTTCGCGCTTCTGCGGCTCGACGAGAGTGGCGAGCGACCACATGATCCCATAGGCGATCCCGCCGAGGACGGCGAGCACCACGAGAAGACGGATCAGGCTCGGCATAGGCTCTGGCGCCTCCGGGCAGGCGGACGAATCGGAACGGCGGATCGCCGGCCATGCTAGTGCGTTTCCGCGGTGGGACGAAAGTCCGCCCCGTGACCGGCCGGCCTCCGGCCTTTGCCGCGCGATTGCATCGCAAGGTGCCGGATGCTAGGTCGCGCGGCGAGAGGGACTGCATGACCACCACGCCCGGCGACACCAAGGCGGACGCGCTGCGCGCGCATCTCGGCGTGCGCTCGATCGTGCTCGTCGGCATGATGGGCGCCGGCAAGTCCTCGGTCGGCAAGCGCCTCGCCAAGCGTCTCGGCCTGCCGTTCTCCGATGCCGACATCGAAATCGAGCAGGCCGCCGGCATGACCATACCGGAGATCTTCGCCCATCACGGCGAACCGGCCTTCCGAGACGGCGAGAAGCGCGTCATCGCCCGGTTGTTGGAGGCCGGGCCGATGGTGCTCGCCACCGGCGGCGGAGCCTGGATGAACGCCGAGACCCGCGAAATGGTGGCGCGCCACGGCGTCTCCGTCTGGCTCAAGGCGGAGCTCGACGTGCTGATGCGCCGCGTGCGCCGTCGCGACGATCGCCCGCTGCTCAAGACCGCCGACCCCGAGGGCACGCTGGCCGGCCTCATGGAACAGCGCTATCCGGTCTATGCCGGCGCGCATGTCACCGTGGTCTCGCACGACGTGCCGCAGGACATAATGGTCGAGACGGTGATCGACGCGCTGATGCAGCATCTGGGCGCGCCCAGCTCGACGGGAGAACACACGTGACCGCTGCCGCCCCTCTCGACCGCCCCGACGCCACCCGCCTGACCGTCGGCCTCGGGGCGCGCAGCTACGACATCGTCATCGGCGCCGGCCTCATCGCCGAAGCCGGCGCGCGCATCGCCGCGCTCCGCCCCGGCGCGCGGGTCGGCATCGTCAGCGACGCCAATGTCGCCGAGCGCCACCTCGCCGCCGTCGAGGACAGCCTGAAGGCGGCCGGTCTCGTTCCCGCCACCGTCATCATCCCGCCGGGCGAGAAGTCGAAGAGCTTCGCCATCTTTGAGGAGGTGGTCGACGCCCTCATCGCCGCCCGTATCGAGCGGCGCGACCTGGTGCTGGCGCTGGGCGGCGGCGTGGTCGGCGATCTCGCCGGCTTCGCGGCGGCGGCGCTCCGGCGCGGCGTCGATTTCGTGCAGCTGCCGACCAGCCTGCTGGCACAGGTGGATTCCTCGGTGGGCGGCAAGACCGGTATCAATTCGCGCCATGGCAAGAACCTCGTCGGCGCCTTCCACCAGCCGATCCTGGTGCTGGCCGATGCCGATGCGCTCAACACCCTGCCGCTACGCGAATTCCGTGCCGGCTACGCCGAAGTCGCCAAATACGGCCTGATCGACAACGCGCCCTTCTTCGCCTGGCTGGAGCGCAAATGGCAGGAAGTCTTCGCCGGCGGGCCGGCCCGCACCGAGGCGATCGCCACCAGCTGCGCCTCCAAGGCGGCGGTGGTGGCCCGCGACGAGTTCGAGACCGGCGACCGCGCTTTGCTCAATCTCGGCCACACCTTCGGCCATGCGCTGGAGGCCGGCGCCGGCTTCTCCCAGCGCCTGCTGCATGGCGAGGCGGTGGCGGTGGGCATGGCCCAGGCTTTCCGCTTCTCCGCCGAGCAGGGCTTGTGTGCCGTCGAGGATGCCCGGCGCGTCGAGGCCCATCTCCACGCCGTCGGCCTGCCCACCCGCATCCGGAACATTCCCGGCGAATTGCCCGACACCGACGGACTGATGAACCTCATCGCCCAGGACAAGAAGGTCTCGCGCGGCGCGCTGACCTTCATCCTGGTACGCGGCATCGGCCGGGCCTTCGTCGCCAAGGACATCGATCCGCAAGCGATCCGCCGCTTCCTGGAAGCCGAGCGGACGGCCTAGCCGCGCCGCCGCGGCAGGGCGCGTCACGCCGGCGATGGCGGGCGGGTTGCGGTCCCGCCTCCCCCTCTTGCCCCCCGGCGCGGCCGGACGGGCCGGCCTTGATCCGAAACGTCCCGCACGGCTTTGATGCCCGGGCCAGCCCAAGTCCCGCATCCGGCGACCGATGGCAGGGGCCACCGATTCCGCCACGGCCGAGGGCTCGGGCGTCGATCGCGCCCCGGATGCGCATTATGCTTGGATGACAGCAGCCTGAGGAGGACGCCTTGATCACCAGCGATTGGCTCGCGCTCGGCGCGGTCGTCATCTGCCTGATGCTGTCCTTCTTCTTCTCGGGCAGCGAGACCGCGCTCACCGCCGCCTCCAAGGCACGCATGCACGCGCTGGAGAAGAACGGCGACGCCCGCGCCGCGCTGGTCAACCGCATGATGGCGCTGCGCGAGCGGCTCATCGGCGGCATCCTGCTCGGCAACAACCTCGTCAACATCGCCGCCTCCTCGCTGGCGACCGGCCTGCTGCTCGACTGGTTCGGCACCGCCGGCATCGCCTATGCGACCATCGGCATGACGGCGGTCATCGTCATCTTCTCCGAGGTGCTGCCGAAAACCATCGCCATCAATCACCCCGACCGCGTGGCCCTGGCGGTGGCGCGGCCGATCCGCTTCGCCGTCGGCCTGTTCGGGCCGCTCACCCTCGCCATCGAGACCCTGGTGCGCCGGCTGCTGCGCGCGATCGGCCTGGAGGTCGGCAAGACCCGCAGCGTGCTCTCCGGCGCCGAGGAGCTGCGCGGCGCCGTCGACCTGCTGCATCGCGAGGGCAGCGTGGTGAAGGACGAGCGCGACATGCTGGGCGGCCTGCTCGACCTCAACGAGCTCGAAGTGTCCGACATCATGGTCCACCGCACCAAGATCATGAGCCTCGATCTCGACGAGCCGCCGGATCAGCTGGTGCGCGAGGTGCTCGCCTCGCCCTTCACCCGCATCCCGCTGTGGCGGGACAAGCCGGACAACATCGTCGGCGTGCTGCACGTGAAGGACCTGCTGCGCGAGCTGCAACGGCTGGGCAACGACGTCGCGCGGCTGGATATTGAGAGGATCGCCGCCGAGCCGTGGTTCGTGCCGGATGTCACCACGCTCGCCGACCAGTTGAAGGCGTTCCGCCGCCGCAAGCAGCATTTCGCCCTCGTCGTCGACGAGTATGGCGAGGTGATGGGGCTGGTGACGCTGGAGGACATATTGGAGGAGATCGTCGGCGACATTGCCGACGAGCACGATGTCGCCTTCACCGGCGCCCGCCGCCACCCGGACGGCTCGGTCAATGTCGAGGGCTCCGTGGCGATCCGCGACCTCAACCGCGCCATGGGCTGGGCGCTGCCGGACGAGGAAGCCACCACGCTGGCCGGCCTGGTGATCCACGAGGCCCGCATCATCCCCGAGCCCGGCCAGGCCTTCATCTTCCACGGTTTCCGCTTCCAGATCATGCGCAAGCAGCGCAACCGCATCACGCTGATCCGCGTGGTGCCGCTGGACGCCGCCCGGCTCCCGCCGGCACCGGCGGCCCGGGTGCGGCGCGTCCAGGTCTGAGCGCCGACCGGGGCGGCCGCCATGGAAAAACCGCGCCGATCCACCATATAGCGGCGTACCGGCCCCTAGGGCCGCCCGCGCCGGACCCGTTCGCCCGGCGCCTATTCCCCGGGAGCTTTTGCCTCGATCGCCAGCGCGTGCAAACCGCCGGTCAGTTCGGCGGCGAGCAGGCCGTTGACCATGCGGTGGCGGGCGAGCCGTCCCTGCCCGGCAAAGGCGGCCGAGACGATGAGGATGCGAAGATGGGTGAGTTCGCCCGGCCGGTGTCCGCCATGGCCCTCGTGGCGGTGGCTCTCGTCGATCAATTCGAGGACGCTCGGCGACAGATCGGCCAGCGCCGCGCGCACGCGGGCGAGCCGGGCGGCGACGGCGTCGCCGGAAATGGGATCGGTGCTCATGAGCAGTGCGCTATCCGCCGCACAGTCCCGCGTCAATATCGCCGCCCAGGACGGTGACGTTCTTTTGGTTTCTTGTATACCTGCCCCCGCATCAGCATAATCGACCGATCATGAAGCTCGACTCCCCGATATTCGATCGCATCCGCGTGAAGCCGGACCGTGATCGCCGCCCGAAGGCGGAAGGCCCCGTCTGTGAATGGGCGGGGTGCTGCAACGCGTCGACGCACCGCGCGCCCAAGGGCCGGCAGCAGGAAGGCCAGTTCTGGCGCTTCTGCTTCGATCACGTGCGCGAGTACAACCAGTCCTACAATTATTTCGCCGGGATGAAGGACGACGCCGTCGCCGCCTATCAGAAGGACGCGCTGACCGGCCATCGCCCGACCTGGAAGATGGGCCAGAATGGCGGCAGCAAGGGTCGTCGGGGCGGCCCGCAGGACCACCAGCCGGAGAATTTCGCCGATCCGTTCGGCATGTTCGGCGAGATGGGCGGCGCCCACCGCCCCGATCCCGAGCCGCCGCGCGAGAGCCGGATGATCCGCAATGCCGAGCGGCGCGCCTTCGAGAGCCTCGGCCTCGAATTCAGCGCGACCACTGAGGAGATCAAGGCGCGCTTCAAGGAGCTCGTGAAAAGATTCCACCCGGATGCCAATGGCGGCGACACCTCGACGGAGGATCGCCTGCGCGACGTCATCCAGGCTTATAACCACCTCAAGAGTACCGGCTTCTGCTAGAACCCGGCCTTGGCCAGCCCAGCCCGCGGTTCGACGCGGCAACGGAGGAAGAATGACCGCCTCGCTTAACGCAGCTCCGGCGCTGCCCGACATGAAGGTCTCGGTGCGTCAGGTGTTCGGCCTCGACGTCGATCTCGAAGTGCCGGCCTATGCCGAACCCGACGAATATGTGCCGGACATCGACCCGGACTATCTGTTCGACCGCCCGACCACGCTCGCCATCCTCGCCGGCTTCGCGCATAACCGCCGCGTGATGGTCACCGGCTATCACGGCACCGGCAAGTCGAGCCATATCGAGCAGGTCGCCGCCCGCCTCAACTGGCCGTGCATCCGCGTCAACCTCGACAGCCACATCAGCCGTATCGACCTGATCGGCAAGGACGCCATCGTGGTGAAGGACGGCCTTCAGGTCACCGAGTTCCGCGACGGCATCCTGCCCTGGGCCTACCAGAACAACGTCGCGCTGGTGTTCGACGAGTACGATGCCGGCCGTCCGGACGTGATGTTCGTCATCCAGCGCGTGCTGGAGAGCGCCGGCCGCCTGACGCTGCTCGACCAGAACCGCGTCATCCGCCCGCACGGCGCCTTCCGGCTGTTCTCCACCGCCAACACCATCGGCCTCGGCGACACCACCGGCCTGTATCACGGCACCCAGCAGATCAACCAGGCGCAGATGGACCGCTGGTCCATCGTCACCACGCTGAACTATCTGGCGCATGACAAGGAGGTCGATATCGTCGCCTCCAAGGCCAAGCACTTCCAGACGACGGAAGGCCGCGACACCGTCTCGCGCATGGTGCGCCTTGCCGACCTCACCCGCCAGGCCTTCATCAATGGCGACCTGTCGACGGTGATGAGCCCGCGCACGGTGATCACCTGGGCCGAGAATGCCGAAATCTTCAAGGATCTCGGCTTCGCGTTCCGCGTGACCTTCCTCAACAAGTGCGACGAGCTGGAGCGCGCGCTGGTGGCCGAGTTCTACCAGCGCTGCTTCGGCAAGGAGCTGCCGGAATCGGCGGTGAACGTCGTCCTGTCATAGGCGCGGCGCCATCACCCGGTGGGTTCCTCCTCCCTCTCCCGTCGGGGAGAGGGAGGGGGTGAGGGTTCTTCCTGACCTCCCGATCATGTCGCCCTCGCCGACCCCGCTTCGCGGGCCACCTCTCCCGATGGGGAGGGGGAAGAAGGCCTCCAATCAGGGGCTTCCTCTCGATCCAAGGCATCCGCCATGAGCAGCTCGAACCCGTCCAACCGTCCGACCCGCACGCCGCCCAAGGAAGCCCCGACCGAACCGCTCAAGCGCGCGGTGACCGGCTGCCTGCGCGCGATCGCCGGTGACCGGGACCTGGAAGTGAGCTTCGGCACCGAGAAGCCGGGCTTCGCCGAGGGGCGGATCCGGCTGCAGGAGCCGGCGCGCCGCATGACCAAGCAGGATGCGGCGATCATGCGCGGCCACGCCGATTCCATGGCGCTGCGCCTCGCCTGCCATGATCCCAAGGTGCACAAGCGGCATACGCCGATCGGCCAGCAGGCCCGCGCCGCCTTCGACGCCGCCGAGCAGGCGCGCTGCGAATCGCTGGGCGCGCTGCGCATGGACGGGGTGGCGCTCAATCTCTCCGCCATGCTGGACGATCGCTACCAGAAAGCGAACTTCGCCCAGCTCGCCGACCGCGCCGACGCCCCGCTGGAAGACGCGGTGGCGCTGATGCTGCGCGAGCGCATGACCGGCATGGCGCCGCCGGCGGCGGCGCGCGAGATGGTCAATCTGTGGCGCGGCTTCATCGAGGAGCGCGCCGGTCTCGCGCTTGACGAGATGGTCAGCCAGGCCGGCGATCAGGCGCGTTTCGCTGAGGCGATGCGGGACCTGCTCTCCTCGCTCGGCATGGGCGAGGACGTCGCCCCCTTCGATGAGAACAACGACCCCTCCACCGACGCCGACGACCAGCGCGAGGACGATTCCGGCAAGGGCAGCGATGCCGAGCAGGATGAGAACAGCGAAGGCACCACCGAGGTCGACACCGATCTCTCCTCCGACCAGACGCCGGAGGACAGCGAGGACCAGCAGGAGCAGCCGCAATCCGAGCTCTCCGACGATGCCGAACTCGGGGAGGCGGACGAATCCTCCGAGCCCTGGCGGCCGCAGAACGCTGTGCCCGCCGAGCCGAAGCCACCGGAATACCATGCCTTCACCCCGCGCTTCGACGAAACGGTGAGCGCCGACGAGCTGTGCGACCCCGAGGAGCTCGCCCGGCTGCGCGCCTATCTCGACAAGCAGCTGTCGCATCTGCAGGGCGTGGTCGCCCGCCTCGCCAATAGGCTGCAACGCAAGCTGATGGCGCAGCAGAACCGTGGCTGGGAGTTCGATCTCGAAGAGGGCATGCTCGATCCGGCGCGGCTCCAGCGCGTGATCATCGACCCGATGCAGCCGCTGTCCTTCAAGCGCGAGCGCGACACCGATTTCCGCGACACCGTGGTGACGCTGCTGCTCGACAATTCCGGCTCCATGCGCGGCCGGCCGATCACGGTGGCCGCCGCCTGCGCCGACATTCTCGCCCGCACGCTGGAGCGCTGCGGCGTGAAGGTGGAGATCCTCGGCTTCACCACCAAGGCGTGGAAGGGCGGTCAGGCGCGCGAGAACTGGCTCACCGCCGGCAAGCCGGCGGCGCCGGGGCGGCTCAACGACCTGCGCCACATCATCTACAAGTCGGCGGACGCGCCCTGGCGCCGCGCGCGCAAGAACCTCGGCCTGATGATGCGCGAGGGCCTGCTGAAGGAGAACATCGACGGCGAGGCGCTCGACTGGGCGCATAACCGGCTGCTGGCGCGCAACGAATCCCGCCGCATCCTGATGATGATCTCCGATGGCGCGCCGGTCGATGATTCCACCCTGTCGGTGAACCCCGGCAACTACCTCGAGCGCCATCTGCGCTGGGTGATCCAGCAGATCGAGGACAAGTCGCCGGTCGAACTGATCGCCATCGGCATCGGCCATGACGTGACCCGCTACTACAAGCGCGCCGTCACCATCGTCGACGCCGAGGAGCTGGGCGGCGCCATGACCGAGAAGCTGGCCGAGCTGTTCGACGAGCGCGTTCAGCGCAAGGCCGCTACGGGCGGCAGCCGGCATGGGGCGCCCGCGGCGCCCTCCGGCCGCCCGGTGCGCCGGGCCGGCCAGTCGGTGCACTGAGAACGGCGCGAAGCGGTCAGCGCCGGACCCGCGCCCGCACCAGATGCGAGCCGGCGATGCGTCGGCCATCCATTCCCGGCGTATGCGCGGCGATCCAGTCCTCGATCGCCGCACCGTCGAGATCCTCGCTGTGCGCAAAGCCGTGCGCCTGCAGCCGCGCGGCCATCTCCTCCCGGCGGAAATGGCTGACCCAAGGCTCGCCGATCGCGGCGACCCGGCGGCGCCGCTCGGCGACGAATGCCCGCGCGGCCTCGGGAAAGTTCTCCGGAGGCTCGGTATAGTCGAACACCAGCTCGGCATCGTCGAGGCCGGCGATGAGCCGCAGCGTCGCGTCGATCGCCTCCGGCGTCAGATAGACGATGACGCCCAGCCACAGGAAGAAGCACGGCGCCGCCGCCGCGAATCCGGCCGCGCTCAGCGCCTCCATCAGAGAATCCCGCTCGAAATCGACCGGCACCAGGCGGAGGCGGTCGGGGATCGCCAGCCCCGCCGCCGTCAGCCGCGCCCGCTTGTGCGCCTGGGTCGCCGGATGATCGATTTCGAAGACCTGGAGATCGGGATAGGGATTGCGCAGCGCGAACGTATCGAACCCCGCCCCTAGCATCACCGCCTGGCGCACCCCGCGCTCGACCGCATGCGCCAGGAAGGCCTCGCCGATGCGGCTGCGCGCGGCGATGAAGCGGCGCACCCGGCGCGAATCCGGCGTTTCCGGCCGGGCGTGCAGCGCCGCGACATCCTCGCCCAGCAGGGCGATGGCGAAAGGATCGGGGAAGATCGCGCCGCCATCGCGCAGCTGATGCAGCGCGCGCAGCCGCGCGACACCCCAGGCGGTCCGGCTCGGCCCGCCTTTCATGCCGCACCGCCCGATGCCGGCGCGCGCCTCCCGCGCCGGCCCGAGGCGCACGCGCGCCATGGCCGTGCCATCCATGCGCAGCCGATCCAGGGCAGGAGGTCGGGGCTGGGGCTGGGGAAGGAGAACATGGCGGCGAAGCTACCAGCCGCCCCGCCTGCGGCGCCAGCCGTCGGCGCAGCCCTTGCACAACGCAAATCGCCTCCCATATAGGCTTCATCCCAGCCAGAACGGGACTTCCGGAAAGAACGTGTTTCGCGCGGGCGCTGCGTCGGCGCCGCACCGGATGGATGCAGGTCAGGACGGATGTACTCCGGCTTGCATCGTGCCCGCCGGCCGCCTGACGAGCGGCTGGCCTTCTGGCGGGGGCGTTTCCCGGCAGGGTGAAAGTCGCGGCGGTCTCCGTTTCGTATGGATTCTCGCTGGAGAGAGGCGTCGCACCACGGGTGTGGCGGCCTCGATCGTCGTCGGCCTCACCCTGCCGGGCTCTCCGCTCAGAACGGGACTTCCGGCAAGAACATGTTTCGCGCGGGCGCTTCGTCGGCGCCGCACCGGATGGATGCAGGTCAGGACGGATGTACTCCGGCTTGCATCGTGCCCGCCGGCCGCGTGACGAGCGGCCGGCCTTCTGGCGGAGACCTCTTCATCCCATCACGGACGTCGACATCGGCCGCCGGTGGCCCCTTGAGGGCTCACACCCCGAAGGTCGGCCGCTTGGCACTGGTGCCGTCTTCCGGATAGGGCTCAGGTCCCGGATCGTCCGGCCGATGCGGCTCGGCGATCACGCTCGCGGGCACCGCGCGCACCAGCTGCGGCTTCGCCGGCGGCGACGCCGATTCGGGCGTGGGCACCGGTGCCGGCTCGGGCTTCGCCACGGCCTCCGGCTTCGGCACAGGCGCGGCGTCGATCACCGATGCGGCAGCGGCCGTCGCGGCGGCTTCCTGTGCCCGGCTCTCCAGCACCGCGGCGATCGCCGCCTTGGCGCGCTCGGCCTCATTCTCCAGCAGCGGCGTCGCCGCCACGCCCGGCGGCAGCTGCCACTGGAAGGCGTCGAGCTTGCCGGTCACCGGCGAGATCGGCGCCCAGTGCTCGGAGACCACGCCATCCGCCACCCAGGCGGGATCGCGTAGCGCCCGCACCGCCCGCGCGGTCCATTCGCGCGCCTTGCCGAGATCGCCGGCCTCCGCCGCTTCCAGCTCCGCCATCAGCAGGCAGGCCCGCTGCGTCGGCGCGGCGGTCAGCGGGGCCAGCGCCGTGCGCGCCACCGGGAATTCCTGCGCGTCGATGGCGGCACGGGCGAGGGTCAGCGCGCTCTCGGCGTGCTCGGGCACCCGCGAGGTGAGCGTGCGCACCCGCTTCAGCCGCTCGCGCGCGGCGTCGCCGGGGCGCAGATGCAAATAGGCGTCGGCGAGGCCGGGATGCGGCGTCGCCGCATAGGCGGTCTCGAGGATCTTCGCCGCCTTGCGGGTGTCGCCGGCCGCCCCGAGCAGCCGTCCCGCCACCTCGGCGGCCGGCACCAGCGTCGGCGCGAGCCGGGTCGCTTCCACCGCTTTCTCCCGCGCCACCGCCGGCTCGGAGAGCTCCAGCGCCTGCGCCTGGGCGGCCAGCAGCACCGCCCGGCGGCGCCGATGCGCGGCGCGGTCGAGCCCGCCATGCGAGGCCTCGCGCTCCAGCATGGCGAGCGCGCCGGCGAAATCCCCCTTCACGCAGCGCGCCTCGATCACCGCGTCCGCCGCCCAGGCAAGTCCGGGCTCATGCCGGGCCGCCTCTTCGGCGGCGACCAGCGCCGAGGCGGCATCGCCGCGCCGCCGGGCTTCCATGTGCAGGCCGCGCAGGCCGAGCAGACGGGTGGCCGGCGCCTCGGTCATGGCGCGGAAGGCCGCTTCGGCAGAAGCCGAATCGCCCGAGAGCTGCGCCGCCTGCGCCGCGAGCAGCTGCGCCAGCGGCTCGCGGCCGAGGAAGCGCTCGGCATCGTTGGCCGCGCGCCGGGCGCCGATGGCGTCGCCGGAGCCGACGGCGATCAGCCCGCGGGTGACCGCCGCGAAGCCGCGGTTGCGCCGCCGGCTGCGCCAGGAAAACGCCAGCATTTCCGGCGAGCGCAGGATCACCCGGATCAGTGTCCACAGCAGGATCGCCGCGGCCAGCAGCACCAGGAGCCCGCTCGCCGCCACCAGCACGCTGGTCTCGATGTGCCAGCCCTGCCAGTCGATGGCGACCGCGCCCGGCCGGTCGGCGAGCCAGGCTATGCCGAAGGCGACGACGCCGAGGACGAGGAGATAGATGACAAGGCGGATCACGGCGTTCTCCCGGCGATGTCGGCGATCAGCTGGCGTTTCACCCCGGCGACGGTGGCAAGCGCGGCCTGCCGCGCCTCCATGGCGCCGATCACCGCGGCGAGCTTCTGCTTCGAGGCCTCGGGCAGGCCGCCCAGGACCGTCAGCGCCTCGGCGACGTCGCCGCGCCCGAGCGCGTCCTGCGCCGCCGCGATCGCCGGCTCGCTGGAAGCTTCGGCGGCACCGCTGTTGCGGCGCACGGTCACCAGCGACGAGGCGCTGTTCCACAGCTTGTCGACGATGCCGGCATCGGCGGGCGCCGCGGCGCCCGCGCCTGCGCCCGCTGCCGGGGCCGGCGCCTCGGCCAGCGCCGCCTTCAACCGTCCGGCCAGGACCGGCCCGGCCGGCAGCCCGGTCAGCGCCGCGGCTTCCAGCGCCGAAAGCCCGGCCGCCTGGTCGCCGAGCAGTGTCCGGCTCGCCTGCAATTCGGTCTCATAGGGCACGCCGGCGGCGATGGCCGCCTCCAGCGCCCCGAGCGTCGCCAGAGCCGCCGCGGCGCGGGCCGCCTGCGTCCCCGCCTGGCGCTGCGCCGCCACCTCATTGATCCGGCCTTCCAGCGCCGCGATGCGCGCCTCCGCCTGCTGCACCGCTTCCGGCGAGGCGGCGGGAGCGGCGACAGGCGCCGGTGCCTCGGCCAGCGCCGCGATCCGGCTGTCGGCCTCGGCGAGCTTGGCGTCAGCGGCGGTCAGCCCGCCCTCCAGCGCCTCGATGCGCGCGGTCAGCTCCGCCGGCACGCTGGCGACAACCGTCGGCGCGGCCGGCGCCGGCTGGCCCGGCTGCGCTTCCAGCTGCTCGACGCGCTGGCGCAGGTCGAGCGCGCGCGCCTCGAGATCGGTGATCGAATCGATGTTCTGCTCGGCGCTGTAGAAGGTCGATACCAGCGCGAACGCCACGGCGCCGCCCATCAGCCCGGCGGCCAGCGCCAGGATCGACGCCCCGATCAGCCCGAGCGACTGCCGCTTGCGGCCCTTCTCGGAGGCCGCCAGCCCGGCGCCGGCGGCGTCCGCCGCAGCCGCCTGCGGTTCCGGGCGCGGCGGCGGCGGAGTCAGGTCCTTTGCCGGCAGATCGAGGGTGACCGGCCGCCGGCGCGGCACGGCCGGCGCGACCTCATTGGCCGGGTCCAACGGCTCGGCCTCGGCCGGAGGCGCCGCGACGGGCGGTTCCTCCGGGGATTTGCGGGGCTTGGAGGTCGCGGCGCGCGCGCCCGGGCCGATGGCGGCCGCCTCGGCCGGCGCCGGCTCCCCGGGCAAGGGCGCGGTGGCCGGTTCGCCGGCGGGGAACGCGAGATCAGGGTTCAGCACGCCGGGCGTCGAGGCCGCGGCATTGGCCGCCTCGGACGGCGCCTCTTTCTTGGCGGGGTCTTGCTTTGGCGCATATCGCTTGGCCACCGTGCGTCCCTCTTCCGCTCGTTACCACCAGTCCATCCGGGATAGACCGCCCGTCCGCCCACCGCAACCTCCCGGCCGGGAGGATGGTCTACGCTGACAATAACGCGAAAAGCGCGTTTTCGTTTGGTGCTGCGGCAATCCGCACCGGCCAGCCCGCCGCAGCCAGCGGCGCGGCGACCTTGGGCGAGAAGCACAGATGCGTGACGCGCCCCAGCGCGGGGGAGATGCCGGCCTCCGCCGCCCGCGCCACCAGCGTCGCCGCCGTGCGCGGCGAGAAGTGAAAGGCTGCGTCGATCTGCCCTCTCCGCGCCGCCGCGATCGCCGCGCCCGACAGCGCCGGGGCCGGCACCGCGCGATAGAGGGTGAACAGATCCACCGCGATGCCGTCCGCGGCCAGCGCCGCCCCGAGATCGACCGCCCGGTCCTCGCCGCAAACATGCAGCAGCCGCGCCCCGCGCGGCAGGCGCGCGCGCAGCAACGCCGCCAGCGCCGCCCCGTCGCCACCGGCCGCCTGCGGCGCGGCGCCTTCGGGCGCCGCCTGCGCGGTGCGCCAGCCCACCGTGTAGAGCGGCAGGTGCTTCAGCGCCGTCCATTCCGCCCGCGCGCCCAGCGCCCGCGCGCCGTTGACGCTGGTGAGCGCCAGCGCGTCGGGCCGTGCCTCCGGCAACCGCGCCCCGCGAATCGCCTCGATGATGAGCATCGGCTCGACGAGCGCCTCATGCCCGGCGGCCGCCAGCCGCGCCGCCGTGGCGTCGGCGTCGGGCTGCGGCCGCGTCACCAGCACCCGCATAGGTTCACTCCGGCGAGGTCGCGCGCAACGGGCGGTCCGCGGGCAGGAAACGCGACCGGCTCACATCATCCTCCGAACAGCCCGGCGGGCAGCATGCGCTTCATCTCGCCTCCCCAGCGGCGGCCGAGCTCCACCGCCTCGGCAGCCGACCCGTGGCGGACGATCTCGTAATAGGCGCTGCCATCCGGCGACAGCACCATGCCGCGGAAGCTCAGTTCCACCCCATCCACCTCGGCCAGCCCGCCGATCGGCGTGCGGCAGGAGCCGTCGAGCTCGGCGAGATAGGCCCGCTCGACGCTGACGGCGAGCCCAGTCCGGCCGCAGGCCACCGGGGCCAGCAGCGCGGCGACCTCGTCATCGCCGTCGCGTGTCTCGATGGCGACCGCCCCCTGCCCCACCGCCGGCAGGAAATCCGCGGTGCCGAGCAGCGCGCTGGCGCGGTCCTGCAGCCCGAGCCGGGTCAGTCCGGCCATCGCCAGCAGGGTGGCGTCGAACGCGCCGCTGTCGACCCTGCCGAGCCGGGTCTGCACATTGCCGCGCAGCAGCGCCACCTCGAGATCCGGCCGCAGCCGGCGCAGCTGCGCCTCACGGCGAAGTGACGCGGTGCCGACCCGCGCCCCGCGCTTCAGGCTGGCGAGCGGGTGGCCCTCATGCGGCGCCTGGCCGGCCGGCAGCACCAGCGCGTCGCGCACATCGGCGCGGGGCAGGTAGCCGCCGAGGATCAATCCGTCCGGCAGCGCCGTCGCCATGTCCTTGGCCGAATGCACCGCGAGGTCGATGCGCCGGTCGAGCAGCGCTTCCTCCAGCTCCTTGGTGAACAGCCCCTTGCCGCCGGCCTGCGCCAGCGCCCGGTCGGTGATGGCGTCGCCGGTGGTTCGGATCACCTCGATCGCGACCACGCCTTCCTCCCAGCCATGCGCCTTGAGCAGGGCGTCCCGCACCGCCTGCGCCTGCCACAGCGCCAGCGGGCTGCCGCGCGTGCCGATCCGGAGCCTGGGCTCGGTCGGCCGGGGGGTCTCATGTGGAAGCGATTGCGTCATGAGGTCCTGCGATGCTAGCGGTTCGTCAGCGGTTCAGAACACCGCCCACCCATGGAAAGTCAATGAGCGATCTTCTGCTGCTCGGCATCGAGACCACCTGCGACGAGACGGCGGCGGCCGTGGTGCGCCGGCGCGAGGACGGCAGCGGCTCGATCCTGTCCAACATCGTGCTGTCACAATTCGACGAGCATGCGGCCTATGGCGGCGTGGTGCCGGAGATCGCCGCCCGCGCCCATGTCGAGGTGCTGGACGACGTGATCGCCCGTGCCCTGCGCGCCGCCGGCGTCACCCTCGCCGATCTCGGCGGCATCGCCGCCGCCGCCGGGCCGGGATTGATCGGCGGCGTCATCGTCGGACTCACCACCGCCAAGGCGCTGGCGCTCGCCGCCCGCAAGCCGCTGGTGGCGGTCAACCATCTCGAGGCGCACGCTTTGACCGCGCGGCTGACGGATTCGGTGCCGTTCCCCTATCTGCTGCTGCTGGTCTCCGGCGGGCACACCCAGCTGGTCTGCGTCACCGGCGTCGGCCGCTACGAGAAGCTCGGCGGCACCATTGACGACGCCATCGGCGAGGCCTTCGACAAGACCGCCAAGATGCTCGGCCTGCCCTATCCCGGCGGCCCGGCGGTCGAGCGCGCCGCGCTCGGCGGCGACCCGAACCGCTTCGCCCTGCCGCGCCCGCTGCTCGGCCGGCCGGAGCCGAACTTCTCGCTGTCCGGCCTCAAGACCGCGGTGCGGCTGGAGGCGCTGCGGATCGCGCCGCTGTCGGATCACGACGTGGAGGATCTCTGCGCCGGCTTCCAGGCTGCCATCGTCGATGTCGTCACCGATCGGGTGCGCTACGGGCTGCGCGCCATGCGCGAGCGCGGCCATGCCCCGAGCGCGCTGGTGCTGGCGGGCGGCGTCGGCGCCAATCAGGCAGTGCGCCGCGCCCTGCACAAGGTGGCGGCCGATGGCGGCACCCGCCTCGCCGTGCCGCCGCCGGAACTGTGCACCGACAACGGCGCCATGATCGCCTGGGCCGGCGCCGAGCGCCTCGCCCTCGGCCGCCGCGACGGCCTCGACTTCTCCCCGCGCGCCCGCTGGCCGCTGGCGGAGGTCGATGCCGCCCAGGGCGCCGCCGCCACCGCGCCGGCCGCATGAGCGCGCGCTTCCGCCGCATCGGCGTGGTCGGCGCCGGCGCCTGGGGCACGGCGCTGGCCAATGCCGCCGCACGCGCCGGCCGGGAGGTGGTGCTGTGGGGCCGCGACCGGGCGGCAATGGAGGCCATGGCCCGCACCCGGCGCAACGAGCCCCATCTGCCCGGCGTCGAGCTCGCCGCCGCGGTCGCGCCCTCCACCGCGCTGCACGCCCTGTCGGAGTGCGACGCGGTGCTGCTGGTGGTGCCGGCGCAGGCCAGCCGCCAGGCGGCGGCAACCATCGCCCCGCAGCTGAAGGACGGCACGCCGGTGGTCACCTGCGCCAAGGGGATCGAGCGCGGCACCTCGCTGTTCATGACCCAGGTGCTGGCCGAGGCCTGCCCGCGCGCGGTGCCGGGCATCCTCTCCGGCCCCAGCTTCGCCGCCGATGTCGCCGCCGGCCTGCCGACCGCCGTCACCCTGGCGGCGCAGGATTTCGGCCTCGCCGAGGCGCTGTGCACCGCGCTGGGGTCGCCCTCGTTCCGGCTCTATCACAGCGACGATGTGCGCGGCGTGGAGATCGGCGGCGCGGCGAAGAACGTGCTCGCCATCGCCGCCGGCATCGTCGGCGGGCGCGAGCTTGGCGCCAGCGCCGCGGCGGCGCTGATCGCCCGCGGCTTCGCCGAGCTGTCGCGCTTCGGCCGCGCCTATGGCGCCCGCCCGGAAACGCTGACCGGACTGTCGGGGCTGGGCGACCTCATCCTCACCTGCTCGTCGCCGCAGTCGCGCAACTACGCGCTCGGACTCAGCCTTGGCAGCACCAACCAGTTCCCCCCCAGCGGCAAGCTTGCCGAAGGCGCGTTCACCGCCTCGGTGCTGGTGGCGATGGCGGAGCGGGCCGGCATCGACATGCCGATCGCCAGCGCCGTCGAGGCGGTGCTGTCCGGGCGCGACGACATCGAACAGGCGATAGGCTCGCTTCTGGCGCGGCCTCAGAAAGCGGAAGGCTAAGCATGGCGCACTGGCTCTACAAATCCGAGCCCTTCAAATGGTCCTGGCAGAACCAGCTCGAGGCCGGCGCCAAGGGCACCCATTGGGACGGCGTGCGCAACCATCTGGCCAAGCAGCAGCTTCTGGCGATGAAGCGCGGCGATCGCGGCTTCTTCTACCACTCCAACGAGGGCAAGGAGATCGTCGGCATCGTCGAGGTGATCAGGGAAGCCTATCCCGATCCCTCCGACCCGACCAGCAAGTTCGTCATGGTCGACATCAAGGCGGTGGAGGGCCTGCCCAAGCCGGTGACGCTCGCCGCCATCAAGGCCGAGCCGCGCCTTGCGGACATGGCGCTGATGCGCTTTTCCCGGCTCTCCGTGCAGCCGGTCACCGATGAGGAATGGGACATCGTCCTGTCCATGGCCGGGGCCAAGTGACGGAACGCATCCGCGACCCCGAAGCCTTCATCCGTGCGGAAACCCTGCCGCGCCCGGTGCCGCTGGTGCCGGAGATCCGGCTCTATGTCGCCGACGAGGCGGTACCGATCTGGCAGCGCACCGAGGAACAGCTCGGCGAGATCGGCCTGCCGCCGCCGTTCTGGGCCTTCGCCTGGGCGGGCGGCCAGGCGCTCGCCCGCCATGTGCTGGACAACCCAGACATCGTGCGCGGCAAGCGGGTGCTCGATTTCGCCGCCGGCTCCGGCCTGGTGGCGCTCGCGGCCCGCCGCGCCGGCGCTCTCGTGGTCGAGGCCGCCGACATCGATCCGTTCGCCCGCGCCGCCATCGCGCTCAATGCCGAGTTGAACGGCCTCGATGCCATCACCCCCTGCCGGCACGATGTCCTCGGCCGCGACGAGGGCTGGGAGGTGGTCCTGGCCGGCGACATCGCTTATGAGCGCGATCTTGCCGCCGAGGTGTTTTCCTGGCTCGAAGCGCTCGCCGCACGCGGCGCGGCGGTGTGGATCGGCGATCCCGGCCGCAGCTACCTGCCGCGCGAACGGCTGACATGGGTCGCCGAATATGGCGTGCCGGTCTCGCGCGAGCTGGAAGACGCCGAGATCAAGCGCTCCTCGGTCTGGCGGCCGGGCATCGCCGGCTAGACGCATCCGGGCGACTACATACCGACCAAAGTCTCGCGCCTCCCATGCTTGTCGCGAGCGGGCCGTCTGCCCATAATTCCTCGGAAGCAAGATAAGGCGCACCAGCGCAGGGGTGAAGGAAAACGCCAATGTCCGAAAAGATTTACGACGTTCCGACCGCATGGGCGCAGCGGGCGTTTCTCGACGATCATGCCTATCGGGCCAAGTATGAGGCCTCGGTGCACGATCCGGAGGCGTTCTGGGGCGAGGAAGGCAAGCGGATCGACTGGTTCGAGCCTTACACGGTGGTGAAGAACACCTCTTTCGCGCCCGGCGCGGTGTCGATCAAATGGTTCGAGGACGGCGTCACCAATGTCGCCTGGAACTGCATCGACCGGCATCTGGAGAGCCGGGGCGATCAGGTCGCCATCATCTGGGAGGGCGACGATCCGTCCCAGTCGCGCAAGATCACCTATCAGGAACTGCATGACGAGGTCTGCCGCTTCGCCAACGTGCTGCGCAACCGCAATGTCGAGAAGGGCGACCGCGTCACCATCTACCTGCCGATGATCCCCGAGGCCGCCTTCGCCATGCTGGCCTGCGCCCGGCTCGGGGCGGTGCATTCCATCGTCTTCGCCGGTTTCTCGCCGGACAGCCTGGCGAGCCGCATCCGCGACTGCGATTCCAGGGTGATCATCACCGCCGACGAAGGCCTGCGCGGCGGCCGCAAGGTGCCGCTGAAAGCCAATGTCGACGCGGCCATCGCCAAGGTGGAAGGCGGTGTCGACCACGTGATCGTGGTCAAGCGCACCGGCGGCGCCGTCGAGATGGAGCCCGGACGCGACGTCTGGTACCACGCCGCCGCCGATCTGGTGACCAGCGAATGCCCGGCGACGCCGATGAACGCCGAGGACCCGCTGTTCATCCTCTACACCTCCGGCTCCACCGGCACGCCGAAGGGCGTTCTTCATACCACCGGCGGCTATCTCGTCTATGCGGCGATGACGCATCAATACGTCTTCGACTATCACGAGGGCGATATCTACTGGTGCACGGCGGATGTCGGCTGGGTCACCGGCCACAGCTACATCGTCTACGGCCCGCTCGCCAACGGCGCCACCACGCTGATGTTCGAGGGCGTGCCGAACTACCCGACCAATTCCCGCTTCTGGGAGGTCATCGACAAGCACCAGGTGAACATCTTCTACACCGCCCCCACCGCCATCCGCGCGCTGATGCAGGCGGGCGACGAACCGGTGAAGAAGACCTCCCGCGCCTCGCTGCGCCTGCTCGGCTCGGTCGGCGAGCCGATCAATCCGGAAGCGTGGGAATGGTATCACCGCGTGGTCGGCGACGACCGCTGCCCCATCGTCGATACCTGGTGGCAGACCGAGACCGGCGGCATCCTCATCACCCCGCTGCCCGGCGCCACCAAGCTGAAGCCCGGCTCGGCGACGCGGCCGTTCTTCGGCGTCGTCCCGCAGGTGGTGGATGCCGAGGGCAAGGTGCTGGACGGCGCCTGCGAGGGCAATCTCGTCATCGCCGACAGCTGGCCCGGCCAGATGCGTACGGTCTATGGCGACCATGAGCGCTTCATGCAGACCTATTTCTCCACCTATCCCGGCAAGTACTTCACCGGCGACGGCTGCCGCCGCGACGCCGACGGCTATTACTGGATCACCGGCCGGGTCGACGACGTGATCAACGTCTCCGGCCACCGCATGGGCACGGCGGAGGTGGAGAGCGCGCTGGTCGCCCATGCCAAGGTGTCGGAGGCGGCGGTGGTCGGCTATCCGCACGACATCAAGGGCCAGGGCATCTATGCCTATGTGACGCTGATGTCCGGCGTCGAGCCCAGCGAGGAACTGCGCAAGGAGCTGGTCGCCTGGGTGCGCCGCGAGATCGGCCCGATCGCCTCGCCGGACCTCGTGCAGTTCGCCCCCGGCCTGCCCAAGACCCGCTCCGGCAAGATCATGCGCCGCATCCTGCGCAAGATCGCCGAGGACGAGTTCGGCAATCTCGGCGACACCTCGACGCTGGCCGATCCCGGCGTGGTGAACGACCTCATCTCCCAGCGGCAGAACAAGAAGCACGCGGCGGCGTAGCCGGCTGGGGCGTACGATATTGAAAGTCAGTCAACACTGACTTGATCCTTCTTCGGGAACCGGGACTGCATTTGCGCATCCCCGGCCCCTCCGGACGAGAAGGAGATGGAGAGTGCCGGTCTCCATCTCTCCCACCGGAGATCGATTGAGAGCTTCACCCTCATTTCGGCCTCCGATTTAGCCGGGCAAACCGCCCGGCTCCTCATCATAGTGTCGGTGCTACCCCGTTACCAGGTCGCCGAGCAGGCTCGCCGCCACCGACAATTTGGAGACGCTGAGGCCCGAGCCGGCGATCTCGTGCACGGCGGCTCGGGTGCGTTCGACCTCCGCCGACCGCGCCGCCGCCCAGGCGGCGACGCCGGCGGCGCCCGGGCCGTGGCTTTCGATCACCTCGGCGGCGAGCCGCCGCACGGCGATCTCGAAGGCCACCAGCGCGCGCTCCAGCGCCAGCCGGTCGTAATAGTCGGTGACCGCCAGTCCCCGCGCCGCCGACAGGATGCGGTCGAGGCGGAAATGCAGCCCGACGGCGAAGAAGGTGGTCGCCACCGCGGCGATCGGCGCCTTGGTGCGGTCGGCGATCAGCACGATGTCGGTGGCGTTCTCCACCGCCGGCAGCCGGCCGACCCGGCGCGCCAGCTCCTCCGGTACCCCCGCCTGCGTCCACTGGGCGATGCGGGCGTCGTGGAGCGCCCGCGTCTCCTCCGGGATCAGCTCGCGCACCGTGCCCTTCAGCGCCTCCACCACCGGCGGCACGCCGGCGGCGTAATGCGACACCAGCTCGTCGAGGCTGCGGCGCAGGTCGACATTGCGCAGGAACCACACGCTGCGGTCGAGCAGCAGCTCCTGCACCGCCGCGTAGAGGTCGAGCTGCACCGCCCCGGCGGTATGCCCGTCCAGCGCGTCGATCGCCCGGTTGAGGCCGTCGAGGTCGAAGCCGTCGCGCACCACCGCGAAAGCCTTGGCGATCGAGCCGATATCGGCCCCGGTGGCGTCGATGAGCCGGGCGAGGAAGGCCGGTCCGCCATGGTTGATCATGGCGTTGGAGAGCCGCGTGGCGATGATGTCGCGCCGCAGCCGGTGCCCGTCGATCCCGTCGGGGAAGCGTGCGTTGAGCTCCGGCGGGAAATAGGCGGCGAGCTCGCGGGCGAGATAGGGGTCGTCCGGCACGTCGGTGTCGAGCAGGTCGGCATGGGCGGTGAGCTTGGCATAGGCCAGCAGCACCGCGAGCTCCGGCCGCGTGAGACCTTCGCCGCGCCCGCGCCGCTCGTTGATCTCGCCGTCGCCGGGCAGGTATTCGACGGCGCGGTCGAGCAGGCCGCGCTCCTCCAGCCGCTGCATCAGCCGCTGGTGGAAGGTGAGCTCGCTTGCCGCCCGCCGCTCGGCGAGCGAGAGCGCCAGCGTCTGCAGGTAGTTGTTGCGCAGCACCAGCGCCGCCACCTCGTCGGTCATCGAGGCGAGCAGCGCCGCGCGCGACTTGGCATCCAGCCTGCCGTCCCGCGCGGCCGGCCCGAGGGCGATCTTGATGTTCACCTCGACATCGGAGGTGTTCACCCCGGCGGAATTGTCGATGGCGTCGGTGTTGAGCCGCACGCCGCGCTTGGCCGCCTCGATGCGGGCGCGCTGGGTGACGCCGAGATTGGCCCCCTCGCCGATCACCTTGGCGCGAAGCTCGGCGGCGGCGATCCGCACCGCGTCATTGGCGCGGTCGCCGGCCTGCGCGTCGGTCTCGGCGGAGGCGCGGATATAGGTGCCGATGCCGCCGAACCAGAGCAGGTCGACCGGCGCGCGCAATATGGCGCTGATCACCTCGGCCGGCGAGGCGGAGGAGCGCTCGAAGCCGAGCGCCTCGCGCACCGCCGGCGAGAGCGGGATGCTCTTGGCCGCGCGCGAATAGACGCCGCCGCCCGGCGAGATCAGGCCCTTGTCGTAGTCCTGCCAGGAGGAACGCGGCAGGGCGAACAGCCGCTGGCGCTCGGCCAGCGAGGCGACCGGGTCCGGCGTCGGGTCGAGGAAGATGTCGCGATGGTCGAAGGCCGCCACCAGCTTGATGGTGTTCTCCAGAAGCATGCCGTTGCCGAACACGTCGCCCGACATGTCCCCCACTCCGGCCACGGTGAACGGCGTCACGCGGATGTCGGTGTCCATCTCGCGGAAGTGGCGGCGCACCGCCTCCCAGGCGCCGCGCGCGGTGATGCCCATGCCCTTGTGGTCGTAGCCGACCGAGCCGCCGGAGGCGAAGGCGTCGCCCAGCCAGAAGCCGCGCGCTTCCGACAGCCCGTTGGCGGTGTCGGAGAAGGTGGCGGTGCCCTTGTCGGCGGCGACCACGAGATAGGGATCGTCCTCGTCATGGCGCACGGTGCGCGGCGGATGGTCGATCTCGGCGCCGTCGATGTTGTCGGTGAGGTCGAGCAGCGAGGAGACGAACAGCTTGTAGGCCTCGGTGCCTTCCGCCTGCACCGCCTCGCGCGGGCCGGTCGGCAGGTGCTTGGGCACGAAGCCGCCCTTGGCGCCCACCGGCACGATCACCGCGTTCTTCACCTGCTGCGCCTTGACGAGGCCGAGCACCTCGGTGCGGAAGTCCTGCGGCCGGTCGGACCAGCGCAGCCCGCCGCGCGCCACCCGGCCGAAGCGCAGATGGATGCCCTCGACGCGCGGCGAATGCACGAAGATCTCGAACAGCGGCTTCGGCAGCGGCAGGCCCTCGACCCTGTGGCTGAGGAACTTCACCGCAATCGCCGGCTTGGGCTCGCCATTCGCCGCGGTCTGGAAGAAATTGGTCCGCATCGCCGCGTCGATGAGATCGGCGAAAGCCCGCAGGATGCGGTCGTCGTCGAGGCTCGAGACCTCTGCGAGCGCCGCCTCGATCTCGGCACGGATCGCCGCCTCCCGCGCCTCGCGGTCGCCGGCGACGGACGGGTCGAAGCGCGCATGGAACAGCGCCACCAGCCGGTCGACGATGGCCGGATGGGCATTCAGCGCCGTCCACAGATAGTCCTGGCTGTAGGGCGAGCCGATCTGCCGCAGATAGCGCGCCAGCGTGCGCAGCAGCGCGATGTCGCGCCAGTCGAGGCGGGCATTCAGCACCAGCGCGTTGAAACCGTCGCTTTCGGCCTGGCCGTGCAGCACCGCCATCAGGCAGGCGTGCAGGCGCTGCTCCAATATGTCGAGGTCGATCTCGCCGCCGCCGCGCCGGGCGAGCAGCATGTCATGGACATAGATCGGCGCCAGCCCCTCCGGCTCGACGGTGAAGGTGCGCTCGTCGACCACCAGGAAGCCCATCGCCTCCAGCAGCGGGACGCGCTCGGAGAGCAGCCGCGGCACCTTGTAGCTCAGCACCTTGAGCCCGGCCCGCTCGCCTCCCGCGCCCTGTTCCGGCTTGTGGAAATCGATGGCGACCGGAGCCGCCTCGCCGAGCCGCTCGATCAGCCGCAGGTCGGCGAGCGCGGTTTGCGGCGAGTTGCTGTCCTGATAACCGGCGGGAAAGGCGTGGCCGTAGCGCGCGCGCAGCCGCGCCGTCGTCTCCGGCGGATAGACGAGGCCGATGGCGCCGGCGAACACGTCCTCCCAGGTGCGGATGATCTCACCGACGGCCGTCTCCAGCTCCGCCCGGCCGGGTTCCGCCTGCGCGGTTCCCTCGTCGCGCTCGATGGTGAAGTGCACCCGCGTCAGCGGCCCGTCGAGGAACAGCGGCTTGAACGCCACCACCTTGCCGCCGAAGCTCGACGCCAGCAGGGCGCCTATGCGCTCGCGCACCTCCGATCCGTAGCGGTCGCGCGGCACGTAGACCAGCACCGAGACGAAGCGGTCGAAGCGCTCGCGCCACGCCAGCACCCGCACGCGCGGATGCTCGTCGAGCTGGAGGATGGCCAGCGCGAAATGGAACAGCGTGGCCTCGTCGATCTGGAACAGCTCGTCGCGCGGGAAGTTCTCCAGCACGCTGGCGAGCGCCTTGCCGGAATGGCTCGACGGATCGAAGCCGGCGCGCTCGATCACCTTCAGCGCCTTGCGGCGCAGCAGCGGGATCACCGACAGCGAGCGCGTATAGGCGGTGGAGGTGAACAGGCCGGCAATGGCGAGGCCGCCGATCACCCGCCCCTGCGCGTCGTAACGCTTGACCACCACCACATCCATCCAGGTGCGACGATGCACCTGGGCGAGCGTGCGCGAACGGGTGACCACCAGCGGGCTGGCATCCGCCAGCACCAGCGACAGGTCGGCGCTCACCGCCTTGGGATCGAGCTGGCGGCGGAACAGCCGCATCTCCAGGTCGGCGAGCAGGCCGAACGCCTGGTCCGTCCGCCGGACGAATAGGCCGCCGGCGTCGAGATCGTAGTGGCGGGTGCCGAGGAAGGTGAAATTGTCGGCCAGCAGCCATTCGAGGAAGGCGACCGCCTCGGCCACCTCCGCTGCCGGCACGCTGGCCGGCGCGGCGCGCAGATCGGCCAACGCCGCCTCGACCTCGCCGAGCATCGGCTTCCAGTCGGTCACCGCGGCGCGCACCTGCGCCATCACCAAAGCGAGCTCGGCCGCCAGCGCCTCGCGCTCGCCGGCGTCGGCGAGGCGCGGCACGTGGATGTGAATCAGGCTCTCGCGCTTCTGGCGCGGGTCCTTCGGCGCGCCCTGGGCGGCGATGCCGACCAGCCCTCCCTGCCGGTCGCGCTCGACCTTGAAGATCGGGTGCACCACCAGCGAGGCGGTGAGGTTGCGCTCGTTCAGCGCCGCCATCGCCGAATCGAGCAGGAACGGCATGTCATCATTGACGATCTCGATCACCGTCACCTCGCCGAGGCGCTCGCCGCCCGCCACCACCTCCGGCAGTTCGACGCGGATATCGGCGGCGCCGGCGGTGCGCCGGGCGAGATGCTCATGGGCGCGCCGCGCCAGCTCGGCGAGTTCCTGTGCGGTATAGAGCCGCACATCCTCGGCCGCAGCCCGCCCGAACAGGCGGCTGGCGAAGCGCGGCGGCATGTCGCCCTCGGTCGCCTGCGTGATGAGATCCGCCTGCTCCACCAGCTGGCGCGCCGCGCGCTCGTCTTCGCTGGCGAGAAAACCTTCGACACCCATGTCCGTCTCCTGCCTCGGGCCGCGCGCCGTCGCGGCGGCCGTCCCATCGTTGGTACCGGCTTCTGATGGCCGGATGACGACCGTAGTCCTGTTGCCGGACCGTCACACTGCGCGACGCGATCCCGGCGGGTTGAGATGTATCAAATTTCAGGGGCCCCGACCGCTCCAGAACGTCGATGCGGCATGTCGCGCCGCAGCATCGGGCGGGCACAGGGGAAATCACATGTCCAAAGCGCTCCAGGTCATCACCGCCGCCATTCCGGCGGCCCTTCTCATCGCGGCGCCGGCCTTCGCCGCCGACATCGCCAGCGCGCCGCCGGTCTACAAGGCGCCGGCGCCGGTGGTGGAGAAGAGCCCCTGGCAGATCCGCCTGCGCCTGCTCGGCGTGCTGCCGGAGGACGGCGGCAAGGTGAACGGCGTGCCGGGATCCGACCTCGATTATTCCGATTCGGTGGTGCCTGAACTCGATATCACGTATTATTTTACCGACAACTGGGCGGCCGAACTGATCCTCGGCGTCACCCCGCACGACATTGACGGCGCCGGCTCGCTGGCCGGGCTGGGCAAGATCGGCGAGGCGTGGCTGCTGCCGCCCACCCTCACCCTGCAATACCACTTCACCGAGTTCGGCGCGTTCAAGCCCTATGTCGGCGCCGGCGTGAACTATACCTTCTTCTTCAACCAGGAGGCCGACGCCGCCGACAGCCTCGATGTGCACAATGCCTGGGGCTTCGCGCTGCAGGCCGGCTTCGACTACATGATCGACGCGCATTGGGGCTTCAACGTCGACGTGAAGAAGCTGTTCCTCAAGCCGGATTTCGACGTCACCGTCGCCGGCACGCCGCTGACCGGCACCGCCGATCTCGATCCGTGGATCGTCGGCGTCGGCGTCACCTATCGCTTCTGAAGCGCCCGCACCGCCACAGACGAAGGGCCGGTTCGCACCGGCCCTTTTTTCCTGTCCGGGCCACCCCGCCTCAGTGGCGGAAGTGCCGCACGCCGGTGAACACCATGGCGACGTCCGCCGCGTCGGCGGCGGCGATCACGT
The DNA here is from genome assembly GCF_031456575.1 of Ancylobacter sp. 3268. Classification (NCBI taxonomy): domain Bacteria; kingdom Pseudomonadati; phylum Pseudomonadota; class Alphaproteobacteria; order Hyphomicrobiales; family Xanthobacteraceae; genus Ancylobacter; species Ancylobacter sp. 3268. Next base: position 106,649 of record NZ_JAVDUX010000004.1, read on the forward strand.
CGGCGTCGCGGATCGAACCGCCCGGCTGGATCACCGCCGTCGCCCCCGCCTCGATGGCGGTCAGAAGCCCGTCGGCGAAGGGGAAGAAGGCGTCGGAGGCGACCACGCTGCCGCGCGTCAGCGGCTCGGCAAGGCCGGCGGCCTCGGCGGCGTCGATCGCCTTGCGCGCGGCGATGCGCGCCGAATCGACCCGGCTCATCTGCCCGGCGCCGATGCCCACCGTGGCGAGGTCCTTGGCATAGACGATGGCGTTCGATTTCACATGCTTGGCGACGCGGAAGGCGAAGGCGAGGTCGGCGAGCTCGGCATTGGTCGGGGCGCGCTTGGTGACGACCTTCAGCTCCATGTCGTCGACCACCGCATTGTCGCGCGACTGCACCAGCAGCCCGCCGGCCAGCGACTTCACCGCCAGGCCTTTCGCGCGCGGGTCGGGCAAGGCGCCGGTCACCAGCAGGCGCAGATTCTTCTTGGCGGCGACGATGGCCGCCGCTTCCTCGGTGGCGTCGGGGGCGACGATCACCTCGGTGAAGATCTCGACGATGGCGCGGGCCGCCTCGGCGTCCAGCGTGCGGTTCAAGGCGACGATGCCGCCGAAGGCCGAGGTCGGGTCGCAGGCCAGCGCCTTGCGATAGGCCTCGACCAGGCTGGCGCCCTCGGCCACGCCGCAGGGATTGGCATGCTTGACGATCACCACCGCCGGCGCGCGGGCGGGGTCGAACTCGGCCACCGCCTCGAAGGCGGCGTCGGTGTCGTTGAGGTTGTTGTAGGAGAGCGACTTGCCCTGCAGCTGGCGGGCGGTGGCGACGCCCGGCCGCGCCCCGCCGGAAAGATAGAACGACGCCTGCTGGTGCGGATTCTCGCCATAGCGCAGTTCCTCGGCGAGGATGCCGGCGAAAAGCCGCGCCGGCGGCGCGCTATCCGCCTCCACCGAGGAGAACCATTCGGCGATGGCGCCGTCATAGGCGGCGGTGCGGGCGAAAGCGGCGCGGGCAAAGTGCCGGCGGGTGGCGCCGGTGGTGCCGCCCGCGGCGGCGATCTCGGCCAGCACCACCTCGTAGGACAAGGGATCGACCACCACGGTGACGTCGCCATGGTTCTTGGCGGCAGCGCGGATCATCGCCGGCCCGCCGACATCGATGTTCTCGACGCAGTCCTCGAAGGAGGCGCCGCGCGCCACCGTCTCCTCGAAGGGATAGAGGTTCACCACCACGAGGTCGATCGGCCCGATGCCGTGCTCGTCCATCGCCGCCCGGTGAGCGGCGTCGGCGCGCACGGCGAGGATGCCGCCATGCACCTTGGGATGCAGCGTCTTCACCCGTCCGTCCATCATCTCGGGAAAGCCCGTGATCTCGGAAACGTCGCGCACCGCGAGCCCCGCCTCCTTCAGCGCCTTGCTGGTGCCGCCGGTGGAGACCAGCTCGACGCCATGCGCGGCGAGCTTGCGGGCGAAGTCGACGAGGCCCGTCTTGTCGGAGACCGAGAGCAGCGCGCGGGTGATGGGGCGGATGTCGAGCGACATGATGGGGCCGGACGTTGTTGAAGGATCGGCTGGCCTTACCACCGATCCGGCCCGGCGTTAACCCTCCGCCGCGCCGGTCCCGACAGCGGACGCGGCCTGGCGGGACAGGACGCAGCGCTCCAGCTTGCCCAGCGTCTGCTGCCCCAGCTCCACGGCGCCGAAGCCCTTCGCCTCGTGGAACTCGGCCGCCGTGTTCATCACCATGCCCAGCGTCACCCTGGTCGCCCCGTCCTGTTCCTCGAAGGCGGCCCAGGCGTCGGCATGCTTCGGCCCGTTCTCGCCCCAGTGCAGCGTATAGCCGATCCGCTCCTCCGGCCGGACCTCGTGATAGCGATGATGGTTCGGGAACACCGTGCCGTCCGGCCCGATCATGTCGAACACCCATTCGCCGCCCGCCCGCAGGTCGATCCTTTCGGTGCGGCAGGAATATCCGTCCGGCCCCCACCATTGCGGCAGCGTCTCGGGGTTCATCCACGCGCTCCACACCAGGCTTCGCGGCGCCGCGATCACCCGCTGCAACACCAGGGTCCGCCCGGCCACGCCGGCGAGATGGTCCAGCCCGGCGCCGAAGCCCTGCCGGTAGCCCGCCTCCATGTCCTCGGCCAGCGAGGACAGCTGCACCGTCACCACCAGCCGGCTGCGCTCGCCGGCGCCGGAAATCTCCGCCGTCACCAGCGCCGCCGACTGCGTCGCCCCGGCCGACGAGATCACTTCGTAGTTCACGCTCCACGCCGGCGGCTGCAGCTCCAGCCAGCCGCACTCGCAGCGTATGTCGGGCTGGCCCTCGACCTTGCAGAGCGAGACCTCGCGCCCACCCACGCGGGTGTCCGCCTCCAGGAACGCGACGGTGACCGCAGGCGTCGGCGCAGCCCAGACCGCCCGCGCCGCCGGGGCGGTCCAGGCCTGCCACAGCACCGGGGCCGGCGCCGCCACCTCGCGCTCGAAGGTCAGGGTCGCGAAGCGGCCCGCGCGCTGGTCGGGCTTCGCGCCGATCAAGTTTCCGGCAGGCTCGTTCGAGGTCATTTCGCGCGTTCCTTCATCACGTTCATCACGAAGGCGTCCAGCCGGTCGAGCCGGGCTTCCCAGAGCGCCCGCTGCTCGTCGAGCCATGTCCGCACCGGGTCCAGTGCCTCCGGCACGATGGCGCAGGTGCGTATCCGCCCGTCCTTGGAGGTGGCGATCAGTCCCGCTTCCTGCAGCACGGAAAGGTGCCGCATCACCGTGGGCAGCCGCAGTCCCGTCGGGCCGGCCAGATCCGTCACCCGCGCCGGACCTTCGGCGAGCCGCGTGAGGATCGACCGGCGGGTCGGGTCGGCCAGGGCGTGGAACAGCAGCGAGAGATCGAGGTCATGCTTAGCCATATCGCTAACTATAGACCGTCGCATCGGCGTCGCAAGCAAAACTTCGCCGGTTAGCTAAGTTTCTGTCCGGGCCGCCGGCCCCTCGGCTGGTCGGCCGGCGTCGCCGGGCCCGGTGGCGAGGCCGCTCACGACAGAGCCGACGCGGCCGATGCCGACAACCGAACGCCGCATCCTCCGCGCCCGAGCCGATCGGCCGATGCTGGAATGGCCGGTTCGAGTCCGGCTGATGAGGGAAGTGAGATGGCATCCGCCCGGCAAGCCGAATGTCGACGCGGGCTTTTTGCGGCGGCCGGCCCTAGCCGCGCACGCCCTGCACCCGCACGAAGGTCCAGGCGACGCGGGGCCGCTGGCGCGCCTTGCCGGTGATCACGATCTGCTCGGCGCGGCGCGGCCCGCCATGGGCGGCGAGATAGACGCTCTCCTCGATGGTCGCCGGGCAGTCCGGCGCCTCGAACACCCAGTCGTCACCATCCGGCAGGGTGAGATAGATCGTCTGCCCGTCCGGCGCCCGCGCCGCCTTCACCGCCGGGTGAAGGTGGAAGCGGATCGCATAGAAGTCGCGGGCGTCGCTGGCGATCTCCTCGCCCTGGGCGGCGCGGAACAGGTCTTCGCCGTCGAGGCAGGTGCCGTCGCCCGACAGCCGCCACGAGCGCTGATGCACCAGGCCGAGCCGGCGCGCATAGCCGTCATGGCTGGCCCGCAGCACGTCGGCACCGCCGCGCTCGGAGCGGTCGACATGGATGTCGGCGGGGCCGTCCAGCACCGGCGTGCCGCACAGCTTCATGGCGAGCCCGCCGGCGATGAAGCGGCAGGAAGAGATTTCCGCCAGCGTGGCCGTGGAATGCGCCGCCGTCTGCCGGGCTACGGGGCGCCAGCTCTCATGCGCGGGGGTCGGTGCGCCGCAATTCACCACCACCCGGTTGCGCCCGCTGGAAAGCTCGAAGGAGAGGCAGCCGGCATGCGCCTCGTGGCTGAACAGCGGCGGCGGCGGCCGGCCGGTGTCGACGATCACCACCGAGCCGCCGGCCTCCAGCCGCTGATAGCCGGAATAGGGAGCGTTGGACACCGGCCGGCCGCGCGCATCGTCATAGGCGAGCACCACGGCCAGGTTGTCGGCCGGCGTCGGTCCCATGCCGTTGAAATGCGCGAAGGAGCCGTCGACATGGCGGAAGAAGCGCAGCATCGGCATCATGCGGTCGATGGCGTTCACCAGCACCGCGGGCGGCGCCACGTGTCGCGCCTCGAAGCACTGGCGCAGCGGCAGCAGGTCGAGCAGCAGCTCGATCAGCATGCCGGGGTTGCGGCTCGCCGGGCCGCCATCGGCCAGCACCTGCCGTTCCAGCTCCTCCGACAGCCGCTTCTGGGCGGAGCGCAGCAGCCGCGGCTGGTCGGCCATGCACAGGCCGGCAAAGCTCAGCGCCACCGCGCAGGCAAGCCGGGCGCGCCCGTCGCGGGCAAAGCGCTGAATGCTCTTGAGATAGCGCGCCTGTTGGCTGAGGCAGCGCAGGAAGCGGCGATGAAAGCCGGAATCGGCATCCTTGAGGATCAGCGGCGCCTGCGACAGCCAGTTGATCATCCGTCGCGCCGCCACTTCCGGCTCGGCCGCCGCCGGCAGGCGCGGCCCGCCGAGATTGATGAAGTCGCCGACCAGCGCCCGCGCATTGGCCCGCGCAATCGCAGTGTCGGAGGCATGGAGATGCCGCAGCCACGAGAACGACATCAGCGCCTGCGCCCATTCGCGCGACGGCGGGACGATCTCGAAGGGCGAAGCGCCGCCGGTCTCCACCGCCTTGCCGGCAAAGGCGAAGCACCCGGCATAGATCTCCGCCGCCCGGGCGGAATCGCCGGCACGCAGGTCCTGCGGCGCGAACAGCAGGCGCCCCGATACCGGCAGCGACGCCGTCCACCAGGCGAAAGGCGGATGCGCCAGCGCCCGCACCACCAGCGTGCGCCAGCCGAGCTCGGCGACGCATGTCAGGCGGCGGACGCGATCGGCCATTCCCTCGCCGCTCATCGCCGACGAATCCCTGGAATCCGTGTGCCCGACGGCCGTGTGCCCGACGGCCGTGTGCCCGACGGCCGTGTGCCCGACGGCCGTGTGCCCGACGGCCGCGTGCTTGGCGGCCGTGTGCTTGGGCATCGCTTGGTCTGGTGTCGCCCGGGCAACCGGTTCCCTCCCAGAATCCCCCGGATGAATCGTCGCCAGCTTAACCGAGCCCCGAGTCGCGTCCACCATCCTATGCTCCCTATGAAGCATCCGGGGCTCCGCGACGCCGCAACCGCGCGGCGAAGAAGCCATCGAGCCCGCCACGGCGCGGGTCTTCATGCGGAAGATGCGTCGGCAGGGTGCGGATCTCGCCGGCGGCGTTGATCCAGTCGGCTGCGACGCCGTTCTCGCCGGGCAGCACCGGCAGGCGCTCATAATCGTCGCGGCCGGCGAGCAGCGCCTCGATCTGCCGCTCGCCCTCCTCCGGCTCCAGCGAGCAGGTGGAATAGACCAGCACCCCGCCCGGCCGCACCAGGTCGGCGGCATTGCGCAGGATCCGCGCCTGCAGCGCGCCCAGGCTGGCAATGTCGGCCGGCGCCTTCGACCAGGCGACATCCGGGTGCCGGCGGATGGTACCGGTCGCCGAGCACGGCGCGTCGATCAGCACCGCGTCGAACGGCCCCCCCTTCTCGGTGCCGACTTGCCAACTCGCCGCATCCGCCTCCACCACCTCGGCTTCGAGCCCGAGCCGGCCGAGATTCTGCGCCAGCCGCCGGAGCCGCACGGCGGAGCGGTCGAGCGCGGTCACCTGCGCCCCCGCGGCGGCCAGCTGGGCGGTCTTGCCGCCCGGCGCCGCGCACAGATCGGCGACGCGCATGCCGGGGCCGGCATGGATAAGCCGGGCCGGAATCGCCGCCGCCGCATCCTGAACCCACCAGGCCCCCTCGTCGAAGCCCGGCAAGGCGGTGACGTTGCCGGCCTCGATGAGCCGTATCGAGCCGGTCGGCAGCAACTCGCCGCCGAGCCGCTCCAACCACGGCTGCGGATCGCCCTTGATCGTGAGGTCGAGCGGCGCCTCCCGGGCGAGGGTGCGGGCGATCGCCCGGGCGGTCTCGGCGCCATAGGCCGCGCTCCAGCCGCGGATCAGCCATTCGGGCTGATCGTACACCGCATCGGCCTCGAGGCGCGCCCGCCCCTCGCGGGCGATCCGGCGCAGCACGGCGTTGATCAGCCCCTTGAAGCCGGCGGTCGAGGGGGCTTCCCCGGCCAGCTCGACGCTGGTCGCCACCGCCGCATGGTCCGGCACGTCCATGAACAGCACCTGCGCGGCGCCGATCAGCAGCAGCGTCTCGCCGCGCCGGGCCTTTTCCGGCAACGGCTTCTCGAGAAAGGCCGACAGCAGCGCCCGCAGCGAGCCGAGACGGCGCAGCGTGGTGGCGGCGATCATGCGGGCGAGCCCGCGGTCGCGCTCGTCGAGATCGCGTGACAGCCGGTCGAGCGCCTCCTCCAGCGGACGGCCATTGACGAAGACGGCGTCAAAGGCATCCGCCGCGGCACGGCGGGCGGCAAGGCCCGGCAGGACCGGGGCGGCCTGACGGCCAGAGGGACGGCGCGGACGGCGGGGGGATTCGCTCATTTTTTCGGACTAGGCCGGTATGAGGCGGAACGCAACCGCCGCCATGCCGCTTGTCGTCAAGATACGCAGCCGGGGCTTGTCGAAGCGCGCGAGATTGGCTCCTATGCGCCACCCTCCCACCGCGACCCGAACATCCAGGCCCTATGCCCCATCTCATCCTGATCGCCGACATTGGCGGAACCTCCTCCCGCCTCGCCCTCGCAGGCCCCGATGGACGCCCACAGGATGTGCGCATCCACCGCAACGACGCCTTTTCCGGCTTCGAGGCGTTGATCGAGATCGATCTTGCGGCGCGTGGCGTGGCGGCCGGCGATGTCGGCGGCGCGGTACTCGCCATTGCCGGACCGGCGGATGGCGAGCATGTGCGGCTCACCAATCGCGACTGGTCCTTCGCCAAGGACGAGCTGCGCCGCCGCTTCGGCTGGCAGAAGCTGCTCGGCGTCAACGATTTCGAGGCGCTCGCCTATGGCGTGCCGGCGCTCGGGCCGGATGATCTGGTGGCGGTCGGCGGCGGCGAGGCGGCCGAAGGCGCTCCCATGCTGGTCTGCGGGCCCGGCACCGGCTTCGGCGTCGCCGGCCTGCTCAAGATCGGCGACACCTTCCGGGCCGTCACCGGCGAAGGTGGCCATGCCCGCCTCGGCGCCACCAATACCGAGGAGGCCCGGCTGATCGCCCATATGGTGCGCGAGCTCGGCCCGGTGGTGGTGGAGCACGCGCTCTCGGGCTCCGGCCTCGCCCGCATCCACCGCGTGCTCACCGGCGACCGGCTATCGCCCGAGCAGGTGATCGCCGCCGCCTTTGGCGGCGACACCGAGGCGCGCGAGACCTGCAACATGTTCCTGCGGCTGTTCGGCCGCATCGCCGGCGACCTCGCGCTGACCTTCGACGCTCGCGGCGGCGTCTATCTCGCCGGCGGCGTCTCCGCCGGGCTGCTGCCATTTTATGAAAGCTCGCCCTTCCGCGCCGCCTTCGAGGAGCACCCGCCGCTGGATCCGCGGCTCATCGCGACGCCGGTGCACATCATCACCCACCCGACGCCGGGCCTGCTCGGCTGCGGCCAGTTGGCCGGCCGCCTCGCCCGCGAGCTCGTCTGACGTCCTGTCGCGCAGTGCCTGTGGGCGGTGCGCGAGGAATGCATGCGCGCCGCGACCCGCTGAAACGCGGATTTCTAGAGCTTCGAGCTAGAGCTTCGAGAACGCCACCGCATCCGCCGCCTGCGCCACCTCGGCCGGATCGAGGCCCATGCCGGCGAGCGTCGTTATCATGTGCGGCGGCAGCGGCGCGCGGGCGTCGATCGCCGGCTTGCCCTTGGGTTGCGGCACCACCACCCGGCGCGCGTGGAGGTGCAGCACCGGCCCGCCCGGCAGCCGCGAGGCCCCGCCATAGATGCTGTCGCCGAGGATCGGGTGGCCGATGGCGTCGAGATGCACCCGCAACTGGTGGGTACGGCCGGTCAGCGGCGAGAGCGCGAGCACCGACAGCCCTTCGCCGGCGGCGATCAGCTCCCATTCGGAGATCGCCTGCTGCCCGGCCGGATCGACCGCCATCCACCAGCCGCGATGCGGCGAACGCTTGGCGAGCTTCAGCTCGACCCGCCCGCGCGTCTCGGCCGGCACGCCCTTGGCCACCGCGACATAAGTCTTCCCCACCGCCCCGCTCGCGAACGCCTTGCCGAGTTCGGCTAGCGCCTTGCGATGGCGGCCGAGCACCAGGCAGCCCGACGTGTCCTTGTCGAGCCGATGCGCCAGTTCCGGCGCGCTGGGCAGGCCGAAGCGCAACGCGTCGAGATGGTCGGCCAGCGTCTCCCCGCCCTTGGGGCCCTTGTGCACGGGCAGGCCGGCGGGCTTGTCGAGGATCAGCATCATCCCGTCGCGATGAAGCACACGGGCGGCGATGTCGGGAACAGGCGGGTGATCGGGGCTCATGTCCTCTCTCAGCACAAGCCCGTCGCCCCGTCGAGCCCCCGTGCCCTGTGCCCCTGTACCCCGCGGCCGTGCCGCTGCGAAGGCCGGCCACGAGCTAGCCGTTCTTCAGTTCGTGATGCACGTCGAGCGTCGAGCGCACGCCGATGTCGTCGTAATGCCGCTCGAGGAAGCCTTCCGCCGCCTCCCGGCCGATGTCGCGCAGAAACAGCAGGAACTCCCATTCCGCGTTCATCTTAGTCGAGGCATCGAGCGCCACCAGCTTCTCGGCCCCGTCGATCCGGTGCATGCGCAGGTTGCGATAGCCGTCCACCCCGTCGCCCTTGTGGCTCAGCCGCCCCTCATTGAGCAGCCGGGTGACGAATTCGGCGGCGCGCAGCTGCGCGAGCAGCGAGGCGTTGAAGGTGATCTCGTTCATCCGGTTCTGGATGTCGCGGGCGGTCTTCGGCGTCTCGCGGCGGATGATCGGGTTGATCTGGATGAGCAGGATGTCGTCGGTCTTCACCGCATCGTAGAAGGGGAACATGGCCGGGTTGCCCATGAAGCCGCCATCCCAATAGGGCACGCCGTCGATTTCCACCGCCTGGAACATGTTGGGCAGGCAGGCCGACGCCATGATCGCGGCCGGTGTCAGCTCGTGCTTGGAGAACACTTTGACCTTGCCGGTGTGCACGTTTGTGGCGCTGACGAACACATGCACATGGCTGCACGCCTGCACCGAGTCGAAATCGACATGCTCGGCGATCAGGTCCATCAGCGGGTTGATGTTGAGCGGGTTGAGGTCGTAGGGCGAGAAGAACCGGCTCATCACATCCATGGTGATGTAGGCCGGGTTCATGTTCAGCGACCAGTTGCCCATCAGCCGGTCGAGCAGGGTGCGCTGCAGCGGGCTGGTGCGCCCATCCTTGGAAACCGCGCGCCAATATTTCGCCAGCGCCTCGCGTCCGCCCTCATTGCCGCCGCGCGCGAGGCCCGAGGCCAGCACGGCCGCATTCATGGCGCCGGCGCTGGTGCCGGAAATGCCCTCGACGACGATCCGTCCGTCCTCCAGCAGCCGGTCGAGCACCCCCCAGGTGAAGGCGCCATGGGCGCCGCCGCCCTGCAAGGCGAGGTTGATCGGCTTGAGGTGGTTCTTGAGCGCCTCCGCCTTGGCCGGTGCGGTGGAATTGGTATTGCGGCGCACCGCCTCCTTGCCGACCGGGCCGTGCACCGAAATCGCGGTGGCCACGGTCTCGGTCTCCTTGCTCGCCGCCGGGGGCGCCTCAGGCTTTTCGGAGGCGGCAACCGGTGCGGCCGCGAGGGATGGCGCGGCGGCGGTCTTACCGGCGCCGGACTTCGTGGGCGAGGGCTTCGCGGGCGAGGGCTTCGCGGACGAGGACTTCGCCGTGGCAGCCTTCCCCGCTGCCGCCTTGCTGGCCGTCGCCTTGCCGGATGCGGCGCGCTTGGCGGCGGCGCGACCGGACGCCGCCGTCGCTCCAGCTGCCGGTTTGGCGACCGGCGAAGCGGCTTCCGGCGGCTGGACCGCCAGTCCCGGAGCCGCCGGCTGCGGCGCATTTGTGGAATCGCCGGTGACGGAGACGGCCTCGTCGCCATCCTTCTGGACGGCGGCACGCCCGGCGGTGCCCTTTCTGGCGGCGGAACGCCGCGACGTCGAAATGTCGACCACCTTGTCAGTCACCTGCGCCTCCCCTCGGGTTCACCCTTGGCTTACTCGGCCACCCAGCCGCCGTCGATCTGCTGCAGCGAGCCGGTGATCGACTTCGCGCCGTCGCTGCACAGGAACACGGCCAGCGCCGCCACTTCCTCGACCTTCACGAACTCCTTGGTCGGCTGCTCGGCGAGCAGGAACTCCTTCACCTGCTCCTCTGTGATGCCGCGCGCCTTGGCGGTGTCGGGGATCTGCTTCTCGACGAGCGGCGTCCACACATAGCCGGGGCAGATCGCGTTCACCGTGATGCCGAAGGTGGCGGTCTCCAGCGCCACCGTCTTGGTCAGGCCGGCAATGCCGTGCTTGGCCGAGACATAGGCCGACTTGAAGGGCGAGGCGACCAGCGCATGCGCCGAGGCGGTGTTGATGATGCGGCCCCACTTGCGCGCCTTCATGCCCGGCACCGCCGCCTTGGTGGCGTGGAAGGCGGCCGAGAGGTTCAGCGCAATGATGAGGTCCCATTTGTCGTCCGGGAAGTCCTCGATCGGCGAGACATGCTGCACGCCGGCATTGTTGACGAGGATGTCGACCGAGCCGAGCTGCTCCTCGCCGAACTTTATCAGCGCCGCGCATTCCGAGCCCTTGGTGAGGTCGGCGGCGGAATACACCGCCTTCACGCCGAACGCGCTCTCGATGCCCGAGCGTTCCTTCTCGATCGCCGCTGCATCGCCGAAGCCGTTGAGCGTGATGTTCACGCCTTCGGCCGCCAGCGCACGGGCGATGGCAAGGCCGATCCCGCTGGTCGAGCCGGTGACGACGGCGTTCTTACCCTTGAGCATTGAAAATTCTCCTGCCTGAGTTCTGCGGCATCGCAACCGATCGCGGGACGCCTCGCCGTCGCGCGGCCTCGTCCCCATATGTGTCACGCTAGCATGGCCGCCCGTCATTGCTAGTCCCGTCGCACGGTCGCAAACGGCTGGCCGCCAAGACGGTTTCCCGTTTCCTATCCGTCAGCTACGATCCCTGCATGACAGTTCCGGCCGCCGCACATCACGACCATGACCACACCGCCTGCGTTGCCGATGTGCTCGCGCGCGCCGAGGCATGCTGCGATGCGAGCGGCGCCCGCCTGACGCCGCTGCGCCGGCGGGTGCTGGAGACGCTGGCGCAGAGCCACATACCGCTCGGCGCCTATGAGCTGGTGGAGAAGCTCGGTGCCGTCGGCGAGCGTCCGCCGCCGATGTCGGTCTATCGCGCCCTCGACTTCCTGGTCGCCGAGGGCCTCGCCCACCGCATCGAGAGCCGCAACGCCTTCCTCGCCTGCGGCCGGGCGCATGAGGCCGATGACGTGATCGTGTTCCTGATCTGCGAGCGCTGCGGCCTGACCGACGAGGTCGCCTCGCACGCCATCGGCCGCGACATCGCCTGGGCGACCCGCGCCGCCGGCTTCACGCCGCGCACCCCGGTGCTGGAGATCGCCGGCACCTGCGCCCGCTGCCGCGCGGAGGCCGGCAAGGCCGCCGCCGGTTGACGCCGGCGGTTGACGCAAGCTCACGCCCGGCCTACCCCTCCGGGCTGTTCGTCCTACTGGCCGCCACGCCGCCGGAACCCGTGTCATGACTGCTGAGCCCGCCCCGATCGTCGCGCCCGAGCTGGAAGCCGCCGGCCCGCATGAGCGGCGCATCACCGTGCCGGTCAAGGTCGGCGCGGTCACGGTGGGTGGCGGCGCGCCGGTGGTGGTGCAGTCGATGACCAACACAGACACCGCCGACGCCGAGGCGACCGCCCGCCAGGTCGCCGCCCTCGCCCGCGCCGGTTCGGAGATCGTGCGCATCACCGTGGACCGCGAGGAGTCCGCCCGCGCCGTGCCGGAGATCCGCGAGCGGCTCGCCCGCATGGGGCTCGACACCCCGCTGGTCGGCGACTTCCACTATAACGGCCACCTGCTGCTGGCGAATTTCCCCGATTGCGCGGAGGCGCTGGCGAAATACCGCATCAACCCCGGCAATGTCGGCTTCGGCAACAAGCGCGACCGCCACTTCGCCACCATCGTCGAGATCGCGATCAAACACGACAAGCCGGTGCGGATCGGCGCCAATTGGGGCTCGCTGGACGACGACCTGCTGACCCGGCTGATGGACGAGAACGCCAGGCTCCCGCGCCCGGCCGATGCGCGCGCCGTCACCCGCGAGGCGCTGGTGCGCTCGGCCCTGCTCTCCGCCGCGCTGGCGGAAGAGATCGGCATGAAGCGCGAGAAGATCATCCTCTCCGCCAAGGTCTCGGCGGTGCAGGATTTGATCACCGTCTATTCCGAGCTCGCCCGGCGCGCCGACTATGCGCTGCATCTCGGCCTCACCGAAGCGGGGATGGGCTCGAAGGGCATCGTTGCCTCGACTGCCGCAATGGGTGTCCTGTTGCAACAAGGCATCGGCGACACCATCCGCGTCTCGCTCACCCCCGAGCCCGGCGGCGACCGCACCCGCGAGGTGACGGTGGCGCAGGAGATGCTGCAGACCATGGGCCTGCGCACCTTCGTGCCGCTGGTCGCCGCCTGCCCCGGCTGCGGGCGCACCACCTCGACCACCTTCCAGGAGTTGGCTTTCGAGGTGCAGGACTACATCCGCACCTCGATGCCGGAGTGGAAGAAGCACTATCCCGGCGTCGAGACGCTGAACGTCGCGGTGATGGGCTGCATCGTCAACGGGCCGGGGGAGAGCAAGCATGCCGATATCGGCATCTCGCTGCCCGGCACCGGCGAGTTTCCCACCGCCCCGGTCTATATCGACGGCAAGAAGGCGATGACCCTGCGCGGCCCCACCCTGCGCGACGACTTCAAGAAGATCGTCGAGGAGTATGTGGCGCGGCGCTTCGGCGTCGCCCGCGCCGGCGCGGCGGAATAATGCCGGCTTCGCCCGCGCCGATGGCGGCAGGAGCAAGGCCGCCGATCCCGGCCACCGTGTGGGTGCTGGGCCTGGTCAGCCTCGCCATGGATATCTCCTCGGAGATGGTCCAGACGCTGCTGCCCCTCTATCTCGTCACCGAGCTCGCCGCCTCGGCGCTCGCCATCGGCTTCATCGAAGGGCTGGCGGTGGCCGTCGCCATGGTGACGCGGCTGTTCTCCGGCGTGGTCTCCGACTGGACCGGCAAGCGCAAGCCGCTGGCCGTGCTCGGTTATGGCCTCGGCGCGGTGTCCAAGCCGATGATCCCGCTCGCCGGCTCGCTCGGCTGGATCGTCGCCGCCAAGGCGCTCGACCGCGTCGGCAAGGGCATTCGCGGCGCGCCGCGCGACGCGCTGATCGCCGATACCACGCCGCCTGAGATCCGCGGCGCCGCCTTCGGGTTGCGCAAGTCGCTCGATACCGTCGGCGGCTTCGTCGGCCCTCTGGTCGCTATCGGCCTGATGCTCGCGACCGGCGGGGACTTCCTCACCGTGTTCTGGATCGCCACCCTCCCCGCCTTCCTCGCTGTCGCCCTGCTGGTCGTCGGCATAAACGAGCCGGCGCAGCCGCCGGCGCCGGCCAAGGAACGGCCGCGCCTTGCCGCGGCCGGCCGGCTGAACCGCGCGACATGGGCGATGATCGCCGTCGCCTGTCTCTTCACCATGGCGCGGTTCAGCGAGGCCTTCCTGCTGCTGAAGTCGCAGGAAGTGGGCCTCGCCACCGCCTGGGTGCCGATCACCATGGTGGTGATGCACGCGGTCTATGGGCTGGCCGCCTATCCCGTCGGCCGCCTGTCCGACCGCACCGGCCGCCTGGCGCCGCTCGCCATCAGCCTGGTCCTGCTGCTCGCCGCCGATCTGGTGCTGGCACAGGCCGGCACGCTGCCGGCCTTCTTCGCCGGCATCGTGCTGTGGGGGCTGCATATGGGCTTCTCGCAGGGCATCCTCGCCACGCTGATCGCCGATACCGCGCCGGCGCAGTTGAAGGCGACCGCCTTCGGCGTCTTCAACCTGATGACCGGGCTGACGGTACTGGTCGGCAACATCGCCGCCGGCTGGCTGTGGCAGGCACACGGCTCGTCGGCGACCTTCCTGGCGAGCGGCGCGCTGACGGCATTCGCCCTCCTCGGCTTCCTGCTGCTGCGCGGGACCCGGCGATCGGCCTGATCCCCACTGGCCTGATCCCGGCTGGCCCGATCCCCGCTGGCCCGATCCCCGCTGGCTCGATCCCCTTGCGGAACATGCACCACCCGGCGCGTGCCACCCCTGCGTCCGGCGCGTGTCAGGGGCGTTGCCACGCCTCGACTTTCGGCGTAAAAGCCCGCCCTCGCCCGAGCCTGTGAATGGCAGGGCCGTCAGGAGATATTCGAGATGGGCTACAAGGTCGCTATCGTCGGCGCCACGGGCAACGTGGGCCGCGAAATGCTCGACATCCTCGCCGAACGCGGCTTCCCCGCCGACGAGGTGATCGCGCTCGCCTCCCGCCGTTCGGTCGGGACGGAGGTTTCCTTCGGCGACAAGACCCTGAAAATTAAAGCCCTCGAGAACTATGACTTCTCCGACACCGACATCTGCCTGATGTCGGCCGGCGGCGAGGTGTCGAAGCAGTGGTCGCCGAAGATCGGCGCCCAGGGCTGCGTCGTCATCGATAACTCCTCGGCCTTCCGTTACGACAGCGACGTCCCGCTGATCGTGCCGGAAGTCAATGCCGATGCCATTGGCGGCTTCACGAAGAAGAACATCATCGCCAACCCGAACTGCTCGACCGCGCAGCTCGTCGTCGCGCTGAAGCCGCTGCACGACGCCGCGACGATCAAGCGCGTGGTTGTGGCGACCTATCAGTCGGTGTCGGGCGCCGGCAAGGAAGCGATGGACGAGCTGTTCTCGCAGACCCGCGCCGTGTTCGTCTCCGATCCGATCGAGGCCAAGAAGTTTCCCAAGCGCATCGCCTTCAACGTCATTCCTCACATCGACGTCTTCATGGAAGACGGCTACACGAAGGAGGAATGGAAGGTGATGGCGGAGACGAAGAAGATCCTCGATCCGAAGATCAAGCTCACCTGCACCGCCGTGCGCGTGCCGGTGTTCGTCTCGCATTCGGAAGCGGTGAACGTCGAGTTCGAGCGCCCGATCACCGTCGAGGAAGCCACCCAGGTGCTGCGTAACGCGCCGGGTGTGCTGGTCGTCGACAAGCGTGAGCCCGGCGGCTACATCACGCCTTACGAGGCGGCCGGCGAGGACGCCACCTATGTGTCGCGCATCCGCGAGGACGCGACGGTGGAGAACGGCCTCTCCTTCTGGTGCGTGTCGGACAATCTGCGCAAGGGCGCGGCGCTGAATGCGGTGCAGATCGCCGAGGTGCTGGTCAACCGCAAGCTGCTGCAGCCGAAGTCTCAGAAGGCGGCATGAGCCGACTTCTGCTGCAAGAACCAAGGCGGCGTGAGCCGACTTCTGCTGCAAGAACCAGGGCGGCGTGAGCCGGCTTCTGTCGCACAGACCCAAGGCGGCGTGAGCCGGCTCCGGCTTGCAGCCGCAAAAATCCGGAACGGCCGCTTTCGGGCGGCCGTTTTCGTTTCCGCGATCCCGGTGTCACGTTTCGGTCGAACTCCTCGTGGATCAATGATGTCCCTGCCGCTGATCACCGGATTCGGCCCTTGGCTCGCCTCCTCGCCCGCTTCGCCGCGCTCGTTCTTGCGCTGGCCGCCCTCGCCTCGCCCGCTGTGGCGCATCCGCATGTCTGGGTGGTGATCAACTCCCAGCTGCTTTACGGCCCGGACGGCACCCTCACCGGCGTGCGCCATGACTGGACCTTCGACGAGGAGTTCTCCAGCTTCGCCCTTCAGGGACTGGAACAGACGCCTGACGGCAAGCCGACGCCGAAGACGCTCTCCGAACTCGCGCAGGTGAACATCGATTCGCTCAAGGAATTCGACTATTTCACCTTTGCCAAGCGTGGGAAGGAGCAGTTTCCCTTCGCCCCGCCGCGCGACTACAGCCTGACTTATGACGGAACGGCGCTGACGCTGCACTTCACCCTGCCGCTGCAGAAGCCGCTGCCGGCCAAGGGCAGCACCGCGGTCGACGTCTACGATCCGACCTATTTCGTCGCCTTCCAACTCGCCGACAACAATCCGGTGAGGCTCGCCGGCAGTCCGGCCGGCTGCACGGTGGATGTGCACCGGCCCGATCCGGCGGCCGGCTCCACCAGCCTGTCGGAAGGCTTCTTCAACGCGCTGACCTCGGCGAGCAATTTCGGCTCGCAATTCGCCAACCGCGCCACGGTGAGCTGCCCGTGAGGCGCATGGCCTGGCTGCTGGCGGGCGCTCTGGTCGCCGGCGCCGTCCTCGCTCTGCCCGCCCTCGCCCAATCGCCGTTCGGCGTCGCGCCGCCGCCGCCCGCGCCGGAGGGCCTTGTCGGCTTCATCCTCGCCAAGCAGGCAGAATTCTACCGCCTGCTCACCGGCGCCGTGCGCGCCGCCAAGCAGGATGGCTCGGCGCTGTATCTGCTCGGCGGCATCTCCTTCGCCTACGGCGTCTTCCACGCCGCCGGCCCCGGCCATGGCAAGGCGGTGATCTCCTCCTATCTGCTGGCCAATGAGGCGAGCCTGAAACGCGGCATCGGCCTCGCCTTTGCGAGCGCCCTCGCCCAGTCGCTGACCGCCATACTGGTCGCCGGCATCTTCGCCGTCATCCTCGGCGCCACCGCCGCCGCCATGCAGCGCGCGGTGTTCCTTATCGAGATCACCGCCTATGGCCTCATCGTGCTGCTCGGCGCCCGCCTCGCCTATGTGAAGGCCGGCGCACTGGTCCGGGCCTGGCGCGGCGAGCCGGACCATGTCCATGCCGCCGGCGAGGCCTGCGAGGACGGGCATGCGCATCTGCCGGGGCCGGAGGCGCTGCCGCGCGGCGGCGTGAAGGAGTGGTGGGCGGCGGTGCTGTCGGTCGGCCTGCGCCCGTGCAGCGGCGCGATCCTGGTGTTGGTGTTCTCGCTTACCCAAGGCATCTTCTGGGTCGGCGCCGCCTCCACCGCGCTGATGGGGGTCGGCACCGCGATCACGGTCAGCGCGGTCGCCGCCATCGCGGTGTTCGCCAAGCATCTGGCGGTGCGCCTCGCCGCCCGTCGCGAGGGCAATGGCATCGCGGTGGCGCTGCGGGCGGTGGAACTCGCCGCCGCCCTCGCGCTCGTCGCCTTCGGCCTCGCCCTGCTGTTCGGCTTCATGGCGAGCGAGCGGCTGGGCCTCGGCTGAGGCAGGCCATGAAAAAGCCCGCGCCGAACCGCGCGGGCTTTCCGATCGCCTCGTGGCGCAGCGTTCAGTCTTTCAGATAATCATACGCCACCTTGCCGAGCCCGAGCGTCAGGTCGGACTTGATGTGCACGGCGGAGAGCACCTCCAGCACCGGCAGCTTGGCGACGTCGCAGATGGCGTGCGGGAACAGGCCCAGCGCCGCCGGTCCCGTCCACGCCTCCTTGATGGTGACGTCCTCGAGATAATACTCGACCAGCTCGCAGATCCGCGCCGAGCCGTCGACATGCGGGATGATCTTGATCATCCAGTTCGGCGCCAGCATGGATTTGAGGACCGCGTCCTTGTCGAGCGCCTCATATTTGTAGCCCATGGTGCCGCAGGCGCAGAGCACGCTGCCATAGTTCAGCTTGGCCACCAGCACGTCGCTCTCGACCGCGAAGCTGGGCTTGGCAAGCTTCTTGGGAAAACCCCACAATTCGCGGCCACCGGCGATCGGCGCCTCGTCGTCGAGATACATCGAGTGGACGAAGCCGCCCTTCTTGCCCTCGAACTCCACCGGGATAACCTGCCCGGTCTCGGTGTAGTCGCCGAAGCCGGTGGAGTCCGGCATGCGGATGAACTCGTATTTGACGATCGGGTCGGTGACCTTCAGCGGCTCGGGCACCACCTTTTCCAGCGCCGCCGGGTCGGTGCGGTAGGTGATGATGAAATATTCGCGGTTGAAGAAGCGATAGGGCCCCTTGGGATAGGAGGGGCTGGTCAGCGGCATCGAATAGGCGGTACGGCGGACGTCCTCGATCTTCATGGCATGCGGTCCTTGCTGAGATGCATCAAGCCTAGCCCATTTGCCGCGACGCGGTAGGGGTTCTTTGCCGGATCGCCGGACGCCGCGGCGCCCCCGTGCCGCCCGGCCAGTCGCCCTTCAGAAACGGTAGGTCAGCCCGCCCTTGACCGCATTGGTCTCCACCGCGTCGCCGAACTGGCCCTCATAACCAATGTTTAGCGACAGGTTGATGCCGACATCGAAACCCAGCCCGGCACCCAGCACGAAGCTGTCCTCGGCGATCGGCGCGCCGGCGACGGTGAAACCGCCGCCGGTCTGGATGAACGACATCGCCATTTGCGGGGTGATGTCGCCATAGGCGTGGCGCCAGGCCAGCGAGGCGTGCGGGGTCAGCGTGCCGCCGCCCATGGCGAGGCTGGTCGCCAGCCTCAGGCCGAGCGTCGAATAGGGCGTGTCGAACGACAGACCCGACGAGCTCAGCCCGGTCACCGGGGCATTGGTCTCGGTGAAGCTGTCGGTCTCGACCCAGCTCCAGGCGATCTGGGCGAAGGGCTCCAGCGCGAGAGCGTCCATCTCCACCGCATAGCCGGCTTCGAGGAACAGGTTGGCGGTCGCGCCATCATAGGAGCCACGCGGATTTTCGGTGACATCGAGCAGGCTGGCGGTGCGGCGGCTGTCCACGCTGCTCCAACCATAGGAGGCGCCGGCGCGCAGCCGCCACGCCTCCAGGCTTGTGCCGGCATAGGCGGCGATCAAGGCCGTGGCGGCGTCGACGCGGCTCAGCCGGTTGTCGACATCGCTCGAGGCCGACACATAGCCGGCCGCCAGGCCGAAGGTGACCGCGCCCACCGTGACGTCGCCGCCGGCAAGGAAACCGCCCAGCGAAGACTCGACCTCGGCGGCATTGCCGTTGCCATCCGCCGTGCTCCATTGACCGTAGCCCTGCACCCAGCCGGCATAGACCGGGCTGGGCGCGGCGGCCGGCGGCGTCTTCACCGGGATCGGGCTGGCGGCAGCCGGTGCCTTGGCGGCATAGGCGGTCGCCGGGCCGCCCATGCCGAGCGCCGCGGCCCCGGTATTCGTCTCCGCCGCCTGCCGCAGGCGGGAGACCAGCGTGTCGGCGACCAGCGGGTTCTGGCTGTAGAGCGTGGTGCCGAGCGAGGCATGCGCCTCGCCGGATAAAAGGTCGAAACCGGGCGCGAGGCCGCCCTGCTCGCCCGGCTGCAGCGCGACGATCTGCGCGTAGAGCGTGCCGGTGCCCGCCGCGTCGAGCGCGCCGGCCACCGCCCCCTGGTTGGCGGTCTGCGCGAAGCTGGCGAAGGCGGTACCGTTGCGCGCCAGCGTCACCGTCACCGAGGCGCCGTCGCGGCCGAGCGTCGGGTCGATGAACAGGTAGTCCGGCGCCACCAGCGCCGAGAACTGGCCGCCCGGCGTTGTGGTCTGCTGGGCCGAGACGATGGTGTAAACCTGCCCGACATTGAGGGGGCCGTCGGCGATCGACATCACCACCGTGCCGCCATTGATCGCCGAGGTGCCGGCAACGATCTGGTCGGATTGGGTGGCGTTCGCCTCGACCACATAGGTCGAGCCGGCATTGAAGGTAACGGTGCCGGCGACGTTCAGCGTGCCGATGGAATTGCCGGGCGACACGACGGCGCCGGAATTCACCGTCAGCGCGCCGAGGCTGGCATTGCCGGAGAGGCTCGCGCCATTGCCCATGGCCACGCTGGCCGAGGCCAGCCAGCCATTGAGATTCAGCCGGCCGTCGAGAACTACGTTGCCGGCAAAGCTGCTCGACCCCGTTGCCGCATAGTTGGCGTCGGAGCCGAGGAATAGCGTCTCGAAGTCGCGATACTGCGCCACATTGCCGACGAGGCCGACATTGAAGCTGCCGCTGCCCGCCAGGCGCAGCGTGTCGCTGCCGCTGCCGGCGGTGACATAGCCGGTCACCGTGCTGCCGGGACGATAGATGAACAGGTCGTCGCCGCCGCCCATGTCGACGGCCTTGGCATTGCCGCCCTGTAGGGTGCCGGCATTGTCGATGATGTCGGCATGGTCGCCAATGAAGGTCACCGCCACGCCGTCCGAGCGGATGATGCCCTCGTTGATCAGCGTGGTGGCAAACGGCGCCGGGCCCTGGTTGCTGTCGTCGACCAGGATCGCCCGGCCGACATTCTCGGCACCCTCATTGGCATAATTGTCGAAGGCTTCGATCACCCCGGTGGCGTGGTTGTGAATCACCCCGCCACCGATGGCGAGGCCGTCGGCGGTGTTGGGCACGCCATCATTGGTGCCGGTGGCGCCGGTGCCCTGGATCAGCCCGTAATTGTGCAGCTCGACCTTGCCGTCGACATCGACGCCGTCACCGTCGCCATCCGGCACGCCGTCCGCCTCGCCGTCATCGTCGATGAGGCCGGTCACTTCGCCGCGGATGATGCCGTAATTGATCACGGTGGTGACGGTGTCGCCGGTGCTGTCGACATTCACGCCGGAGCCGTTGCGGCCGATGATCAGGCCGCCCTGATCGTTGAACACGGAGATCTCTCCGTCGCCGGTGATGCCGTGCTTGGCGCCGTAGATGCTGGCGTTGATCTTGTTGACGACGCTGCCGCCGGTCTCCTGGAAGTCGACGCCGTCGCCATTGCTGTTGAGGTCGGTCGACTGGATGAGCCCGTGATTGATCACGCTGGCGCCGGCGCCGGGGCGGATGCCGTCGGCCTCGCGCGACTGCAAGGTGCCGTAATTGGTGATGGTGATGACGTTGTCGGGCGAGGTCAGGTCGGCGAAGTCGAGCGCCTGTCCGGCGCCGCCATCGATCAGCCCGTGATTCTCGATGGTGATGACGGCCGAGGTCGCGTCCGAACCGGCGGCGATCTTGATGGCGTCGTCGCCGCCGATCAGCCGGCCGCCGGCCTCGTTGACCAGCGTGAACGATTTCAGCGTCTCGACATTCGCCTCGTCGTCGAACTTGATCGCCCGGTCTTCGCCGCTCAGCGTCTGGATGGTGCCGGAATTGACCAGCACGATCGTGCCGCCGCCGAGCCGTACCGCGTCGTTCTGCTCGGCGGTGATGGTACCGGCATTCTCGATCCGCACCTTGGCGGTGACGTCATTGGCTGAGTTGAGGTCGAAGGCCTGCCCCTCTTCCGAGGTGATGGAGCCGGTATTGACCACGGTGAGCGTGCCACCGGCAAAGGCATCGTCGATGCGGAAGCCGTCATCGGTGGAGGCGATGCCGCCATTATTGGTAAGGGAATAGCTGCCGCTCACGGCGCCGTCAGTGTCGAAGGCACGCTTCTCGCTGAGGATCTCGCCGTCATTGACGATCACGACCCCGCTGCCGGTGGCCGGGCCGTCCCAGATCACCGCGCTCTTGGTCACGTCGAGCTTACCGCCTGCCTCGACCGTACCGCTGTCGGTTCCCGACACCGTCTGCTGTTTGGTCTGGGTGGTCCCGGCCGGCACCGTGAAGCTGTCGGCGCGGGCCGCGAGCGGCACGAACAGGAGCGAACTGGCGGCGAGCAGTGCACGGCAGCTCGCCGACGAGAAGAAGCGGTTCATGCGGACATCCCCAGCCCATAGCGCTAGCGATCTGCGCTACCCAGCCTGGATGACAAGCAGGTGACGCACGCATAACCGGACAGCGATCGTCGGAGGATACCGGCGCTCGCGGGCACGGCTGTGCCCCAGCGGCAACAGCACCGCGCACCTAAGTCTATGAAGCCGGCAGCCTTTCCGCCGCCGGTGGGCTCACAGCACCAGCACGCCGGCGCTGCCGCTCTCGGTGCCGATGCACAGGGCCCCGCCATCGGCGCGCCACGCCATGGCGGAAACCGGGCTGGCATCGGGCGCCCGCGCCAGGATCTCGGCACCATCGGAAATGCGCACCAGCATCGCCATGCCGTCCTCGAAGCCCACCGCGATCACCTCATCCTTCGGATGCGCGGCGACGCAGGAGACGCGCACGTCGCGCGGCGCCAGCATGGAGGGCTGCTTGCCCATCGGCCCGTCCTTGCTGGCGAACGGCCAGAGGATCGCCTCGTTGGAGCCGGACGTGGCGAGGAACTTGCCGCCGGCGGTGAACACCATCGACTTCACCCGCGCCGGATAGCCGCTCATGCGCATATGGCCGCCATCGCTGAGCCGCCAGCCATGCAGCGCGGCCTCCTGCATGGTGGTCACCACGAAGCGCATGTCGGGGCTGAAGGCGACCCCGCGATGCGACCCCTTCCACTCCAGAAATTCCGGCTTGGCCTGCGCGTTGGGGAACCACAGCGTCACCCCGCCATAATGCGCCACGGCGAGCCGCGTGCCCTTAGGGGCGAAAGCCAGCCCGCCGACGGTGGAAGGCACCGCAAGCGTCTTCATCTCGCCCTTGGCGGGCAGGAAATGCGCGGTCTTGCCGGCGGAGAAGGCGACAGCATCGGCCCCCACCGCCACCTGGTCGATCCAGCGCCCCTTCTGCTCGAACACCACCTCGGTGGAGCCGTCGCCACGCGTGCGCATCACCCGGCCGTCATCGCCGCCGCTGAGAATCGAGCGCGCATCGGCGGCGAGCGACAGCAGCACGCCTTTATGCGCCTCGACCCGCAGCGGCTCCTCGCCGGCGAAGGCGAGCACGCCCTCGGCCAGCGCGAAAACCGGGGTGGTGCCGAGATAGGCCGCGCCGACGACGGCGCCGTCGAGCGCATACACGCGCAGCTTCGAGGTCAGGGAGGAGGGAGTGCTGTTGACGGCCATGAACAGGTCGGGCTCGGATCGGAAAACGCAAAGGGCTGCGCCGGACTAGCGCATATTGCGCCCGCCGTCACGCAGCCCGCCTGTGCGAGCGCTCACGCCACGCAGGCGCGAAAACCCTTTTCCAGCGCCGGCACGTCCAGCTTGCGGCCGATGAACACGATGCGGCTCAGCTTCGGCTCATCCGCCTTCCACGGGCGCTGATGGTCGCCGTCGAGGATCATGTGCACGCCCTGGAAGACGAAGCGGTCCGGATCGTTCTTGAAGGCGAGGATGCCCTTGGAACGCAGGATGTTCGGCCCCTCGCGCTGGGTCAGCTCCTGGATCCACGGGAAGAACTTGTCCGGGTCGAGCGGCGCGTCGCTGGTGAACGACACCGAGCGCATGTCCTCGTCGTGGAAATGCTTGTGGCCGGCTTCGAGGAAATCCGGATCAATGGCCTGGATGCGGTCGAGGTCGAACGCCCCCTGCCCCAGCACCTTGTCGATGGCGATGTCGGAGCGCTGGGTGCGGTGGATGCGGGCGAAAGGGTTGATGGCGCGGATGCGCAGCTCGACGTCCTTCAGCTCCGCCTCCGACACCAGGTCGGTCTTGTTGAGCAGGATGACGTCGGCGAAGGCGATCTGGTTCTTCGCCTCGGGGGCGTCCTTCAGCCGGTCCTTCAGCCATTTGGCGTCGGCGACCGTCACCACCGCGTCGAGCGCGGTCTTGGCGCCGACCGTCTCGTCGACGAAGAAAGTCTGGGCGACCGGCGCCGGATCGGCGAGGCCGGTGGTCTCGACGATGATGCCGTCGAAGCCGTCCTTGCGCTTGAGCAGGCCGTCGATGATGCGGATGAGGTCGCCGCGCACGGTGCAGCAGATGCAGCCGTTGTTCATCTCGAACACTTCCTCGTCGGCGCCGACCACGAGGTCGTTGTCGATGCCGATCTCGCCGAACTCGTTGACGACGACGGCGAATTTCTTGCCGTGCGGCTCGGAGAGGATGCGGTTGAGCAGCGTCGTCTTGCCGGCGCCGAGATAGCCGGTCAGCACGGTGACGGGGATTTTGCTGGATTGGGCGTCGGGCATGGAAACCTCGATCCTTGGAACAACGTCATGCCCGGGCGGGACCCGGGCATGAGCGTCTTGAATGTGCTCGGAATTCTCAGCTCGACAGCGCGGCCGAGAACTCGCGGATGTTGTTTTGCATCATGTCGATATAGGTGGCGGCCGGCCCCTTGTCATCGGACAGCGCGTCGGAAAATACCGTGCCGCCGATCTTGGCGCCGGTCTCGTCGGCGATGCGCTTGATCAGCCGCGGGTCGGAGATGTTCTCCATGAACACCGCCGGGATCTTCTCGGCCTTGATCTGCCGGATGATGCGGGCGACGTCCTTGGCCGACGCCTCGGCCTCGGTGGAAACGCCTTGCGGTGCGATGAATTCCAGCCCGTAGGCGCCCTCGAAATAGCCGAAGGCATCATGCGAGGTGATCACCCGCCGCTTGTCGGCCGGGATGCGGGCTACGGCCGCCTTGATCTCGGTGTCGAGCGCCTTGAGCTTTTCGAGGTACGCGCTTGCATTGGCCTCGTAGGCGGCCTTGCCGTCCGGATCGGCAGCGATCAGCCCGTCGCGAATGTTGGCGACATAGATCTCGGCATTGCCGACCGATTGCCAGGCATGCGGATCGGTCTCCTCATGATCGTGGCCGGCATGCGCGCCCTTGCCGGCCCCATGCGCGTGCCCCTCTTCCTCCATCTCGCGCGCCTCGACGCCCTTGGAGACCACCATCATGGTCGCCTTGGTGCCGGAGGACTTCACCAGCCGATCCATCCAGCCCTCGAAACCGAGGCCGTTGACGAACACCACCCTGGCAGCGGCCACCTTCTTGGCGTCGGCCGGCGCCGGCTGGAACACGTGGGCGTCGCCGTCGGCGCCCACCAGCGTCGAGACCGCGACGCGGTTGCCGCCAACATTCTTCACCAGGTCACCGAGGATCGAGAAGGACGCCACCACCGGCAGCCGGGTCTCAGTGGCACCGGGAGTGGACTGGGCCGACGCAGGAGCGGCGATGGGAACGGCGGCCAGCGCCATCAGCAACGCGCCGGCTGCGGCAATGCGGGAGAGCTTCATGCGACAACTCCTTCAGGCTTCGAGATGTCGGCGCGGCATCAGGCGGAGCAGGATGCCGCCGATGGGTCCGACGAGCACCGACAGCACATAGGCGCCGCCGGCGATGAGGATGATGGCGGGGCCCGAGGGCACGCCGAGATGATAGGAAACCAGCAGGCCGATCACCCCCGAGCCGCAGGCGACCAGCACGGCGGTCAGCACCAGCGCGGTGAGGTCGCTCGCCCAGAAGCGGGCGGTGGCGGCCGGCAGCATCATCAGCCCCACCGCCAGCAGCGTGCCGAGCGCATGGAAGCCGCCGACGAGGTTGAGCACCACGAGCGCGAGAAAGACGAGGTGCGTCGGCGTTCCCGCCCGGCTCACCGAGCGCAGGAAGCCGGGATCGACGCACTCCACCACCATCGGCCGCCACAGCATCGCCAGCGTCACCATGGAGACGGTGGAGACGCCGACGATCAGCAGCAGCGTCGGGTCGTCGAGCGCCAGCACGGTACCGAACAGCACATGCAGGAGATCGACATTCGAGCCGCGCAGCGACACCAGCATCACCCCGAGCGCCAGCGAGACCAGGTAGAAGGCGGCCAGCGCCGCGTCCTCCTTCATCTGCGTCGCCCGCGCCACCGCGCCGGCGCCGATCGCCACCGCAAAACCGGCGACCAGCCCGCCAATGGTCATGGCGAACAGGTTCAGTCCGGCGGCGAGGAACCCCACCGCCGCGCCGGGCAGGATGGCGTGCGCCATGGCATCGCCGGCGAGACTCATCCGGCGCAGCATCATCAGCACGCCGACCGGCCCGGCGCCGAGGCCGAGCGCGATCACGCCGATCAGCGCCCGGCGCATGAAGTCGAACTCGGCGAAGGGCGCGATCAACAGCTCATACGGGCTCATGCCGCGCGCTCCGCCTCGCAGGCATGGGCGCTCTCGTCCCAGGCCTCGCACATGTGCCGCGCCTTGATCAGGTTGGAGGGCGTCAGCACCGCCCGCGTCTCGCCCCATTCCACCGGCGAGCGGGCCAGCAGCAGCGTGCGGGGAAAATGAGCGCGCACCAGTTCGAGATCGTGCAGCACCGCCAGCACCGTGCGGCCCTCGCCGTGCCAGCGCTCCACCAGCGCGATCAGGTCGCGCACGGTGGCGGCATCGAGGGCGGTAAAGGGCTCGTCGAGCAGGATGATCTCGGCATCCTGCAGCAGCAGCCGCGCGAACAGCGCCCGCTGCATCTGCCCGCCGGACAGCGTGCCGATGGTCCGGCGCTCGAAGCCGTCGAGGCCTACCGCCGAGATCGCCGCGGCGATGCGCTCGCGGTCGGCGCGCGAGACGCCGCCGAACAGCCCGGTGCGCCGCCACAGGCCGAGCGCCACGATATCGTAGACATTGATCGGGAACGAGCGATCGACCTCGGCCGCCTGCGGCAGATAGGCGATGCGCCGCCCGTCGTCGGGCCGGGCGATGCTGCCCGACAGCGGCGACAGCAGCCCCATCACGCCCTTAAGCAGCGTCGACTTGCCGGCACCGTTGGGCCCGCAAACCGCGACCAATTCGCCGCGCGTCACCGCCCCGCTCAGATGATGCACCGCCGGATGCCGGTCGTAGCCCAGCGTCACGTCGCGGAAGGCAAGGACTTCCTCCGCCATCACGCGCCTCCCCACAGCACCGCAAGCGCCGCCGCCCACAAAAGCACGGCCACCGGCAGCACCAGCGCCAGCCGCGCGAAGGCGGACATCCGCAGCAGCGACGGACCCACCACGGCCGCCGGATGGCGGGTGCCGGGCGGATGCCCATGATGCGGATGCGCGTGGTTGGAGTGCGCGTGGTTGGAGTGCGCGTGGTTGGAGTGCGCGTGGTTGGAGTGCGCGTGGTTGGAGTGCGCGTGGTTGGAGTGCGCGTGGTTGGAATGATCGTGCTGATGGTGGGATGCAGGCATGCGTAACCTCGAAGACAGCTCGACTGATACAACATATCACCGGACTGCGTCCAGCCATTTGATACATTATCACATCGCATCTGCGAGATTTACCGCCGCATTGCGGCATATGCGCCGAATTGCCCGCTCACACTCTCTCGACGGCGGGCTTCCTCCGACCTATTAGGAAGCGCTTTGTCGGCCGGTCTGCCCGGCATTCTTCGTTCTGGAGCCCGTTCATGGACATTTCACGCATTTCTGCCGGACCGAACCCGCCGGACGAGATCCACGCCGTCATCGAGATCCCGGCCGGCGGCGCGCCGGTGAAGTACGAGCTCGACAAGGAATCCGGCGCGATCTTCGTCGACCGCTTCCTGCACACGCCGATGTTCTATCCGGGCGCCTACGGCTTCATCCCGCAGTCGCTGGGCGACGACGGCGATCCGCTCGACGTGATCGTCATCTCGCCGGTGGCGCTGATGGCCGGCTGCGTCATTCCCTGCCGCCCGGTCGGCGTGCTGATGATGACGGACGAGAAGGGCGGCGACGAGAAGATCCTCGCCGTGCCGGCGGACAGCGTCTACCCGTACCACTCCAACGTGAAGTCCTATCAGGACCTTCCCCCGCTCGTCGTCGAGCAGGTCGCGCACTTCTTCACCCACTACAAGGACCTGGAGAAGGGTAAGAAGGTCAACGTCGCCGACTGGCACGGTCCCGAGCGCGCCCGCGAGTTGATCGTCAAGGCGATCGAAGCCGCCAAGAAGTGAGCCGTTCCGCCATCGGCGGAGCCGCATCGCGACGAATGTCGAGGAGGCCGTCCGCTGACAGCGGGCGGCCCTTTTTGCATTCGGCGCCGGCCGAGGGCCTCAGCCTTCGAACCCCATCCCGGCCAGCGCCGCCCGAAGCGCCGGCGGCACGCTCACGCCCTCGCGCGCCGCCTTCTCGCGATTGGCGAGGCGCCGCTGGCCCGGCAGGCGCGCACCGGGCTCGCCCTCGATCGTCGCCGCCAGCCGCTCCATATGGTCGAGATAGGCCGCCCCCGCCGTCCGGCCGGGATCGATGGCGAGGATCACATGGCCGACCGCCGCCGGCGGCCCCTCGCCGTCGAAGAAGCTCGGCGTGTCGAAGGCGAAGGTGGAGGCGGTCAGCCCCGCCGCCATCACCTCGATGAGGAAGGCGAGCGCGGTGCCCTTGGCTTCGCCCATCGGCACCATGGTGCCGGCGAGGCCGGCCCTGGAATCGGTGGTCGCCCGGCCCTCGGTGTCGAGCGCCCAGCCCTCCGGGATCGGCTCGCCGCGCTGCGCCGCCGCCAGCACATTGCCGCGTGCCACCTTGGCGACCGAAAGATCGACCACCGCCGGCGGCCGGTCGCGCAGCGGCGTGGCGAAGGCGAGCGGGTTGGTGCCGAACACCGCCTTCTTGCCGCCCCAGGGCGCGATCGAGGCCGAGGCGTTGGAGAAGGCCAGCGCCACCAGCCCGCGCCCGGCAAGCTTTTCCACCGGCTGGCCGGCGACGCCGAAATGGCTGGAGCGCCGCATCGACACCAGCGCGATCCCGGTCTCGCGGGCGATCTCTTCCGCCAGCGGCAGCGCGTGCTCGATGGCCGGATAGGCGAAACCGTTGCCGGCATCGACGCTGAGCACGCTCGGCGCCACCCGCCGGCTCGCCGGGGTCGCATAACCGTCGATCTTGCCGGCCGCCACCATTGCCGAATAGCTCGGCAGGCGGGCGAGGCCGTGGCTGCCCAGCCCGTCGGCCTCGGCCGCCACCAGCGCCTGCGCCGTCGTCGCGGCATTGGCCGGCGAAGCGCCGAAGGTCTCCAGCACCCGGCTCGCATAGGCGCGGGCTTCGTCGAGCGTCAGGCGCATCGGCATGGCGGTCGTATCCATCGCGGTCAGGGGAGCGTTCATTTGGCGCCGCCGCCGAGGGGGCCGGCGGGCAAGCGGGACAGGTCGAAACGCTGCACATCGGCGAGCAGCGCCACGAAGGCGCGCGCGCCATAGACGGCGCAGGCCCGCCCCTTCTCGGCATCGGCCTCGGTGGCGTCGCCCATAGCCCCGGTGGGGTTGATATCCTGCGACATCCAGCCGAAGCCGGCCGGCGTGCCGGCGCGCAGATACTGGAACTCCTGTTCCATGCCGAGCGTCGCCGGGACGAAATTGTCGATCTTGTCCTCCCGCACCATGTCGGGGCGGAACTGCAGCATCAGCGAGGTCTCGATGCCGCCGGCATGGATGCCGTGCTGGCGCTCGGTGGCCGAGAACAGGCCCTCGGGATAGCCGAAGCGATGCCAGGACACCGTCACCGCCAGCATGCCGAGCCGGGCACGCAGCTCGCGTGCCACAATGTCGAGGGTGGAAACATTGCCGCCATGCGAGTTGACCAGCACGATCTTGCGCACGCCGGCGCGGTGAACGCTCTCGCCGATCTCGATCCAGGCGCGGGCCAGCGTCTCGGCCGACAAGGTGAGCGTGCCGGGAAAGAAGAGGTGCTCGTTGGATTTGCCGATCGGCTGCATCGGCAGGAACACCGCCGGCAGGTCGTCGGGCAGCAGCTCCATCACCTCGTCGAGATAGCCCTGGCCGATCATCGCGTCGACGCCGACCGGCAGGTGCGGCCCGTGCTGCTCGACCGCCGCCACCGGAAGCACGGCGATCCAGCTTCCGACATCGCCTTGCGCGAAATCGGTCCAGCTCATTTCGGTCCACAGGCGCTTGGGCGGCATGATTGGGCTCCGCGACGTTCGAAGGCGGCGTTCTAGTCCCGATCCGCCCGGGCCGCCAGCGCCTCGACCTCGACCTTGAATTCCGGGCGGGTGAAGCCGGAGACGATCATCAGCGTCGAGGCCGGCGGCGGATCGGCGACGAACCGGTCGCGCGCCGCCATGTAGCCGGCCATATGCGCCCGGTCAGTGACATAGGCGTTGAGCCGCACGATGTCGCCCGGTCCCATCCCCGCCTCTTCCAGGCAGGCGGAAATGGCGCGGAAGCACAACGCCGCCTGCTCCTCGGCGCTTTCGGGAATCGCGTCGTCCGGCGAAATGCCGAGCTGGCCTGAGGTCAGCAGCAGCCGTGCGCCGGCGGTCACCTCGACGGCGTGGCTGTAGCGGGCGAACGGGCGGCGGATCGCGGTCGGCAGGAGATGGCGCAGCATGCTCCATCCTTAGGCCCGCAAATTTGTGCGGACAAGGCCATGTGGGAGATATGTGCATCGGCTTTAAGCTCGCCTAGTATGGCGGCATTGCCGCCGGCACCGCCTGTTGGGAGACCCTGTCCATGCGCCGCAGTTTTCCGCGCCGCCATTTCCTGCGCTCGCTCGCCTTCGCCTTCGCCGCCACCCTGACGACGTTCACCGCCGCTCCGCCCGCCTTCGCCGCCGACAAGGTGACCTTCGGCACCAACTGGGTGGCGCAGGCCGAGCATGGCGGCTTCTACCAGGCGGTGGTCGACGGCACCTATGCGAAGTACGGGCTCGACGTGACGATCCTGCCCGGTGGCCCGCAGGCCAATAACCGCCTGCTGCTGCCGGTCGGCAAGATCGATTTCTACATGGGCGCGAACATGTTGCAGGCCTTCTCCTCGGTGGTGGAAGGCATCCCGACGGTCATCGTCGCCGCGCTGTTCCAGAAGGACCCGCAGGTGCTGATCGCCCATCCGGACGTGAAGACCTTCGAGGATCTGAAGACGAAGACCCTGTTCATCTCCAAGGAAGGCCTTGCCAGCTACTATCAATGGCTGGTCGCCGATTTCGGCTTCAGCGAAAATCAGGTGAAGCCCTACACCTTCAATGCCGCGCCGTTCCTCGCCGACAAGAACAGCGCCATGCAGGGCTACATCACCTCCGAGCCCTATGCGGTAGAGCAGCAGGGCGGCTTCAAGCCGCAGCTGTTCCTGCTCGCCGACCAGGGCTTCGACACCTATTCCACCACCATCGAGACCCGCTCCGAGCTGGTGAAGTCCAACCCCGATCTGGTGCAGCGCTTCGTCGATGCCTCGATCATCGGCTGGTACAATTACCTCTATGGGGACAACGCCAAGGCCAATGCGCTGATCAAGAAGGACAATCCGGAAATGACGGATGAGATGATCGCCTTCTCCATCGACAAGATGAAGGAATACGGCATCGTCGATTCCGGCGACACCAGGAGCCTCGGTGTCGGCGCGATGACGGATGAGAAGATCAAGAGCTTCTACGACAAAATGGTGCGCGCCAAGGTGGTCAAGGCCGACATCGACTACAAGAAGTCCTACACCACGCAGTTCGTGAATAAGGGCGTCGGTAAGGAACTTGCCCCAAAATGAGCCGCCGCGCGTGACCGCGATCCTGCAACAGCCGCGTCCGGCCGCGCCCGAGGCCGGCGCGCCGCTGCTGAGCCTTGCCGGTGTCGGCAAGCGCTTCGGCAATCAGGTGACCGCCCTCGACGGGCTCGACATGGAGGTGCGCCGTGGCGAGTTCCTCTCGCTGCTCGGCCCCTCCGGCTGCGGCAAGTCGACGGCGTTGCGCCTGATCGCCGGCCTCGCCGAACCGAGCTCGGGCCGTATCGCCTTCAACGGCGAGCGCGCGGGCAAGCCATCAGCTGCTCACAAGCCATCAGCGACCCACAGGACAGCGGCTACCCATCCGTCTGTCGGTTTCGTCTTCCAGGAGCCGACGCTGATGCCGTGGGCGAGCGTGTTCGGCAATGTCCACCTGCCGCTCAAGCTCGCCGGCATCGGCCGCCGGGAGGCCGAGCCGGCGATCATGGAGGCGCTGGAGATGGTCGGCCTTGACGGATTCCGCGACGCCTATCCGCGCGAGCTCTCCGGCGGCATGAAGATGCGCGTCTCCATCGCCCGCGCGCTGGTCACCAAGCCGCGCCTTTTGCTGATGGATGAGCCCTTCGCCGCGCTCGACGAGATCACCCGCTTCAAGCTGAACAACGACCTGCTGCAGGTCTGGCGCCAGCTCAACTGCACCATCGTGTTCGTCACCCATTCGGTGTTCGAATCGGTCTACCTCTCCACCCGCATCCTGGTGTTCCGCGCCCGGCCGGGCCGGGTCGCCGCCGAGCTCGCCATCGATCCGGCGCTGGAGCGCGACGAGGCCTTCCGCACCTCGCCGGAATATGCCGCCCTGTGCCGGCGGACGTCGACGGCGCTCGCCGCCGCCATGAACGCCGGCTGAAAGGAGCGGCGCGGCATGGCGCATCGGCTGGAGACCTCGCCCTTCCGCTGGCTGCTGCCGGTGGCCGTGCTCGGCCTCGTCATCCTCGGCTGGGCGCTGGTGGTGCGGCTCAACGATCTGCCGCCTTATATCCTTCCCGGCCCCTTGCGCGTGCTCGACACCCTGATCGCCGATCGCGAGGTGCTGCTCGGCTCGCTCATGGTGACGCTGCGCACCACCCTCATCGCCCTGGTGCTGGCGGCCATCGGCGGCGGCGCGCTGGCCCTGCTGTTCGCCTCCGCCCGCATCGTCGAGTTCTCGCTGTTCCCGATCGCCATCATCCTGCAGGTGACCCCGCTGATCGCCATCGCGCCGCTGATGCTGATCTACCTCTCCACCGATACGGCGGTGCTCACCTGCGCCTGGATCGTCGCCTTCTTCCCGATCCTGTCCAACACCACGCTCGGGCTCAATTCGGTGGATCCCAACCTGCGCGACCTGTTCCGCCTCTCCGGCGCCGGGCGGGTGCAGACCCTGCGCCTGCTGCAGCTTCCCACCGCCCTGCCCTATTTCCTCGGCGGGCTGCGCATCGCCGGCGGCCTCGCCCTTGTCGGCGCGGTGGTGGGCGAGATCGCCGCCGGCTCGGCGGGCCAAGGCTCCGGCCTCGCCTTCCGCATCGTCGAATCCGCCTATCGGCTGAACATTCCGCGCATGTTCGCCGCCCTGCTGCTGATTTCTCTCGCCGGCATCCTCATCTATGCCGGGCTGAGCCTGCTCTCCTGGCTGCTGTTGCGTCGCTGGCATGAGAGCGCCCTCGGCAAAGGCAACTGAGTCCTGAGGGAACCGGAGCTGAAGCCATGAAAGCCGCCCTGCGCGCCGCCTTCCTGGGCCATCCGCCCGATGCCTATGTGCTGGTCGGCGTGCGCGCGCCTGCGGTGCTGGTGCCGGAATTCATGCGCGATTTCGCCGCCCGGCCCGATGCGGAAGGGCTGGTGCAGTTCGATCTGTTCATCGCCGAGGGCACGATTGCCGGCCTGGCTCCGCATGGCGCCGACAACCACCCGCTGCCGCGGCTGGAACTCGACGGCGCGCTCGTCCTGCCCGGCCTCGTCGACGCCCACACCCATCTCGACAAGGCGTTCATCTGGCCGCGCCGTCCGAACCCGGACGGCAGCTTCGCCGGCGCGCTCGCCGCCAACACCGCCGATCGGGAGCAATGCTGGAGCGCCGAGGATGTCGGACGCCGCATGGATTTCGCCCTGCGCTGCGCCTATGCGCACGGCACGGTGGCCATCCGCACCCATCTCGATTCCATCGGCCCGCAGACCGCCATTTCCTGGCCGGTCTTCGCGGAAAAGCGCGCGCAATGGGCGGATCGCATCGCCTTGCAGGGCGTGGCGCTGGCGCCGGTGGAGCTGGTGCTGGACGATGCCGAGTTCGGCGCGCTGGTGGCGGCGGTGACCGGCTTCGGCGGCGTGCTCGGCACCTTCACCTATCTCGCGCCCGGCATCCAGAACGGCCTCGACCGGCTGTTCGAGGCCGCCGAGCGCCACGGCCTCGACCTCGATTTTCATGTCGACGAAACTCTCGACCCCGCCGCCCATTCCCTCGCGCTGATCGCGCAGACGGCGCTCAGGCGCCGCTTCGAGGGCCGCATCCTGGTCGGCCATTGCTGCTCGCTGTCGCGGCAGGAGTCCGCTGCCGTCGAGCGCACGCTCGATCTGGTGGCCCGCGCCGGCATCGCCGTGGTCTCGCTGCCCATGTGCAACCTCTACCTCCAGGACCGCGCGCCGGGCCGCACGCCCCGCGCCCGCGGCGTCACCCTGCTGCACGAGATGCGGGCCCGCGGCATTCCGGTGATGGTGGCGAGCGACAATGTGCGCGATCCCTTCTACGCCTATGGCGACCTCGATCTCGTCGAGGTGTTCCGCGAGGCGGTCCGCATCGCCCATCTCGACCACCCGCTGGGCGACTGGCCGGACATCGTCACCGCCCGCCCCGCCGCCGCGATGGGCCTGGCCGGCGCCGGCCTGTTCCTGCCCGGCGCGCCGGCCGACCTGTCGCTGTTCCGGGCCCGCAGCCTCAACGAGCTGCTGTCGCGCCCGCAGGCCGACCGCCTGGTGCTGCGGGGCGGCGCGATCATCGACACCACGCCGCCGGATCCTGCCGAACTCGACGACCTGATGGATCAGCCCCGATGAGCGACCGTTACGACCTTGCCGCCCTGAAGGCCCGCCTCGACGGCATCCGCCTCGAGGACAATCCCGCCCTCGTCCGCCAGAAGAGCCGCGATTTCTACTGGTATTCGCCGGTCCTGAAGCGCCAGCTCGACGCCACGGTCGCCGACATCGTCGCTCATGCCACCTCGCAGGACGAGGTGATTCGCATCTTGTCGGCCTGCGCCGAGCTGGCGATCCCGGTGACGCCGCGCGGCGCCGGCACCGGCAATTACGGCCAGGCCATGCCGCTGGCCGGCGGCGTGGTGCTGGATCTGTCCGGGATGAACCGCGTCCTCGACATCGGCCCCGGCCATGTGGTGGCGCAGGCCGGCGCCATTCTGGCCGAGATCGACGCCGCCACCCGCAAGGCGGTCGGCCGCGAGCTGCGCCTGCACCCGTCCACCTACCGCACCGCCTCCATCGGCGGCTTCATCGCCGGCGGCTCCGGCGGCGTCGGCTCGATCATGTGGGGCGGGCTACGCGACCTCGGCAACATCCTCGGCCTCACCGTCGTGACGATGGAGGCCGCGCCGCGCGTGCTCCGCCTCACCGGCGAGGAGGTCGGCAAGGTCGCCCATGCCTATGGCACCAACGGCATCATCACCGAGGTCACCATGCCGCTCGCCCCGGCCTATGCCTGGGTGGAGGCGATCATCGGCTTCGAGGATTTCGCCGCGGCCTGCGCCTATGCGAATGCGCTGGGCGAGCAGGACGCGCTGGCCAAGAAGCTGGTCAGCGTCGTCGCCGCGCCGGTGCCGCAGCTCTATTTCCTGCGCCACAAGCCGTTTCTGCCCGATGGCAAGCATGTGGTGCTGGTCATGGTCGATGCGCTCGCCATCGATGCCTTTGCCGCCTTTACCGCCCGTCATGGCGGCGAGACGCTGTTCCGCTCCGACCTGGTGCCGGCGGCGAGGCAGGCCGGGCTGCCGCCGCTTTACGAACTGGCCTGGAACCACACCACGCTCAGGGCGCTGCGCGTCGATCCGGCGGTCACCTATCTGCAGACGCTCTATCCCTTCCCGCACCAGCTCGATCTCGTCGCCCGCATCCATGCCCGGCTCGGCGCCGAGGTGCCGGCGCATCTCGAATTCGTCCGCTTCGACGGCAAGATCACCTGTTTCGGCCTGCCGCTGGTGCACTTCACCACCGAGCAGCGGCTGGAAGAAATCATCGCCCTCCATGAGGAGATGGACGCGGTGGTGTTCAACCCGCACCGCTACACGCTGGAGGAAGGCGGCATGAAGCAGACCGACGCCGTGCAGCTCGCCTTCAAGCGCGAGGCCGATCCCGCCGGCCTGCTCAACCCGGGCAAGATGATCGGCTGGGAGAATCCGGAATTCGACCTTGCCTCCGGCCGCGTTTATCTGTTCCAGGGGCTCGGTTGAACGGCGTTTGCCCGAGCAAGCCATTTGCCGAGCAAGCCACCTTGCCGAGCAAGCCGTCCAAGCAAGCCATCTGCCTGAGGAACCCATTTGCCTGAGAAAACCACGCGCGCGCTCATCGTCTTCTGCCACCCGGTGCCGGACAGCTACGGCGCCGCGCTCCGCGACGCGGTGCTGCGCGGCTTGGACAGGGCCGGTATCGAGGCCGACCTCATCGATCTCTATGCCGATGGTTTCCAGCCGGCGCTCTCCGAGGAGGAGCGGCGCAATTATCACACGCTGGGGCTCAACCGGCTGCCGGTGGCCGATCATCTCGATCGGGTGAAGGCCGCCGACGCGCTCGTCTTCGTCGCCCCCACCTGGTGGTATGGCCCGCCGGCGATGCTGAAGGGCTGGCTCGACCGGGTGCTGGTGCCGTTCGAGACCTTCGGCATGCCCAGGCCGTACCGGCCGCTGGAGCGCCACCTCACCAACATCCGGCTGATCGCCGCGGTCTCCACCCTCGGCTCGCCGTGGTTCTGGTGGCGGTGGATCGGCCAGCCGGGCCGCCGCATCCTGCTCGATGGCATTGGAGGGATCATCCATCCCCGCGCGCCGAAACTCTGGCTGGCGCTGCACGGCATGGATTCGGTGAGCTTCGCCAAGCGCACCGCCTTCCTTAGCCGGGTAGAGGAGCGCTTCGCCCGGCTCAGAATTTCGCGTCCGGAGTAAGATTTTGACGAAATCGGCGTTTACCGCCATCCTCCTGTCATGACACGCTGTTTTTGCTGCAACAATGGTTGTTGCCGCCATGCGGTCGACGGGACGCCCCATGAAGGACGGGTTCGACAAGAGCATCGGTCTTCGCCTGCAACACGCCGCACGCCTGCAGCGCGCCCTTGCGGCACGGCGGCTTCAGGAACTCGGTCTGTTCCCCGGTCAGGAAACCGTTCTGAAACTGCTGTTCGACACGGACGGCCGCACCATGTCGGAACTGGCGGGGGCATTGCGCGTGCGCCCGCCCACCGCCTCCAAGACAGTGGGCCGGCTGGCGGCGCAGGGTCTGCTGGTTCGCAAGGCCTCCGACGCCGACGCCCGGCTGGTGCGCGTCCACCTCACGGATGAGGGTCGCAGCCGTGCCGGCGCCATCGACGAGATCTGGGACTCGCTCGAAGACACCATGACCGGCGGCATTGACGGCAAGGACCGCAAGCGCCTGCGCAAGCTGCTGCGGCGGATCGAGAAGAACCTCTCCGCAAAGCTCGGCGCCGAGGATCCCGATCTCGACGAGCAGGCGGACGAGGTCGAGGAGCCGGCGTAGCGGCGTTCGGCTGCATCGCTTCCGAACCGACGGCCCCTCCTCCTCCGGCGGCGTGAGCCGCTTGCTTGCGCCTCCGAAAGTCGTCCACTTGCGATCCACAGGCTTGTCCACAGCCGCGCCCGCCGATCGGCGGTCTCCCGCCGGCGGGGCCATGGCGAGCCTGCCTAAGACGGATTGCCAGCGCCGGTGCTTTGGTGACGAATAGCCGCCGACGCGAAGGAGCCTGACATGTCCGAATCCGAGACCGCACGTGCCGCCGGCCGCATCGAGCTGCTGCAGACCGGCCCGCTCATGCCGATGATCGAAACCCAGCTCGCCGAGCATTTCGTCGTGCATCGGCTCGATGGCGAGGACGGCGATGCCGTGCTGGCCCGTGTCGGCCCGCGCATTCGCGCCATCGCCACCGGCGTCGGCGCCACCGCGCGGCGACGGGTCACCGCCGAATTGATGGACGCTTTGCCGAATCTCGAGATCGTGTCGAATTTCGGCGTCGGCTACGATTCCGTCGATGCCGCCGCCGCCGGCACCCGCGGCGTCGTCGTCACCAACACCCCCGGCGTGCTCGACGACGAGGTCGCCGACCTCACCCTGGCGCTGCTGCTCGCCGCCATTCGCCGCCTGCCGCAGGCCGAGCGCTATCTGCGCGCGGGAAAATGGCCCGGCGGCGCCTTCCCGCTCACCGCGACGCTGCGCGACCGCTCCATCGGCATCGTTGGCATGGGGCGCATCGGCCAGGCGATCGCCCGGCGGCTGGAAGGCTTCGGCCGTCCCATCGCCTATCACAGCCGCCGTCCCGCCGCCGATGTCGATTATCCCCACTATCCCGAGTTGCTCGCCCTCGCCGGCGCTGTCGACACGCTGATCGTCATCGTGCCCGGCGGCGCGCAGACGCATCACATGATCAATGCCGAGGTGTTGAAGGCCCTCGGCCCGCGCGGCGTGCTGATCAATGTCGCGCGCGGCTCGGTGGTGGACGAGCCGGCGCTGATCGCCGCGCTGCAGGACGGCACCATCATGAGCGCCGGCCTCGACGTCTTCGCCCATGAGCCGAACGTGCCGGAAGCGCTGATCGCCCTCGACAATGTCGTCCTGCTGCCGCATGTCGCCTCGGCGACGCAGCTCACCCGCGACGCCATGGGCCAGCTGGTGGTCGACAATCTTCTCGCCTGGGCTTCGGGCCGGCCGCCGCTGACCCCGGTGGCGGAGACGCCCTGGCCGCCGGCCAGGGCCTGAGGCGTCCCGTGAGGAGCCGTCGCCACCTCTGCGCCGCGCTGCTGCTCGCCGGTCTGGCAGGCGCCGGGGCGCCGCCCGCCATCGCGCAGGAAGCCGAGACGCCGGACGCGTCGCCGGTGCAGGAGACGCCGGCACAGGTCGCCAGGCGGCTGGCGGACAATTATCAGCTCACCAATGCCGATGGCGACCGCATCTGCCCGCTCGCTCTGGCGACGAAGGCCGTCCGGCCGCCGGCGGGGGTCGATCATCCGCTGTTCGGCCTCAACCTCGACCGCGCCGCCTGCGCCGAGCAGATCACCTTCGCCACCGACATCGCCTCCTGGTCGCCGGGGCCGGGGGATTCGATCCGCCTGCACGCCGCCTCCGGCCGGCTGGTGGCGGAGTTCACCGAGGGTGCCGGCGGCACCTGGGAAGCGCTGCGCGAGCGCGACGGCGTCTATTTCCTGGTCAATCCGCGGCTGGCGCAGGCGGCGCCGCTGGCGCAACCGGCGGATCTGTTCGGTCTGTGGCGGCTGTCGCGCGGGCCGGACACGCCGTTCTGCACCGTGATGCTGGACGAGCAGCCCTTCGGCGACGGCGACTATCCGCTCGCCCCCGACGATGGCTGCGGGCCGCTGCTCGGCCCGGTCGCGCCGGAGCGCTGGCGGCTGGAGGCCGGCGACCTGCTGCTGCTCCGCGACAAGGGCGAGCCCCTGCGCTTCGCCGCGCAGGAAGACGGCAGCTGGCTGAAAGTGCCGGAGGACCGCACCTCTCTCATGCTCTCGCGCAGCCCATAGGCGGCGGCGCAACCGGCCCTCGCCAGCCATCACGCGGCCACCGGGGAGGCTTCGGCGGGTGTGGTGCCCCGGCACCGCGCGCGTAAAGGAGGCGCGAATGTGCGGCCGCGTGGCACGCGGTCGGGCGTTCGCGATAACATGCATGCTTTCGTCACTTACCGGTCGCCGCTGACGCCCTATCTGTCAGCCCGCGACAGCTTTCCTGCCTGCGTAGGGCCTGCTGCCACCGTTTTCACCGCCAGATCGAAGGATCGCAATCATGCCTTTCGTCACCACCAAGGACGGCGTCGAGATCTTCTTCAAGGACTGGGGTCCGAAGGACGCCCAGCCGATCATGTTCCATCATGGCTGGCCGCTGTCGTCCGATGATTGGGACGCGCAGATGCTGTTCTTCGTGCAGAAGGGCTACCGGGTCGTCGCCCATGACCGCCGCGGCCATGGCCGCTCGGCGCAGGTCTCCGAAGGCCACGACATGGACCACTATGCCGCGGATGCCTTCGCGGTGGTCGAGCATCTCGATCTGAAGAACGCGGTGCATATCGGCCATTCCACCGGCGGCGGCGAGGTCGCCCGTTATGTGGCGAAGCACGGCGAGCCGGCCGGCCGCGTCGCCAAGGCGGTGCTGGTGTCTGCCGTGCCGCCGCTGATGGTGAAGACCGAGAGCAACCCCGGCGGCCTGCCGATCGAGGTGTTCGACGGCCTGCGCGCCGCCCAGGCGGCCAATCGCGCGCAGTTCTTCCTCGATCTGCCGACCGGCCCGTTCTACGGTTTCAACCGTCCGGGCGCCAAGATTTCCGAAGGCACCATCCGCAATTGGTGGCGCCAGGGCATGATGGGCAGCAACAAGGCCCATTACGAAGGCATCAAGGCCTTTTCCGAGACTGACCAGACCGAGGACCTCAAGGCCATTTCGGTGCCGGTGCTGGTGCTGCACGGCGACGACGACCAGATCGTGCCCATCGACGCCGCCGGCCGCCAGTCGGTCAAGCTGGTGCAGAACGGCACGCTGAAGGTCTATCCGGGCTTTCCCCATGGCATGCTCACCACCCATGCCGACGTGCTCAACCCGGATCTGCTCGCCTTCATCCAGAGCTGAACCGCCCATCGCCGAGCCGGCCACGGCCGGACGAACCTGCGGCGCGGCGCGCCCTCCCGGCATGCCGCGCCGTTCTGCGTGGCGATGCCGGCACCGCCTCGGGTCCGGCCACGTCCTCGGCGAACGGCACGCGCCATGCATCGCCATAAGCAATCGCCATAAGCAATCGCCATAGCAGCGGGGCGTCTTCCCACCGGAAGACGCCCCGCCGTCCTTCGCCTCATGTGTCGCGCGCGGATCGTCTGCCGCGCGCAGATCGTCGCGCTTCAGCGCGACAGCAGGTTGGTCTTGGCGAGGTCGAGCACCTCGTCGCCGCGCCCGCTCATCACCGCCCGGATCATCCACAGGCCGAAGCCCTTGGCCTGCGCGAGCTCGATGGTCGGCGGCATGGAGAGCTCCTGCGTCGCGGTGACGACATCGAGCACCGCCGGCCCGTCATGGGCGAGCACCTCGGCCACCGCCGCGGGCAGATCGCCGGGGTCCTCCACCCGCACGCCATGGATGCCCATGGCGCGGGCCATCGCGGCGAAATCGGGGTTGTCGAGATTGGT
The DNA here is from genome assembly GCF_031456575.1 of Ancylobacter sp. 3268. Taxonomy (NCBI): domain Bacteria; kingdom Pseudomonadati; phylum Pseudomonadota; class Alphaproteobacteria; order Hyphomicrobiales; family Xanthobacteraceae; genus Ancylobacter; species Ancylobacter sp. 3268. Next base: position 147,135 of record NZ_JAVDUX010000004.1, read on the forward strand.
GCCGATCTCGACAAAGCCGTTCGCCTTCATTTCCAGCGCCACGAAGCCGAGCGTGCCGTTGTTGAAGATCACCACCTTCACCGGCAGCTTTTCCTGCTTGAGCGTGATCAGGTCGCCCATCAGCATGGTGAAGCCGCCATCGCCGGAGAGCGAGATCACCTGGCGGCCCGGCTGCGACGCCTGGATGCCGATCGCCTGCGGCATGGCGTTGGCCATCGAGCCGTGCACCAGCGAGCCGACCATCCGCCGCTTGCCGTTCATGGCGAGGTAGCGCGCCGCCCAGATGGTCGGGGTGCCGACATCGAAGGTGAACGCCGCATCCTCCGCCGCCGCCTCGCTGACCAGGCGCGCGAGATATTGCGGATGGATCGGCTTGCGGCCCGGCGTGCCGGTCGCGAGGTCGTCCAGCCCCTTGCGCGACTTGCGATAGCGCGCCACGGCGTCGTCGAGATGCAGCCGGTCGTCCTTGGTGGCGATCATGGGGATCAGGGCCTCCAGCGTCGTCGCGACATCGCCGACGAGGCCGAGCTCCAGCGCGCAGCGCCGGCCGAGCTGCTCGGGGCGGATATCGACCTGCGCGATCTTGATGCCGGTGGGCAGGAACTGCTTGTAGGGAAAGTCGGTGCCGAGCAGCAGCAGCGTGTCGCAATCGTGCATCGCCTCATAGCCGGAGGCGAAGCCGATGAAGCCGGTCATGCCGACATCGTAGGGATTGTCGTATTCGACATGCTCCTTGCCGCCCAGAGCGTGAACGATCGGGCTCTTCAGCTTTTCCGCCAGTGCCATCAGCGGTTCATGCGCGCCGGCGCAGCCGCGCCCGCAGAACAGCGTGACGCGCGCGGCGGCGTTGAGCAGTGCCGCGAGCCGGTCGATCTCCTCATCCGCCGGCTTCACCACCGGCACCGGCGGCTTGAGGCCGGCGGCGGCGGAAACCGGCCGCTCGGGGGCGGGCTTCAGCGCGATATCGCCCGGTATCACCACCACGGCGACGCCGCGCCGGCCGAGGGCGGCGCGGATGGCGTTCTCCAGCACGAAGGGCATCTGCGCCGGGTCGGACACCAGCTCGCAATAGACCGAGCATTCGCGGAACAGGTTCTGCGGATGCGTCTCCTGGAAATAGCCGCCGCCGATTTCCGAGGAGGGGATCTGCGCCGCGATGGCCAGCACCGGCACCCGCGAGCGCTGCGCGTCGAACAGGCCGTTGATGAGGTGCAGGTTGCCCGGCCCGCAGGATCCGGCGCACACCGCCAGCTCGCCGGTGATCGCGGCCTCGCCGGCGGCGGCGAAGGCGGCGACCTCCTCGTGACGCACATGCACCCAGTCGATGGCATCGGTCCGGCGGATCGCCTCGGTCAGGCCGTTCAGACTGTCGCCTACCACGCCGTAGATCCGCTTGACCCCGATCTGGGCCAGGGTGGTGATCGTCAGATCGGCGATGTTCCGGCTCATGGCATTCCTCATTCATCGATGGGTGTGGAATCGGGCGGCACACCTCGATGCGAGGTATGGCCTTTTCCCGTGACTATCGACGATCTAACCTTCGGCTCAATTCTACGTCTGCTCGCTTCAGCATACGATCAGTCGATGAAAAACATACGTTTGTATAGGCTTGCGGGAGCGGGAATTTGCTAGCATGCGGCATGATTTGTGCCCTTGCCCCCTTCGGGCGGATACTGCGTTCCGTCTCGCCGCGTCATTCCTTGGCGCGCCCTGCCTTCACGCGCCGCGCGCGCCCGCATCCCGTCGCCGCGCACCCGGCTTGCCGGCCGGGCGGTGGAGTGTTGGCGTGACAGCTCGGCTCGCCGCCCTGTTCCGGCCCGGCCGAACGCTGCTGCCGGTGCTGGCGGCGCTGCTCGCGGCGATCATCTTCGCCATCGACACGTTGACGTCGCTCGATATCGCCATCGCCGTGCTCTATGTCGCGGTGGTGATGCTGGCGGCCGACCGCCTGACCCCGCGGGGCATCCTGCTGGCCGGCACCGTCTGCATCGGGCTGACCGCGGCGAGCTTCCTCGCCGTCCATGGAGAGGGCAACGAATTGCAGGCGGTGATGCGGGCGATTGTCGCCATCGTCGCCATCGTCATCGTGACCCTGCTGTCGCTCCGCTACAGCCGCTCGACCGAAACGCTGCGCGGCCAGGCGGCGCTGCTGGACCTGACGCACGACGCCATTTTGGTGCGCGACGATGACGACACCATCCTCTACTGGAATCGCGGTGCCGAGGAGCTCTATGGCTGGTCCGCCGGCGAGGCGGTGGGGCAGAAGACCACCGAGCTGCTGCGCACGGTGTTTCCCTCCAGCCGCGAGGCGGCAACCGAGCAGCTGCATCGCGACGCCCGCTGGGAAGGCGAGCTGCGCCACACCTGCAAGAACGGCACCCATGTCCTCGTCACCAGCCGCTGGTCGCTGCACCGCGACCCGCAGGGCCGGCCGATGGCGACCATGGAAACCAATAACGACATCACCGGCAGCAAGCGGGCCGAGGACCGCCTGCTCCAGGCCCAGGCGGAACTCGCCCAGGTGACGCGGGTGGCGACGCTCGGCCAGCTGATGGCCTCGATCGCCCATGAGGTGAACCAGCCGCTGGCGGCGGTGGTCACCAATGGCGAGGCCGGTCTGCGCTGGCTGCGCCGGCCGGTTCCCGATGTCGCCGAGGCCGTCGCCTCGGTCGAGCGGATGATCGCCAATGGGCGCCGGGCCAGCGACGTGGTGGCGCGGCTGCGCGCGCTGTCGCGCCGCGACGAACTCCGCCACGAGCCCATCGCCCTCAACGAGCTGATCGAGGAAACGCTCGGCATCATCGAGCGGGAGCTGCACCGCCATCGCGTCCAGCTGCGGCTGGAGCTGGCGCCGGGATTGCCGCAGGTGAAGGGCGACCGGGTGCAGCTTCAGCAGGTGCTGATCAATCTCGCCATCAACGCGGCGCAGGCGATGGACGGGCTGGCCGGCGGCCGGCCGCTGGTCGTGGCATCCCGGCCGGGACGCGACGAGGCGGGCGAGCCGGTGGTCGAGGTCGCGTTCACCGATCGCGGCATCGGCGTCGCCGCCGAGGCCCTGCCACGGCTGTTCGAGCCGTTCTACAGTTCCAAATCCCAGGGCATGGGGCTGGGGCTGTCGATCTGCCGGTCGATCGTCGAGACCCATATGGGCCGCATCGAAGCCACCCCCAACGCCGGTCGCGGAATGACGTTCCGCGTCCTCCTGCCTGCGCTCAAGGAGCCGACCCCGTGATTGCGACCTCCCCGCCGCGCCGCGCCGCATCCGAGCCGACCGAACCGCTGGTCATCGTGGTCGACGACGACCAGCCCCTGCGCGAGGCGCTGTCCAGCCTGTTCCGTTCCATCGGCCTCGGGGTCGAACTGTTCGGCTCGGCGGCGGAATTCCTGGCGGCGAAGCTGCCGGATGTCCCGCGTTGTCTGGTGCTCGACATCCGCCTGCCCGGCGTCAGCGGCCTCGACTTCCAGGCGCAGCTGGCGCGCAGCGAGCGCAACATGCCGGTGATCTTCATGACCGGCTATGGCGATATACCGATGACGGTGCGGGCGATGAAGGCGGGGGCGGTCGACTTCCTCACCAAGCCGTTCCGCGACCAGGACATTCTCGACGCCGTCTCGGCGGCGATCGAGCAGGACCGCGCCCGCCGCCTCGCCGACCGGGCGGTCGCCGGCGTGCAGGAACTCTACGAGACGCTCACCGCGCGCGAGAAGGAGGTGATGGCGCTCGTCACCTCCGGCCTGATGAACAAGCAGGTGGCGGCGGAGATCGGCCTCAGCGAGATCACCGTCAAGATCCACCGCGGTCACGTGATGAAGAAGATGGGCGCCCGCTCGCTCGCCGATCTGGTGCGCATGGCCGAGACCCTCGGTCTTGCGGCACCGAAGAGATAGATGACGCAAACCTTCATATAATTTCGAAACTCACGGTGCTGACGCTATAGAAGATGACGAGAGGCGCGCGGTCGGTACGCGTCCCGATCAGCAAGAAGGAAGCAACCATCGTGAGCCAGACCGCAATGATCTCGATCATCGATGATGACGAGTCGGTGCGGACCGCGACCGCCAGCCTGGTGCGCTCGTTGGGTTTCGATACCAGTACCTTCGCGTCGGCCGAGGATTTTCTCCATTCGCCGCGGCTGCTCGACAGCGATTGCGTCATCACCGATGTGCAGATGCCCGGCATGAGCGGCGTCGAGCTGCAGGCCCGTCTGCGCCAGGGCGGCCACCGCATGCCGCTCATCTTCATCACCGCCTTCCCCGAGGAGCGCCTGCGCCGCCAGGTCACGGCTTCCGGTGCCGTCGGTTTCCTCAGCAAGCCGTTCGACGGCAGCGAGATGATCGCCTGCCTCGACGAGGCCCTCAGCCGGACGGCCTGACTTTCCTCCTTCCGCGGAGGCGCGGGGTCGAGGGGCCGCCACGACTTGCCCCGTGGCAGGGATGCCCCCGGCGGGGAACCTCCAAACTCATGTATGATGCCGCCAACCGAACGGCCGATTTCCCGGGCCGGAAGGCGGGTCTAGCGTCGCCTGCATCGGATATCCCGCTACCGGTGGCGGCCATCGGCCGATGCGGCGGGCTCCGCGGCGCGCCAACGCCACCCTACTGAATTCAACCGCCTGATTGGAGAACGTGCCATGACCGACATCCCGGCGAAGACGCGCCAGATCGCGCCGCTCCGCACCCCCACCGATCTCGGGGCCGACGCCACGCGCGACATCGCCGCCGCGCTCACCACTCTGCTGGCCGATGTGTTCGCGCTCTACCTCAAGACCAAGAACTTCCACTGGCATCTGTCCGGGCCGCATTTCCGCGATTACCACCTGATGCTGGACGAGCAGGGCGATCAGATCTTCGCCATGACCGACGATATCGCCGAGCGCGCCCGCAAGGTCGGCGGCACCACGCTGCGCTCCATCGGCCATATCGCCCGGCTGCAGCGGATCGCCGATAACGACGCCGAATATGTGACGGCGCAGGACATGCTCGCCGAGCTGGCGCAGGACAACCAGCAGCTCACCGCGGCGCTGCGCTCCACCCATGCCGTCTGCGACGAGTATAACGACGTGGCCACCGCCAGCGTGCTGGAGAACTGGATCGACGAGACCGAACGCCGCACCTGGTTCCTCTACGAGTGCACCCGCTCGAACCATTGAGCGCAGGTCCCTTCGCGCCGGTGCCGCAGGGCACCGGCAGCGGTCCAGTGGAGACAACCCGATGCCTGAAGCTTCCTCTCCCGCTGCGGTGCTGCAGCCCGGCGCGCAGGCTCCCGCCTTCACTCTGCCGGCGACGCCCGACCAGCAGCTTTCCCTCGCCGATCTGAAGGGTCGTCCGGTCATCCTCGCCTTCTATCCCGCCGATTGGAGCCCGGTCTGCGGCGACCAGATGGCGCTGTACAATGAAGTGCTCTCCGAGTTTCACCGCTATGGCGCCCAGCTGGTCGGCATCTCCACCGACGGGGTGTGGTGCCACGCCGCCTTCGCCGCCGAGCGCAAGCTGCATTTCCCGCTGCTGGCCGATTTCGAGCCCAAGGGCGGGGTGGCACGCCGCTACGGCGTCTATCGCGACCATGACGGCACCTCGGAGCGGGCGCTGTTCGTCATCGATGGCGACGGCGTGATCCGCTGGAGCTACGTCTCGCCTCTCGGTCTCAATCCCGGCGCCGATGGCATCCTCGACGCGCTGGATCGGCTGGTCGAGCAGAACAGCTCGGCGGGAGCCGCGTCATGAGCACGCTCAAGCCCCCCGTCGGCCCCGGCGACCACAGCCAGGGCCCGGCTGCCGCGCCGGTCACGCTGGTCGAATATGGCGATTACGAATGCCCCTATTGCGGCGAGGCCTATCCGGTGCTCAAGGCGGTGCAGCAGGCCATGGGCAACCGGCTGCGCTTCGTGTTCCGCAATTTCCCGCTCACCGAGCAGCATCCCCATGCCGGACGCGCCGCCCAGTTCGCCGAGGCGGCGGCTGCCGCCGGCCGCTTCTGGGAAGCGCACGATCTTCTCTATGAACGGCAGGACGCGCTCGACGACGCCAGCCTCCACGCCTATGCGCGGGCGATCGGCCTCGACGGCGCGCATCTCGTCGCCGCCTTCGAGGGGCGGTACGACGACAAGATCCGCCAGGATTTCTCCAGCGGCCTGCGCAGCGGCGTCAACGGCACCCCGACGCTGTTCATCAATGGCGTGCGTTATGACGGCCCGCGTGACGTCGACAGCCTTGTGGCGGTGTTGCGGGCGGCGGCGGAGCCGGCATAGCGAGGCGCGCCGGCGCTCCAATCATACCTTCGCACGGGGGATAGGGAGCGCATTTGCCGATGACATGTCGTGCACGATCTTTATAATGGAGCCAAGTTGACCTCACGTAATATGGCTCCCTAGTTCCGGATGCGAAGACAAGCAGCGCCGAGCGTTCTGGCATTGAGATGTCGCTATGCCGGAGCCGCCGCTCTGGCCGCGGCGATCTTTGCCATCGACACTTTCACCATGCTGAGCAGCGCCGTCGCTGTCCTGTATGTGCTGGTACTGATCCTCATCGGCGACACCGCGTCGGAGCGCGCCATCCGCGCGACGGCGGTCGGCTGCATCGCCCTCGCCCTCTTCAGCTTCTTATATGGGCATGGCGAGTATTTCTCTGTCGATACCATACTGCGCCTGCTGTTCAGCCTGGCGGCGATCGGCGCCACCGCCTTCATCGTCCTCAAGCGCTATGCCGACCAGCAAACCGTCGCCTCGCAGGCGGAACTGCTCGACGTCTCCAGCGACGCCATCTTCCTCACCGACACCGCCGGCCGGGTGGTCTACTGGAACCACGGCGCCGAGGTCCTCTATGGCTGGAGCTTCGCCGAGGCTCATGGGCAGGATTCGCATGCCCTGCTCGCCTCGCACTATCCGCAGTCGCGCGATGCCGTCCGCGCCGCCCTGGCGCGTGACGGTTCGTGGGAGGGCGAGATCACCCAGATCACCCGCGACGGGCGCACCATCCATGTCTTCAGCCGGCTGCGCCGGCGCACCGAGCCCGGCCGCTATCAGGGCACCACGCTGGAGACCAATACCGACATCACCCAGCGCAAGGCCGATATCGAGGCCCTGAGCCAGAGCGAGCAGCGCTTCCGCACCATCTTCGAAACGCTGGCGGTGGCGATCTGGGAACATGATCTGCGGCCGGTGAAGGCGGAGCTCGACGCGCTGCGGGCGCAGGGCGTCGACGACCTCGCGCTCCATTTCACCCAGCATCCGGAGCTGCTGCGCCGCATCCGCGCCAGCGTCCGCGTGACCGATGTGAACAGCACCGGGCTGCGGCTGATGGGGGTCGCCTCGAAGGAGGAGTTCTTCACCCATCTCGACGGGTTCCTTACCGATCCCGACGAGGATTTCATCGGCTTCCTCCTCGCGCTCGATTCGGGTGCGCCGCATTACCAGGGCGAGGCCGGCATCCGCACCCACCAGGGCGAATTGCTGCGCGTGCTGGTCGCGTTCAACTTCCCGCCGCCGGAACTTCTGGACCGGGTGCAGGCCAGCGTGCTCAACATCACCGAGCGCATTCGCGTCCAGGAGGCGCTGCAGCGCACCCGCAGCCAGCTCGACCACGCCCTGCGCGCCGCCACCATCGGCGAGGTCTCCGCCTCCATCGCCCATGAGATCAACCAGCCGCTCGCCGCCATCTCGGCCTATGCCGCGGCGGCCAGCCGCTGGATGGACCGCGATCCCCCCAACCTCGCCGAGGTCCGCGCCTCGCTCGATGCCGCCGGCGAGGCCGCCCGGCACGCCTCGCAGGTGGTGCGCCGGGTGCGCTCCTTCATGACCAAGCTCGAGCCGGAACGCACCCGCCTCGACGTCGATTCCCTGGTCGAGGAGGCGATGCGGCTGGTGCAGCACGAGATCGCCGCCCATGGCGTGGCGCTGACGCCGACGCTGGAGGCCGACGGCCTCGCGGTGGAGGGCGATCGCATCATGCTGCAGCAGGTGCTGATCAACCTGATCACCAACGCCGTCCAGGCGATGCACGCACAGCCGGCCGGCGAGCGCCGCATCGCCGTTCGCACCTGGCGTATCGGCGGAAAGGTCGGCATCGAGGTGCGCGATTCCGGGCCGGGCTTCGCCGCCGAGGCGGCGCAGAAGGCCTTCGAGCCGTTCTTCACCACCAAGGCGGGCGGCATGGGCCTCGGCCTCGCCATGTGCCGCACCATCGTCAACGCGCATGACGGCGAGATCCGCATCGATCCGCCCGATGGTGTCTGGGGCGGCCAGATCTCGATCACCCTTCCCGGCGCCGGCCGCACCCTGCTGCAGGGCTGAGCTCGCCTGCAGCGGCGGGAAGCGGCCGGCAGGGAAGCGGCCGTCAGGGAAGCGGCCGTCAGGGGGCGGACGTCACCCTGCCGCCGCCTCGGCCTTCAGCCGGCGCGCCAGCGCCTCGATGAACAGCCGCACCTTGGCGGGCACCAGCCGCCGCGTCGGGTAGACCGCCCAGATGGCCAGCGGCTCCGGCTCGGCATCGGCGAGGGGCACCGGGCGCAGCAGCCCGCGCGCGACGTCGTCCCTGAGGTTCCAGTCCGACAGATTGGCGATGCCGAGGCCGCCCCGGCAGGCCTCGTGGATGGCGTCGATCGAATTGGCGGAGAACCGCCCCGCCACCTTCACCCGCCGGATCGCGCCGCCGACCCGGAAGCTCCAATGCGGCGCCGCGCTCACCGTCAGGCATTGGTGCCCCGCCAGTTCGGCGAGGGTCGCCGGCGCGCCGTGCCGGTCGAGATAGGCCGGCGCCGCCACCAGCCGGCGCGGATTGTCGGCCAGCCGCTGGGCGATCAGGCTGCTGTCGTCCAGCGGCGCGATGCGGATCGCAAGGTCCAGCCCCTCGGCGACGATGTCGACCAGGCTGTCGGAGAGCTGCAGGTCGATGGTCACCCGCGGATGCGTCGCCATGAATTCCGCCGCCAGCGGCGCCACCACCTGCCGGCCGAAGGCCAGCGAGGCGCTCAGCCGCAGCAGGCCGCTGGCGCCGTCCTGCCGGCCGCGCACGCTGGCCAGCGCCGCTGCGCGCTCCTCCAGCAGCGTCTCCGCATGCGGCAGAAACGACAGGCCGTCATCGGTCAGCGACAGCGAACGGGTGGTGCGGTGCACCAGCCGCACCCCGAGTTCCTTCTCCAGCCCGGCCAGCAGGCGCGTGGCGTTCATCGGCGACAGCCGCAGCCGCCGCGCTGCCCCCGCCAGGCTCCCCGCGGAAGCGGTCTCCACCAGAACGGCCAGGGCGGCGAAATCCATTACATCAAGATCCGATATAATCGTGCATCACGACAAGACACTATATCAAATCCCGCCGAACACTATTTTCAGCACAACCGACAACGCACCGTCGCGCCCGACCTCGGAGAACCCGCCCGCGCCACCCGCGCAGGCCGGGCATCCGGCGCCGGGCGCGCAGGAGATACCATCATGACCACGCAGAAAAGCGTGCTCGAAAGCGTGCACGCCCACACCGCGCCGACGCCGGGCGTCCTCGGCCTTGGCACCACCTTCGCCATGGCGGCCGCCGCCGGCGTCGCCGTGGCCAACATCTATTACAACCAGCCCATGCTCGCCATCATCGAGCAGGACCTGCCCGGCGCCGCCACCGCGGCGATCCCCACCGCGACCCAGCTCGGCTATGCCATCGGGCTGTTCCTGCTCGTCCCGCTCGGCGATCTCGTCGAGCGGCGCCGGCTGATCGTCGCGCAGTTCGTCGTGCTGGCGGCGGCGCTGGTACTGGCCGCCATCGCCCCCACCGGGCTGATGATCGTGCTCGCCTCGCTGGCAGTCGGCCTCGCCGCCACCGTGGCGCAGCAAATCGTGCCGCTCGCCGCCCATCTCGCCGCGCCGGAGCGGCGCGGCGCCACCGTCGGCACGGTGATGGCCGGGGTGCTGACCGGCATCCTGCTCAGCCGCACCCTCGCCGGCTTCGTCGCCACCCATGGCGGCTGGCGCGAAATGTTCTGGCTGGCGGTGCCGATGGCGCTGGCCGCCGCCGGGCTGATGGCGCTCACCCTGCCGCACAGCCGGCCGGATTCCACCCTGCCCTATGGCCGGCTGCTGCACTCCATCGTGCATCTGTGGAACGAGTTCCCGGCGCTGCGGCTGGCGGCGCTGACCCAGGCGGCGCTGTTCGCCGCCTTCACCGCGTTCTGGACCATCCTCGCCTTCCGGCTGGAGGAACCGCGCTTCGGCTTCGGCGCCGATATTGCCGGCCTGTTCGGCCTGGTCGGCGCGGTCGGCATCCTCGCCGCTCCGCTCGCCGGCCGCTTCGCCGACAGGCGCGGCGCCTCGCAGGCGGTGATGCTGGGCGCGGCGGTCACGCTGGCGTCGTGGCTGGTGTTCGGTGCCTGGGGCTCGCTGGCCGGCCTGGTGGTCGGGGTGATCCTGCTCGATTTCGGCATCCAGAGCGCGCTGGTCTCCAACCAGCACATCGTGTTCTCGCTGCGCCCGGCCGCCCGCGCCCGTCTGAACACCGTGCTGATGGGGGCGATGTTCCTCGGCGGCGCCCTGGGCTCCGGCACGGCGAGCCTCGCCTGGAACGCCGGCGGCTGGACCGCCGTCTGCGCCCTCGGCGTCGGCCTCTCGGCGGTGGCGACCGTGCTGCAGCTCGCGGCTCTGGCCCGCCGCCGCGCCGGGTGACATGCTCCTCCACCTGCCGTTGCGGACCCACACGCCGCCGACGGTTTGAAATGGATTTTGAAAAGCCCGCCGGCCCGATGATCGTCATGGTCACCGGGCCGGCGGTGCAGTGTCCGCCCGATGCAAGGCACCCGTGACCATGGCCGTCCAGACACCCCCCGATGAACCCGCGACCGGCCCCGCCGCAACCGGCCCGACCTCATCGAGCCCTGCCGCGCCGAGCCCCACCGCACCGAGCCCCGCCGCGCCGAGCCCCACTCCGTCAGCTGCGGCTCCGTCGGGCGACGAGGCGCCGCGCTCGCTCGGCGCCAGCCTGCGCCGGCTGTTGATCCCGCTGGCGGCGATCCTCGCCGTGGGCGGGTTGCTGATCTACACCAACGACCATTGGGGCGAATGGGCCAGCGACCAGCCGCTGCAATACACCGACGACGCCTATGTGCGCGCCGATGTCTCGACGCTCAGCGCCCGCATCAGCGGCAACGTGCTGCAGGTGCTGGTCGACGACTATCAGGCGGTAAAGGCCGGCGAGCCCCTGGTCGAGATCGATCCGGCCGATTACCAGGCCGCCCGCGACGGCGCGCAGGCGGCGGTGGAAGGGGCGCAGGCGGCGCTCACCAATCTGAAGAACCAGGAAGAGCTGCAACAGGCGGTCATCAACCAGGCGGAAGCGCAGCTGGTTTCGGCCAAGGCCGCCGAGGTGGAGATGAGCGAGGAGTTCGATCGGCAGCAGACGCTGGTGAAGGGCGGCATCGCCGGCACCGAGCAGAAGCTCCAGCAGGCCACCGCCAACCTCGCCAAGGCGCAGGCCGACGTCCGCTCCGCCGAGGCGGCGATCGAGGCGCAGAAGCGCCAGCTCGACGTGCTGACCGGGCAGGAGGGCACGCTGCGCGCCAATCTCGACGCCGCCAATGCCAATCTGAAGACCGCCGATCTGAAGCTCGGCTACACCCGGGTCGCCGCTCCCTTCGACGGCATCGTCGGCACCCGCCTGGTGCAGGTCGGCGACTATGTGAACATCGGCACCAACCTCATCGCCGCGGTGCCGATCCCCAATGTCTACGTCATCGCCAATTTCAAGGAGACGCAGCTCACCCACGTCGCGCCCGGCCAGAAGGTCGATATCACCGTCGATACCTTCCCCGGCCAGAGCCTGCGCGGAAGGGTGGAGCGCATCTCGCCGGCGAGCGGCTCGGTCTTCGCGCTGCTGCCGCCGGACAACGCCACCGGCAACTTCACCAAGGTGGTGCAGCGCATCCCGGTGCGCATCGCCATCGAGCCGGGACAGGCGCTGACCGATCGGCTGCGCGCCGGCATGTCGGTCGAGGCGAAGATCCACATCGACCGGGCGGAGTGACGTTGATGGCAGCCCTCGCCGCCGCCCCTCCCGCCCCGGCGCAGGACCGGCCCTATGGCCGGCCGGCCCTCGCCGCCGCCGCGGTGCTGCTCGGCTCCTTCCTCGTCGGCTTCGACACGCGGCTGTTCTCCATCGGCCTGCCGGACCTGCGCGGCGCCTTCCATCTCAGCTTCGATCAGGGCGCCTGGCTTTCCACCATCGCCACCGCGCCGCAGATATTCATCGCCCCGGCGGTCGCCTGGCTGGCGGCCACCTTCGGCGTCGGCCGGGTGCTGTTCTGGCCCAGCCTCGCCTATGCGGTGGTGTCGCTGATCATCCCCGAGGTGCGCAACTGGGAGACGCTGGCGATCCTGCACGGGCTGCGCGGCTTCATGCTCGGAATCTTCATTCCGGCGACGATCATGATCATCTTCCGCAACCTGCCGCTGAAATGGTGGGTGCCTGCGCTCGCCGTCTACGCCTTCCGCCTCGCCTTCTCGCAGAGCACCGGGGTGGCGATCGTCGGCTTCTACGAGACCCATCTGTCCTGGCAGTGGGTCTATTGGCAGGACGTCTTCCTCGCCCCGGTGATCGGCATTCTCGTGCGCCTCGGCTCGCCGGTGGAAAAGATCGACTTCGCCCTGCTGCAACGGGCGGATTGGGGCGGCATGGCGCTGCTCGGCACCAGCTGGGCGCTGGTCTATGTCGCGCTGGACCAGGGCAACCGGCTGGACTGGCTGCAATCCGGGCTGATCCTCACCTTGCTGCTGGCCGGCATCACCTTGCATCTCGGCTTCTTCGCCAACGAGCTGCTGGTCAAGGCGCCATGGGCCAGCCATCGCGTCATCGCCAAGCCCAACATCATCCTCGGCTTCCTGGTCATCCTCTGCTTCAACCTCGCCAGCATGTCGAACAGCCTGCTGGTGCCGAACTTCCTCTCCAACGTCGTCGGTCTGCGCCCGGAGGAGATCGGCGGGCCGATCGTCGTCGGCGTCGCGCTGCCACTAATGGTGGTCATGCCGGTCGCGGTGATCATGATCCGCCTGTTCGACGCGCGGCTGAGCCTGCTGATCGGCTTCCTCGCCTTCGCCGTCGCCGCGCATATGGGCACGCAGATCACCCATGAATGGTCGCCCTGGACCTTCCTGCCGATGCTGCTGATTCAGTCGGTCGGCCAGGGCTTCACCTTCCTGGCGGCGGTGGTGTACCTGCTCACCAATTCCGACCCCAGGCAGGCGACGGCCGTCGGCGCCTATATCCAGGTGCTGCGCCTCGGCGGCGCCGAGATGGGCATCAGCGTGATGACGACCTTCCTGCGCCATCGCGAGCAGCTGCATTCCTATCTGCTCGGCCTGCATCTCCCGGCCGACAGCTCCAGGGTCGCGGACGCGCTGCACGGCTTCACCGCGCCCTTCGCCGATGCCGGCGGCTCGGCACAGACCGCCGGCGCGCGCGGCGTCGCCAGCCTTGCCGGCCTGGTGGCGCGGGAGGCCAACGTGCTCGCCTATATCGATGGGTTCCAGCTCTGCTACTGGGGCGCGCTGGCCGGCATCGTGGTCGTCGCCCTGCTGGGGCAGGCCCCGCGCGGGCCGCTGAGCCCGCGCTATTACTGAGCCGGCTGGCGCACCGTCTCAGCCGAGCGAGGCGCCCAGCCGCCGGCCATAGGCGACCACGGCGCGCCCATGCTCCAGGCGCGCCCGCTCGAACGCCGCCAGCGCCGCCGGCAGTTCCCTCGCCCCGGCCAGCGCGTCGCGCAGGGCGAAGGCGTCGCCGGCCGCCTTGGCGACGCCCATGGCGGTGTGCGGCCGGGCGACGAAGGCGGCGTCGCCGATCAGCACCAGCCGCCCCGCCACCAGGCGCGGCGCCGCATAGTCGAAGATCGCCTGCACGAACGGGCGCGGCTCGGCCTCCACCGCCGCGGCGAAGGCCGGCGGCAGCAGCCGGAGCGCATCGGCGCGCAGCGCCTCCGCCGCCTCGGGCCGCATCTGCCCCGGCGCCAGCGAGAAATCATGCGGCTGCCCGTCGGCATCGGTGAGCACCTCCGCCAGCTGCTCCGGCGTAGAGCGGCGGTACCAGACCCAGTTGTAGCGCCGCCGGCCCGGCGCGATGGCCCCGTCCGGCCCGGGCACCAGATAGCCGAGCGCCTGCGCGCCCGGCATGTCGTAGAAGGCGAAGCGCTCGAACAGCACCGCCGCCGCTTCCGCCGGCACCGCCGTCTCCGGCACCAGGCCGCGCCAGGCAACGTAGCCGGCATAGGCGGGCCGCGCCCCCGGCCCGGCCACCGCGGCGCGCAGGGTCGAGCCGAGCCCGTCGGCGGCGATCACCAGATCCGCCGCCTGCGTCGTGCCGTCGGCGAGATGCACCAGCGCGCGGCCCGCCTCCTGCGTCACCCCCGTCACCGCCCGGCCGCCGACATAGGAGCCCTCCGGCACCCGCTCGCGGAACACCCGGAACAGCCGGTCCCAGGACAGCTGCGTCTGCGGCGTCGCCTGCCGGTGGACTATGGCGCCGGCGCGGTCGAGCACGATGCGCTCCCGCGCCTCGACGCCAAACCGCGCCACATGCTCGACGCCGGCCTCGCGCAGCATGGCGAACACCTCTTGCTGGGCGACGAGGCCGGCGCCGCGCCCCTCCAGTCCCGACGACGAGCGCTCGTAAATGGTGACGTCGTGCCCGGCCCGGCGCAGCAGCTCGGCGGCGAACAGCCCGCCGACCGAACCGCCGGCGATGACGATGCGCATGAAGGTCTCCTCAGGAAGGGACGGAAGCCTCGCCCCGGCGGGCGAACCGCGCGCGCAGGCCGTCAAGGGCGAGATAGATCACCGGCGTGGTGTAGAGCGTCAGCATCTGGCTGACGACGAGGCCGCCGACGATGGCGTAGCCGAGCGGCTGGCGCAGCTCCGAGCCGGTGCCATGGCCGATCATCAACGGCACGCCGGCCAGCAGCGCGGCGAAGGTGGTCATCAGGATCGGCCGGAAGCGCAGCAGGCAGGCCTCGCGGATGGCGTCATGCGCCGACATGTTCTCGCCGCGCTCGCGCTCGATGGCGAAGTCGACAATCATGATGCCGTTCTTCTTCACGATGCCGATCAAAAGGATGATGCCGATCAGCGCGATGATCGAGAAGTCGAAGCCGAACAGCCACAGCATGATCAGCGCCCCGAGCCCGGCCGAGGGCAGCGTCGACAGGATGGTGATCGGGTGGACATAGCTCTCATAGAGCACGCCGAGAATGATGTAGATCACGACGAGCGCCGCCAGCACCAGCACCGGCTCGCTCGCCAGCGAGGCCTGGAAGGCCTGCGCATTGCCCTGGAAGGTGCCGGTCAGCGTCGCCGGCTTGCCGATTTCGGCTTCCGCCTGGTGGATCGCCGCCACCGCGTCGCCGAGCGCCGCGCCGGGGGCGAGGTTGAACGACAGCGTCACCGAGGGAAATTGCGACTGGTGGTTGATCGACAGGAAGCTCGTCGGCTCGCTGGTCCATTTCGCCAGCACCGAGAGCGGCACCTTGGCGCCGGTCACCGGCGAGGTGAGATAGATCTCGTCCAGCGCCCGCGGCGAGTTCTGCAGCTGCGGCAGCAATTCCAGGATCACATGGTAGGAATTCAGCTGGGTGAAGTACTGCGTCACCTGCCGCTGGCCGAAGGCGTCGTAGAGCGTGTTGTCGATGTCGGCCGGGCTGATGCCGAGCCGCGCCGCCTGGTCGCGGTCGATGCTCAGCGTCAGCGTCGCGCCGCCGGTCTGCTGGTCGCTGGCGAGGCTGCTCAGCTGCGGCAGCGTCTTCAGCTTGGCCAGCATCTTCGGCGCCCATTCATTGAGCTCGGCGATGTCGCCGTCCTGCAGCGTGTACTGGAACTGCGTGCGCGACACCCGGCCGCCGACATTGAGATCCTGCGCCGCCTGCAGGAACAGCGCAGCGCCCTCCACCTTGGCGAGCTTGGCGTTCAGCCGGTCGATGATCTGGAACACCGAGGCCTGACGCTCGTCGCGCGGCTTCAGGGTGATGAACATGCGGCCATTGTTCACCGTCTGGCCGGCGCCGGCGCCGACCCCCATGCCGACGGTGGCGACATCCGGATCGGAGAGGACGATCCGGCCGAGTTCCAGCTGGTGCTGCACCATCTGGGTGAAGGAGATGTCCTGCGCCGCCTCCGACACGCCGATGATGAGGCCGGTATCCTGCAAGGGGAAGAATCCCTTGGGGATCTCGTAGAACAGCACCCCGGTCGCCGCCACCGCCGCGGCGAACACGGCCAGGGTGGCGCGGCGATGGTCGAGGGCGATGTCGAGCGTGCGGGCATATCCCGCCAGCAAGGCGTCGAAGCCGCGCTCGGACCATAGATAGAGCCGGCCGTGCGCCACCTGTGTCTTCGGCTTGAGGAACAGCGCGCACAGCATCGGGGTCAGCGTCAGCGACACCAAGGCCGAGATCGCGATGGTGATGGTCACGGTGATGGCGAATTCGCGGAACAGCCGGCCGACCAGCCCGCCCATCAGCAGCAGCGGGATGAACACCGCGATCAGCGACAGGCTGATCGACAGGATGGTGAAGCCGATCTCCGCCGAGCCGTCGAGGGCCGCCTCGAGCGGCGTCTTGCCCATCTCCAGATGCCGTTCGATGTTCTCCAGCATGACGATGGCGTCGTCGACCACGAAGCCCACCGCGATCGACAGCCCCATCAGCGACAGGTTGTCGAGGCTGTAGCCGAGGCCGTACATCGCCGCGAAGGTGCCGATGATCGCCAGCGGCACCGCGATCGAGGGGATCACCGTCGCCCACAGGCTGCGCAGGAACACGAAGATCACCGCCACCACCAGCACCACGGTGATGATCAGCGTCTTCTCGACATCCTCGACGGAGGCACGGATGGTGCCGGTGCGGTCGCTCAATATGGTCAGCTCGACGCCCGCCGGCGCGGTGGCGAGCAGGGCGGGAAGCTGTGCCTTGATCTGCTCCACCGTCTCGATGACGTTGGCGCCGGGCAGCTTGAACACCGGCATCAGCACGGCCGGCTCGCCATTCGACCAGGCGGCGAGCTGGTCGTTCTCCGGCGCGTCGACGGCGGTGCCGATGTCGCGCACCCGCACCGGGGCGCCGTCGCGATAGGCGAGGATGGCGTCCTGCCACGGCCCGGCCGAGGTGAGCTGGTCGTTGTCGAACAGGGTGAAGGTGCGCTGGCGCCCCTGCACCGTGCCCTTGGGATCGTTCACCGTCAGCGAGACGATCGCCTGCCGCAGATCCTCCAGCGACAGGCCGAGATTGGCCACCTTGGCCGGATCGACCTGGATCCGCACCGAGGGCTTCTGCTGGCCGTAGACCACCACCTGGCCGACGCCGCCGATCTGGCTGACATGCTGCTCCAGCACGTTCTCGGCGTAGTCGTCGACCTGCGTGATCGGCAGCGTCTTTGAGCTCAGCGCCAGCACCAGGATCGGCGGATCGGCCGGGTTCACCTTGCGATAGGTCGGCGGTGCCGGCAGGTCGGTCGGCAGCTGGCCGCCGGCGGCGTTGATCGCCGTCTGCACGTCCTGCGCCGCCGCGTTGATGTCGACGTCGAGGCCGAATTGCAGGGTGATCGACGAATTGCCCAGCGTCGAGATCGAGGTCATCTGCGACAGGCCGGGAATCTCGCCGAACTGCCGCTCCAGCGGCTGCGTCACCGAGGAGGCGATGATCTCCGGGCTGGCACCCGGCAGCTGGGTGGAAACCGACAGCGTCGGGAAGTCCACCTCCGGCAGCGGCGCCACCGGCAGCAGAGGAAAGGCGGCGGCGCCGATCATCAGCAGCCCGGCCATCAGCAGCGAGGTGCCGATCGGGTGGCGGATGAACCAGGACGAGAGCGACATGAGATTCAGCTCCCGCTGCCGGCCTGGAACGGCGTCGGTGCCACCGCCGTGCCGGGCGTCAGGCGGTACTGGCCGCGCACCACCACCGTCCGGCCTTCATCGAGACCCTTCTCGATCACCGCGATGCCGTCGGCGATCGGCCCCACCGTCACCGGCGCCACCGCCACCCGGCTGTCGGCGCCGACGACGAAGACGAACTCGCCGGACGGCCCGCGCTGCACCGCATCCGAGGGCACGGTGACGACGCCGGGCAGGGTCGCCGCCCGCACCCGCACCTCGACATACTGGCCCGGCCACAGGGCGTCGTCGATGTTGGCGTAAACGGACTTGACCTGCAGCGTGCCGCTCTGCGGGTCGATCTTGTTGTCGATCAGCTCGACCGTGCCGGTGGCGAGCGTCTGTCCCTGCTCGCGCGACACCGCCTGCGCCTGCGTCGCGCCCTTGGTGAGCGCGGCGCGGATCGCCGGCACGTCGGCCTGCGGCAGGGTCGAGATCACCGCGATCGGGTGCAGCTGGTTGATGACCACCAGGCCGTTGGTATCGGTCGCGTGGACGATGTTGCCCTCGTCCACCAGCCGCAACCCGGCGCGGCCGTCGAGCGGCGCGGTGATGCGGGTATAGGAGAGCTGCGTCTGCGCGGTGGAGATCGCCGCCTTGTCCTGCGCGATCTGGGCGTCGAGCTGCTGCACCGCGCTGCGCTGGTTGTCGACTGCCTGGGTGCTGGCGAAGGCGTCCTTGCCGAGCTGGGTGTCGCGGTCGAGGATCAGCTGGGCATTGGCGCGCGACGCCTCGTCCTGTTCCAGCTTGGCCTGCGCCTGTTGCAGCGCCGCCTCGAAGGTGCGCGGGTCGATCACCGCCAGCAGGTCGCCCTGCCGGATATCCTGGCCTTCCTTGAACAGCACCTGCTGCAACTGCCCGTCGACGCGCGAGCGCACGGTCACGCTGTTGAAGGGCTGCACCGTGCCGATGCCGCTGAGATATACCGGCACGTCGCGCCGTGCGGCCTGCGCCACCTCGACCGGCACCGGCGCGGGCGCCGGCAGCGGCGCCGGCGGATGGCTTTCGACGCGCCAGAGCCCGTAGCCCGAGGCGGCCAGCGCCGCCACCAGCACCGCCGACAGCACATATCCGCGGCGAATATGGGAGCCCGGCATGGCACGCTCCTCCTTGCAGCAGTGAATCCGGCTCCTTCACTGCGCCCGCACTGCGGCGAATTCTTTCTCGAATGCCGCCGCCCTTGCCGGACCTTCCTGTGCGCGCCGCTGGCGGCCATACCAAGGTATGGGGCTGGCAAACTCTTCATATAGCCAGCCAAACCCACGTAGAATGGAGGGAATCCACCCCTCCCCTATTCTTTCCCCATCACCAGCCGATGCCTGGATGCGTCCAGATACGGCGATGGGAAACTCTTCGTGCGGTCGGGCAACGCAAGCCCCCTCCTCCACGAAATCTCCATCGCCGGGACCACGGGCAGACGCTCCGTCCTACTCCACCCACAGAGGGAGTTCCGGCCATGTCGTTCCATGTTTCCCCGCCGATCGGTGGCACCGTCACCCCCGCGCATCCCGCCGACATCCTGCCCGTGCCGTTCGAGGTCCGCCCGGCCGTGTCGACCGCGGCGGCGCCGGCTCCCGACACCCTCTCCGTCCGCCTCGGCCATATTGATCTCGTCCTCGCCATCTCGGCGGCGAGCGCGGCCCCCGCCGTCGGCGTCTCCTTCACCGAGTCCGGCCGCGCCCGCGACGGCGTCCTGCATCTCCACCTCGCCGGCAACCCGCTGCCGACCTCGTTCAATCTCGGCGTCGATCCGGTCATCGCCGGAAACGACGATCCGGTGATCCACCGCCTGTCGCAGGCGCTGGAAGCCGCCGAGCACGGCGCCGATGAGTTCGGCGGCGTCTATGCCGATGCGCTGCGCCTCGCCATCGTCACCCGCGCGCTCAGCACCCGCCCGGCGGGCGATGCGCTCGAGGCCCGCGAGACCGGGCCGGAGGTCGCCCCGCGCCGCCCCCGCTCCGGCCTGCCGAAGTGGCGGCTGAAGAAGGTCGTCGCCTATGTCGACGAGAATCTCGGCGAAAGCGTCACCCTGGCCGGCATGGCCGATGCCGCGGGCCTGAGCCGCATGCACTTCGCCGCCCAGTTCCGCGTGTCCACCGGCGTGCGTCCGCATGAGTTCCTGCTGCGCCGGCGCATCGAGAAGGCGCAGGCGCTGATGCTGGAGACCCGCGACTCGCTGGTCGCCATCGCGCTCGATGTCGGCTTCCAGACCCAGGCGCACTTCACCACCGTGTTCCGCCGCTTCGTCGGCGACACCCCGCACCAGTGGCGCAGCGCCCAGCGCGGCCGCAACTGAACCTCTCCCCTCTCCGCCGCACGACAGGAGACCCTGACATGGGCATCGCGAAATCCATTCGCCCCTATCACAGCCCTGCCGGCGGCTGGGGCGCCCTCAAGGCCATGGGCACCGCCCTGGTCGAGCAGCACGTCGCCGTCGCCGGCATGGAGCTGCTGTCCCGCATGAACCAGCCGGGCGGCTTCGATTGTCCGGGCTGCGGCTGGGCCGATCCGAAGCACACCTCGCCGTTCGAATATTGCGAGAATGGCGGCAAGGCCGTCGCCTGGGAGGCCACGGCGAAGCGCTGCACGCCGGAGTTCTTCGCCGCCCACACGGTGAGCGAACTGGCGCGGATGACCGATTTCGAGCTGGAGATGGAGGGCCGCCTCACCCATCCGATGCGCTACGATTCCGTTGGCGACAAATATGAGCCGGTGAGCTGGGAAGAGGCCTTCGCCCTCGTCGCCCGCCATCTCAACGCCCTGCCCGATCCGAACATGGCGGAGTTCTACACCTCCGGCCGCGCCTCCAACGAGGCGGCCTTCCTCTACCAGCTGTTCGCCCGCGAGTTCGGCACCAACAACTTCCCCGATTGCTCGAACATGTGCCACGAGGCCACCAGCGTCGGCCTGCCGCAGTCGATCGGGGTCGGCAAGGGCACGGTGCTGCTCGAGGATTTCGAGAAGGCCGACGCCATCTTCATCTTCGGCCAGAACCCCGGCACCAATTCCCCGCGCATGATGACCGACCTGCGCAACGCCTCGCGGCGCGGCGCCACCATCCTGTCGTTCAACCCGTTGCGCGAGCGGGCGCTGGAGCGCTTCCAGGCGCCGCAGAATCCCATCGAGATGGCGACGCTCACCTCGACGCCGATCTCCTCGCGCCTGTTCCAGGTCAAGGTCGGCGGCGACGTGGCGGTGATCAAGGGCATCATGAAATGCCTTTTCGAAGCCGATGACGAGGCCCGCCGCACCGAAGCGGCGCCGGTGCTCGACTGGGATTTCATCCGCGGCCACACGGCCGGCATCGAGGCGCTGGTCGCCGACGTCGCCGCCACGCAGTGGAGCGCCATCGAGCGCAAGTCCGGCCTGTCCCGCGCCGATATCGCCGCGGCCGCGAGCGCCTACATCAAGGCCGAGCGGACCATCTTCGTCTATGGCATGGGCATCACCCAGCATCGCCACGGCGCGCACAACGTCCAGCAGCTGGCCAATCTCGCCTTGCTCAAGGGCAATATCGGCCGCGAGGGCACCGGCATATGCCCGGTGCGCGGCCATTCCAACGTGCAGGGCGACCGCACCGTCGGCATCACCGAGGTGCCGGGCAAGGAACTGCTCGATCGGCTGGAGGCCCGTTTCGGCTTCGCGCCGCCGCGCGCGCACGGGCATAACGTCGTCACCGCGCTGGAAGCCATGGCGCGCGGGGAATCGAAGGTCTTCATCGGCCTCGGCGGCAACTTCGCCGCCGCCATTCCTGATTGGGAGGCCACCCGGAAGGCGATACGCGGCCTCGACCTCACCGTCCACATCGCCACCAAGCTCAACCGCAGCCATCTGGTGCATGGCCGCGAGGCGCTGATCCTGCCCTGCCTCGGCCGTACCGAGATCGACCTTCAGGCCACCGGCCCGCAAGCGGTCACGGTGGAGGATTCGATGTCGATGGTGCACACCTCGGCCGGGATCCGGCCGCCGGCTTCCGAGCATCTCAGGAGCGAGCCGGCCATCATCGCCGGCATGGCCCGCGCCACGCTGGGCGCCGGCTCGAAAGTGGCGTGGGAAAAGCTGGTCGGCGACTATGCGCTGATCCGCGAGGACATCCAGGCGGTGTTCCCGATCTTCCAGGCCTACAATGCCCGCCTCAAGCAGCCGGGCGGCTTCCACCTCACCTCGCTGGCGCGCGAGCGCATCTGGGCGACCCCCACCGGCAAGGCGAATTTCCTCGTTGTCGAGGGGCTCTGCGAGGACAGCTCGGTAGCGGCCGAAGAAGCGCTCTGGCTCACCTCGGTGCGCAGCCACGACCAGTACAACACCACGCTCTATTCCAACTCAGATCGCTATCGCGGCGTCTACAATCAGCGCGACGTGATCTTCCTCAACGAAGAGGAGATGGCGAAGCGCGGGCTCAAGGCCGACGACCGCGTCGACATCGTCACCCTGTCCACCGACGGCGTGGAACGGGCGGTGCGCGGCTTCCGCGTGGTGCCCTATGCCTTCCCGGATGGCGGCTGCGCCGCCTACTACCCGGAAATGAACCCGCTGGTGCCGCTCTATGCGCGCGATCCGATGAGCTTCACCCCCGCCTATAAGGGCGTGCCGGTGCGCCTCGTGAAGACCGCTGGACAGGGAGCGCTCTGACCATGGACGCGGTCGATCTCGCCCGGGCGCAGTTCGCCTTCACCATCGGCTTCCACATCCTGTGGCCGACGCTCTCCATCGGCCTCGCCTGGTTCTGCACCCTGCTCAGCGCCCTGTGGTGGCGCACCGGCAAGCCGGTCTATCGCGACCTGATGCGGTTCTGGATGCGGCTGTTCGCCCTCAGCTTTGGCATGGGCGTCATCACCGGCATCGTGCTCAGCTACGAGATCGGCACCAACTGGGCCGGCTATTCCCGCTCGGTGTCAAACGTGCTCGGCCCGATGTTCATGTATGAGACTCTCACCGCCTTCTTCCTGGAGGCTGGCTTCATCGGCATCATGCTGTTCGGCGAGGGGCGCGTGTCCAAGGGCATGCACCTGTTCTCCTGCCTGATGGTGTCGTCCGGCGCGCTGTTCAGCGCCACCTGGATCATCGCCGCCAACAGCTGGATGCAGACCCCGGCCGGCGCGGTGGCGGGCGCCGACGGCATCTTCCATGTCACCGACTGGTGGCAGGCGATCTTCACCGCCTCCTTCCCCTATCGCCTCGCCCACATGGTGTGCGCCAGCTTCCTCACCGGCGCCTTCGTGGTGGCGGGAGTCTCGGCCTTCCACATGTGGCGCGGGCAGCATCTGGCGGCGAGCCGCAAGGCCTTCTCCATGGCGATGTGGCTGGCGCTGGTGCTGGCCCCCACCCAGATCGCGCTCGGCGACCTGCACGGCCGCAACACGCTGGAGCACCAGCCGGTGAAGCTCGCGGCCATGGAAGGGTTGTGGGACACCACCCGGGGACCGGCGATGACGGTCATCGGCTGGCCGGACATGGCCGAGCAGAAGAACCTCTACGCCCTCGACATCCCCCATCTCGCCAGCCTCTACCTCACCCATAGCTGGGACGGCGAGGTGCAGGGGCTTAAGACGGTGGCGCCTGCCGACCAGCCCAATGTGCCGGTGGTGTTCTTCGCCTTCCGCATCATGGTCGGCATCGGCCTGGTGTTGCTGGCCACCGCCGTCACCGGGCTCATACTGCGGCTGCGCGGGCGGCTGTTCTATGCGCGCTGGTTCCACCTCCTCGCCATGGCCGCCACCCCGCTCGGCTTCCTCGCCGTGCTCGCCGGCTGGACGGTGACCGAAGCCGGACGCCAGCCATGGATCGTCTACGGCCACCTGCGCACCGTCGACGCGGCGGCGCCGGTCACCGTCGGGGCGGTCACCACCTCGCTGCTGATCTTCTTCCTCGTCTACAACCTGCTGCTCGCCAGCTTCATCTGGTTCGCCGGGCGCATCGCGCTCAGGGGACCGGCAGGCGACACGCTGCCGGCGCACGAGCATCCCGGCCTCGACCGCACCAATGCCGGGGCGCCGGCCTCATCGTCCACCTCACCGGCCTCCGTTTCGTCCTCATCGACGGCGCATGGCGGCCTCGAACAGGCAGGAGCCTGACGATGATCGAATTCATGCAAGGCCCCTACATACCCCTCGCCTTCGGCGCGCTCGCCGCCTTCTGCGTCACCGTCTACGTGCTGGCCGACGGCCTCGACCTCGGGGTGGGCATCATCTTCCTCGCCGCCCCCCGCGACGACCAGCGCGATCTGATGATGGCCTCGATCGAGCCGGTATGGGACGCCAACGAGACCTGGCTGGTGATGGGCGGCACGCTGCTCATCGCCGCCTTCCCGGCCGGCTATTACGTGCTGCTGCCGGCCTTCTACCTGCCGATCATGTTCATGCTGTTCGCGCTGATCTTCCGCGGCATCGCCTTCGAGTTCCGGCTGCAGGCAACCCGCTTCCGCTTCCTGTGGGACATCGCGTTCTCCGCCGGCTCGATCCTGGCAACCCTTTGCCAGGGCTTGATTCTCGGCGGCTTGATCGGCGGCGTGCCGATGCAGGACGGCATGTTCTCCGGTGGCGCGTTCAGCTTCTTCTCCTTCCTCGGCCTGCTCTGCGGCGTCGGCCTCATCGGCGGCTACGCGCTGATCGGCGCCGGCTGGCTGATCTGGAGAACCGATGGCGCGACCCAGGTTTTCGCCCGCGAGATCGCCCACGCGGCGCTGATCCTCACCGCCGCCATGATGGCGCTGGTCAGCCTGTGGAGCGCGCTCACCGTGCCGGAAGTGGCCGCGCGCTGGTTCGCCTTGCCGAATATCCTGCTGCTGGCGCCGGTGCCGCTTGCCACGCTGGCGGTGTTGGTGGCGATCTGGAGAGGCGTCTGGGATGGCGCCGAGCCGCGCACTTTCCTGCTGTCGCTGGCGGTGTTCGCGCTGGGCCTGATCGGCCTCGTGGTCAGCCTCTGGCCCTATGTGGTGCCGCGCCACGTCACGGTGTGGGACGGCGCCGCCGACCCGCAGACGCTGGCCTTCATCGCCGTCGGGCTCGCGGTGATCCTGCCGATTGTGCTTGCTTATCAAGCACATGCCTATTGGGTGTTCCGCGGCAAGACGGTCCGTCACGGCGGCTATGGCGGCGAGAAACTCGAGCCGGCCGAGGGCGCGCGCCCATGAACCCCGCCCTCGCGCTCGCACCCATCCTCGCCGGTCTGATCGTACTGTTTATCGGCGCCACCCTCCTGGTGCAGCGCCCCGCCCCCCGCCCCCTGCTGGTTGGCGCCTGCGTGGTGCTCGACGTCGCATTGATCGGCAGCGGTCTATTGCTGCTGCCCTTCGCCCTGCCGTTAGGCGGCTTCTGACCGCATGCCGGCAGGCCCTCAGATCAGCCGCAGGCCTTTGAGGCTGGCATGGCCGTCCTTGCCGACGATGATGTGGTCGTGCACCTCGATGCCAAACGGCTTGGCGACATCGATGATGGTCTTCGTCATCTGGATGTCGGCTTTGGACGGCGTCGGGTCGCCGCTAGGATGATTGTGGACCAGGATGATGGCGCTCGCCGAGACTTCCAGTGCCCGCTTCACCACCTCGCGCGGATAGACCGGCGTGTGATCCACCGTGCCGCTCTGCTGCACCTCGTCGAGGATCAACTGGTTGCGCTTGTCGAGGAACAGCACCCGGAACTGTTCGCGATCGGCAAAGGCCATGGAAGCGCGGCAATGGGCGATCACCGCGCTCCAGGAGGAAAGCACCGGCCGGGCGCGCACCTGCGCCCGCGTCACCCGCTCCACGGCGGCGCCGATCAGCTTGAACTCGGTGATGATCGCCTCGCCGACGCCCTTGATCTCCCGCAGCCGCGCCGGCGGGGCGGCAATCGCCTCGGCAAAGGAGCCGAATCGCTCCACAAGCTTCTTGGCGAGCGGCTTCACATCCGCGCGCGGCACGGCGCGGAACAGCACGAGTTCCAGCAACTCGTAATCCGGCAGCACCTCGCCGCCGCCCGTGCGGAAGCGCTCACGCAGCCGCTCGCGATGGCCGGTGAAGTGCGGCGCATACTCTGCCAGTCCGGGCATTTCCGGCGCCCCAGGCTTCGCTTCCTGGAGCTCAGACCGCGCTGGGCCTGTCGTCGGCGTTTCGCCAAAGCCCGGCTTCGGCTTCATCCGCCACCCCGGCCCGATCAACCGCCGAAGATCGGCTTGTGATAGCCCTTCGGCGACAAAGTGAATATCTCGACCCCGGTCTCGGTAACGCCGACCGAATGCTCGAACTGGGCAGAGAGCGCGCGGTCGCGTGTCACCGCCGTCCAGCCATCCGAGAGCACCTTCACATGCGGCCGCCCGAGATTGATCATCGGCTCGACGGTGAAGATCATGCCCGGCAGCAGTTCCGGCCCTTCGCCGGGACGGCCGACATGCACGATGTTCGGCTCATCGTGGAACAGCTGGCCGACGCCGTGACCGCAGAAATCGCGTACCACGCTCATATGCAAGGGTTCGACATAATCCTGAATCGCCGCGCCGATGTCGCCGACATGGCCACCCGGCTTGACCGCAGCAATGCCGCGCATCATCGATTCGTAGGTGATGTCCAGCAGCCGCTCGGCGCGGCGGGGAATTTCGCCGACCGGATACATGCGGCTTGTATCGCCATACCAGCCGTCAAAGATTAGCGTCACGTCGACATTGACGATGTCGCCCTCGCGCAGCGGCTTCTCATTGGGAATGCCGTGGCAGACCACATGGTTGATCGAGGTGCAGGTCGACTTGCGATAGCCGCGATACATCAGCGTCGCCGGCATGGCACCGTTGTCCATGGCGAATTCGAAGACGAGATTGTCGATCGCCTCGGTGCTCACCCCCGGCGCCACCATCTCGTGCACGAGATCGAGCGCCTGCGCGGCGAGCCGCCCGGCGTGGCGCATGCCCTCGAAGCCCTCCGGCCCGTGCAGGCGGATCTGGCCGGTTTTCCTGAGCGGCGCGGCGGCCGCCTCGATATAGCTCATGACAGGCAAGTCCAGTTCGGTCGCGGCGCTGGCGACGCAGATCGGTCGTCAGCGGGAATGTAAGCGATCCGCCGCCGCACGCAAGGAAAGGCTCGGCGGCGGCCGCCGGAGAAATGTCAACCGAGCCCCCGCACCATATGCACCAGCCGGCGATCGGGCATCTGCTCCACCCGTTCGATGGCGAAGCCCTTGCGGCGATACCAGGCGATGTTGGCGGAAAGCGGCTCGCCGGTGTAGAGCCGCACCTGCGCGCGCCCGAGAGCCCGTGCCCGCGCCTCGGTGGCTGCGAGCAGCACGTTGCCGAGCCCGCGCCCCTGCGCCATCGGCGAGATGGCGAGGCTGTCGAGCAGCAGGTCGTCCGCGCGCGGTTCGAGAATCAGCACCGCATCGAGCGCCGCCGCCCCGTCGATCACCCACACCTCGCGCTCGCGGAACACCTCGGCATAGTCCCACATTAGCGGCACCGGCTCGACGCCGAGCAGGATGCGGTTCTTGGCATAGGCGCGCCGCTGCAGTTCCTCCACCGGGGCCTGGTCGGCAAGGCTGGCGCGCCTCAGCCGCCCTTCGCCGAGTTCGATCACATCGGCGTTGAAAGTGCCGAGCGGGAGCCGCTGGCGCCCGTCGGCATCGAAGTTTTCCGACGCCAGCCAATGCGCGAACCCATGGGCACGCTGCGGCCATTCACTGTCCAGCATCGAGAACCAGGCCGTGTCACGGCTGCGGCCCTTGACGATCATGTGCTGGCGGAAGATGCCCTCGAAGCGGAAGCCATAACGCTCCGCGGCTCGGCGCGAAGGGGCGTTGAGCGCGTTGCATTTCCACTCGTAGCGACGATAGCCCAGCGTATCGAAGATATAGCGGGCCAGCAGTTCCATCGCCTCGGTACCGCCCGGCGTGCGCATCAGCGCCGGCGTGTAGAGAATGTTGCCGACCTCGATCACCCGGTTGGCGGGATCGATGCGCATCAGTGTGGCATGCCCCACCGCCTCGCCGGAGGACTTGTCCAGGATGGCATAGAGCAGCGGATCGTCCTTCTGCGCCGCCGCGGCATAATGCGTCTCGAATGCCGCGTAGCTCTCGAAAGGTGCGCTGCCGAGATAGGCCCAAAGCCGTTCCTTTTCCGGGCCGTGTGATCGTTCGTAGAGCGCCGGCCCGTGCACGCCGATGTCGAACGGCACGATGTCGACATGCCGACCCGCGAGCACGACGCGCTGCGGCCGTGGCGCCGGCCGGGAATCGACGATATCTCCCAGGGGCAGCCCAGGCGCATCAGTGCTCATCTAAAAGACCCCGGCGTCACGCGCATTGGATGGCAAAGCGGACAGAACGGCTTGAAGCCCGCACCGTTCATGTGACACCAATGACGAAACTACAAGCAATTTGCAGCCGGCCTGTCTCAGATCAACGCCAACGTAGATGAAGCCCGTGACATTGCTCGTTTCCCCCATCCGTCCCGTGCCGGCTTTCGAACGCATCGGCGAGGAAAATGCTTTCGCCGTGCTCGCCCGCGCGGCGGCGCTCGCCGGCGAGGGACGCGACATCGTCAATCTCGGCATCGGCCAGCCGGATTTCCGCACGCCGGAGCACATCGTGGAAGCCGCGATCAAGGCGTTGCGCGATGGCGAGCACGGCTACACCCCCTCGATCGGCATCGCACCGCTGCGCGAGGCGGTCGCTGCCGACATCCACCGCCGCCACGGCGCGCAGATCGATCCCGGTCGGGTGGTCATCGTGCCGGGCGGCAAGGTGACGATGTTCGCCGCCATACTGATGCTGGGCGAGCCGGGCGTGGAAATCCTGTACCCCGATCCTGGTTTTCCGATCTATCGCTCGATGATCGAGTTCACCGGCGCCACGCCGGTGCCGGTGCCGATCCGCGAGGAGAACGGCTTCGCGTTCTCGGCGGAAGAGACACTGACCTTGATCACGCCGAAGACCCGCCTGCTCATCCTCAACTCGCCAGCCAATCCCACTGGCGGCGTGACGCCGAAGGCGGAGATCGATGCCCTGGTCGCGGGAGTGGAGCGCCACCCGCATGTCGCCATCCTGTCGGACGAGATCTACGACCAGTTCCTGTTCGATGAGGAAGCACATACCACCCTGCTCGCCTACCCGGAGATCCGCGACCGGCTGATCCTGCTCAACGGCTGGTCCAAGACCTATGCGATGACCGGCTGGCGCATGGGCTGGGCTTTGTGGCCGCCGGCGCTGTTCGAGGCGGTGCGCAAGCTCAGCGTCAATGCCTGGTCTTGCGTCAACGCCCCCGCCCAGTTCGGGGCGCTCGCCGCGCTCACCGGCCCGCAGGACTGCGTCGCCGCCATGGTCGCCGAGTTCGACGCCCGACGAAAACTCGTGGTCGACGGGCTCAACGCGCTGCCGGGCGTCCGCTGCGCGACGCCGAAGGGCGCCTTCTACGCCTTTCCCAATGTATCGGGCACCGGCTGGAGTTCGGCGAAGGCGCTTGCCAATGCTCTGCTGGAAACCGCCGGCGTTGCCACCATTGGCGGGCCGGATTTCGGCGTGTACGGCGAAAGCTATATCCGTCTCTCCTATGCCAATTCGGCGGAAAACATCCGGCGGGCGCTGGAGCGGATGGGCAACTTCCTGTCGGCGCGGGCGGCCTGAACCGCCGACAAGACCCTCAACTCGAAGGGCACAGCAAGCGACGATGGCGTCCCGCCGTCCCGCGGGTTGCCGCGGCCGCCGAATGAGGCGAACCTGCACGCGAATCTTGAGGGCGTCAGCATCGCCCGTAGCAGCAGGAGAAGCCCATGGCGAAGGTTGTTTCGATCGGCGAGGTCATGGTCGAGTTCTCCCGCGGCGCCGACGGACGCTATGGTCTCGGCATCGGCGGCGATACTTTCAACACCGCCGTCTATCTCGCCCGCGCCGGCGTCGAGGTCGCCTACGCCACCGCGCTGGGCGACGACCGCTATTCGGAGCAGATCGTCGCCGCCGCCGGGGCGGAGAACATCGGCACCGATCAGATTCTCCGTGCGCCCGGCCGCGTGCCCGGCCTGTATGTGATCGATACCGATGCCTTCGGCGAGCGCACCTTCAGCTATTGGCGCGACAATGCCCCGGCGCGCGAGCTGTTCGAATTACCGGGCTGGGAGCGTATTGCCGAGGCGATCATCGAGGCGCAGGTGATCTATCTCTCCGGCATCACCCTCTCGATCTATTCCAACACCGGCCTGGGCCGGCTGCTGGCGACCCTCGAATTCGCCCGCGAACGCGGTGCCAAAGTGGTGTTCGATGGCAATTACCGCCCGCGCAACTGGGGCGGCGACGTCGCCCGCGCCCGCACCGTCTACGCCCAGGCGCTGAAGCGCTCCACCCTTGCCCTGCCCACCTTCGAGGACGAGGCGCTGTTGTGGAACGACGGCTCGCCCGCCGCCACCGCCGAGCGGCTCGCCACCTTCGGCGTCGGCGAGGTGGTGGTGAAGAACGGCGCCGAGGGCGCGCTGGTGGTATCGAACGGCGCCTCGCAGCTGGTCGCCATTCCCGAGCCGGTAACGCCGGTCGACACCACCGCCGCCGGCGACAGCTTCAACGCCGCTTATCTCGCCGCTCGACTGGAGGGCAAGCCGCCGCTCGTGGCGGCCGAGGCCGGACATGCGCTGGCCGGCCGGGTCATCCGGCATCGCGGCGCCATCCTGCCGCGCGCCGCCCATGCCTGAGGCACCGGCTGTGACGGCGAAAGCTGAGGCGCCATCGGGTTCAAGCCCGTCACATGACAGCGGCGGAGGTTGCGAACGCTCCTGCGAACCAGTTGCAAACCCTTGACATGGCTTGATTTTCGCATCCCGACTGTCTAATCGGACGACCCCGGCGCGCGGCGCCATCGGAGCGGAATGGGCGGATGGAACGGTCCTTGCGGCTGGCGGCCGGTAGTGTGGTCGTCAGCATCGTGGTGCTGGCGCTGAAATACATCGCCTACCGGCTGACCGGCAGCATCGCGCTCTACTCCGATGCGCTGGAAAGTCTCGTCAATGTCAGCACCGCCGCCGCCGCGCTGATCGCGCTCAAGGTCAGCGCCCGGCCAGCCGATGCCGCCCATCCCTATGGCTATGCCAAGGCGGAATATTTCTCCGCCGTCATCGTGGGCGTGCTGATCGTCGTCGCCGCCCTGTCGATCTTCCGCGAAGTGTATGTCGCCTGGCAGGAGCCGCATGTGCTTGACCTGTCGCTCGACGGCCTCGGTGCCAATGCACTGGCGGGCATCATCAACGCGTTGTGGTGCTGGGTGCTGCTGCGGGAAGGCCGGCGCCTGCGCTCGCCGGCGCTGGTCGCCGACGGCAAGCACCTGCTGACCGACGTCGTCTCCTCCGCAGCGGTGCTGGCCGGCATCGCCCTCGCCATGACCACCGGCTATGAGAAGGCCGATCTCGTGCTCGCCGCGCTGGTGGCGGTGAACATTCTGTGGTCGGGCTACGGCGTGCTGAAGGAGAGCATTGGCGGGTTGATGGACCAGGCGGTGCCGGGCGAAACGCTGGCGCGCATCCGCTCCCGCATCGCCGAGGAGGCGGTCGGCGCCATCGAGGCGCACGACCTGCGGACCCGGCAGGCCGGCCGGCTCACCTTCGTCGACTTCCATCTAGTGGTGCCCGGCGAGATGCCGGTGAGCCAGGCGCACGCCATATGCGACCGCATCGAAGAGGCGTTGCGCAGCGAGGTGCATGATCTCTTCGTCAACATCCATGTGGAGCCGGAGGCCAAGGCCAAGCATGCCGGCATCCCGGTACTGTGACATGGCGATCCGACCAGCCCGACGGCCGGGCTCCTCGGCCGGGATCAGCGCCCGGCCTTGAGCGCCGCGAGCAGTTCCGGCGTCGGGTAGGAATCGGCGGGCAGGCCGAGCCGCATCTGTTCGACCTTCACCGCCTGCCGGGTCGCGGCGCCGGCAATGCCGTCGACCCGCCCGACATGGTGGCCTCGCGCATTCAGCAGCCGTTGCAGTTCCACTACCTGGGCCTGCGACAAGATCGGGATCGCCTTGCCCTGCCCGCGATTGAACGCTGGCGCACCGGCGACGCGGGTGGCGAGATAGGCCGCCGAGGTGGCGTAGGTGAGTGAATTGTTCCACTCGGTGAAGACGTTGAAATTGGGATAGGCGAGGAAGGCCGGCCCCAGCCGCCCCATCGGCAGCAGCACCGAGGCCGGCAGATTGTCCGAAGGCAGCGGCGCGCCATTTGCCCGTACCACGCCGAAACGTGCCCATTGCGCGCGCGGCAGCTTGGTCGACAGGTCGGTCTGGTCCCACGGCAGATTGGGAGGCACACGCACCTCCTCCAGCCAGGGCTGGCCGCGCTGCCAGCCGAGTGCCTTGATGTAGTTGGCCGCCGAAGCCAATGCGTCCGGTGCCGAGCGGATGAGGTCGACGCGTCCGTCGCCGTCCTCGTCGACGCCGTAGTTCAGATAGTGATCGGGCAGGAACTGGAACTGCCCGAGTTCGCCGGCCCAGGGCCCGCGCATGGTCTGCGGCGTGAGGTCGCCGCGGTCGATAATCTTCAATGCCGCCATGAGCTGGGTGCGGAACATGTCCGCCCGCCGGCAGTCCCAGGCCAGTGTCGCGATGGAACGCAGGCTGGGCTTATCGCCCATGAAGGCGCCGAAATCGGTCTCCAGCCCCCAGAACGCCACCAGCACCGCGCCCGGCACCCCGAATTGCTGCTCGATGCGGCTGAACAGCACCTGATTCTTCTGGATCAGCGCCCGCCCCTGCTCGATGCGATAATTCGCCACCATGCGGTCGGAAAACTGGAAGAAGCTTTGCCCAAAGACCTTCTGCCCGCGGTCGGTACCGACGATGTTGGGGTCATAGGTCACTCCGTTCAGCGCCGCCGCCACAGTACGCGGCGAAACGCCCTGGGCCACCGCCTGCTGCTTGAAACCGGCGAGCCACGCGTCGAAGCCGGCGCCGTTATTGCCGCAACTCGCCTGCGCCAGAGCCGCGGACGGAAGCGCGATCGGCGCCGCTGCCAGCATGGCCAGGACCGCGATTCGCAGCCGGTTCATCAGTTTCTTGCGCATGGGTGCCCTCGGGGATGGTCGGTGGGTCGGATCGGCGAATCGCCGGATTAAAGGCGAGACATCGACGACGCGACAATGAATGCTAGCAACTCCGCCGGCCGTTGGCAGCTTTTGCGAGCCCATGCGGCGCCGGACCGATTCGAGGCGATCAGGCCCATGGCGTCCGGCGAAGCCGTACCTTCACCTCAAGCGAGGCACAAGACGTCATGCCCTTTTCCAATACCGGCGTACGCCCCGTGGCCGCCGTACTCGCCGTCGTCATCCGCGACGATCGCCTCCTGCTGGTGCGCCGCGCCAATCCGCCGGACCAGGGCCGCTGGGGCTACCCGGGCGGCCGCATCGAAAGAGGCGAACCGTTTCGTGCCGCGGCGCTGCGCGAGCTGGCGGAGGAGACCGGCATCGTGGCGGATTCGCCGGAGCTGATCGACGTGCTCGACTTCATCGAGGCGGATGCGGCCGGCACCCTTGCCCATCATTTCGCGATGATCGCCGTGGCGTGCCGCTGGCTGTCCGGCGAGGGCGAGGCCGCCGACGACGCGCTGGAAACCGGCTGGTTCACCCTCGCCGACGTCGCCGGCATGGGCAGCACCGCCAGCGACAAGGTCGAGGCCATCGCACGCCGGGCGCTCGGCCTGCCGCCGGCAGGTTGATGCGGCATCGAGGGCCGGCGAATCCGAAGGCGAACAAAATGAAAAGGGCCTCCCGGAGGAGGCCCTTTCCTTGTTGAGGTGCAGGCGTGGAGACCGCTTGGCGGCCCCCACCTCCGACAGGGGATCAGGCGTGCGCCGAGGCCGTACCCGCGGTTGCCGCCGAACCGGGAATGGTCGACTTGGCGACATGGCTCGCCAGCGTCTTCGGCAGCAGCGTCACCGCGAGGAAGGCAGCGAACAGGTCCATGGCAGCCACGGTGTAGAGCACGCTCGACCAGGTGCCGGTGGCTTCCATCAGCAGGTTGCCGACCGGGACGAACAGCGCACCGATGCCCTTGGCGCAGTAGAGCACGCCGTAGATCTTGCCGATGTGCTTGGTGCCGAAGGCGTCGCCGGCCAGCGCCGAGAACAGCGAGTAGACTTCGCCCCAGGCCAGGAACACCACGCCGGACAGGATCAGGAACGCCCACGGATTGTGGCCGAAATAGCCGAGCGCGATGATGCCGAAGCCTTCGAGGGTGAAGGCGATCACCATGGTCTTCTCACGGCCGATATGGTCGGAGATCCAGCCGAACAGCGGACGCGAGATGCCGTTCATGATGCGGTCGAGCATCAGGGCGAGCGGCAGGGCGGCCATGGTGAAGAAGTACAGGTTGACCTGGAATTCCTTCACGCCGAGATCCTGCGCGATGACGCCGAGCTGGGCGACCGCCATCATGCCGCCGGTGACGACGCAGGTGAACATCAGCAGCATCAGCCAGAACAGCTTGGTGTTCAGCGCTTCCTTCAGGGTGTAGTCGCGACGGCTCTGGTTGAGCTTGTCGGACGCCTTGACCTGGCCGGCCTTGGGCGACTGGAGGAACCAGGCGGCGACAAAGGCGAGACCGCCCTGCAGCAGGCCGAAGAAGAAGAAGGTTTCCTGGAAGCCCGCGCTCTCGATCATCGAGGCGATCGGCAGGATGGTGGCGGCCGAACCGGCACCGAAGCCGCCCGCGGTGAGGCCGACGGCGAGGCCGCGGCGATCCGGGAACCACTTCAGGGCGTTGTTGATGCAGGTGGCGTAGATGCAGCCGACGCCGATGCCGCCCACGGCCGCGCCGACATAGAAGCCCGTAAGGCTGGCGGCCTGCGAATTGAGCACCCAGGCGGTGCCGATCATGATCGCGCCGAAGGCGACCATCACGCGCGGGCCGAACTTGTCGATGAAGTAGCCTTCGATCGGCGCCAGCCAGGTCTGCACCA
Source organism: Ancylobacter sp. 3268 (assembly GCF_031456575.1). NCBI lineage: Bacteria > Pseudomonadati > Pseudomonadota > Alphaproteobacteria > Hyphomicrobiales > Xanthobacteraceae > Ancylobacter > Ancylobacter sp. 3268. The sequence goes on from NZ_JAVDUX010000004.1 coordinate 181,891, forward strand.
GCACGAAGATGGTGAAGGCGATCTGGATCGAGGCGCGCTCCCAGCCGAAGGTCTTCTGGATTTCAGGAACGAACAGCGTCCAGGCGTACTGGATGTTGGCGGTCGCCACCATGCAGACGATGCCGACGATCAGCTGGAGCCAGCGCCTGCCTTCGGAAAAATCCTTACCCGGCCCGAGGGCCGCAGTGGTTGGGGTAGCCATGAAATTCTCCTTGAACGATTTTTTCCGCCTCGGGGTCCGGCAGGCGCCGGCCTTGCTGTTTTTGGACGCCCGGCCGCGCAGCGGCAGGGACGACAGATGCAGTCAAACCGCCCGCCGGGCGGAGCCGCCCGGCGTCGCTTGATGTTAGAAAGTGGCGAGATGTCGGGACAGGCGCCGGCTCACCCCAGCGTCGACGGACGACGCGAGGTACCGAGCGGACGATGGGGCGCCATTGCTGTGGACATGCCCATTGACGTTCTCCTCTCCCGAATGAACTCGCCGTTGACCGGCTTTTGCGGTCGCTCCGCTTGGCAGCGGGCGCCTGCTTTTCTGCTTGGCCGCGGGTGGCGCTTCCGTCTCCCACGGCGACCGCCTCATGTGCGGATTGGTCTTTCGGGTGCTGGCCTCCTCGCCCTGGCGCCACGACCGCGGGAGCCTCCCGCAGCGTCTTACGCAAGGTATCGGACCCGACCCATTAAGGACGCATCCTAATCCACAATATTATGTATGCCAATCTCATTTTCACACTTATGTCGCACGTCTAGAACTCGCATCCAACGAACTATATTTTGACATATAAACAATATGTCAAAAAATTTATCCGCAAAGCTCTCGATTAAACTTTAATGAACTTCAGTACACTTGGAATAAATATAAGACACTTTAGGTCATTTTACCTAAATTACATGAAAGCATAACTGAAACGCCATGTCACAGGATACAACGACATAACGACTTACGCCTCAAATCAACAGGCGTCTCTCCTATAGTAAACTTAGAATCATTCGTGAAAGCCGCTTCCGGCAGCACAAACAAAAAGGGCGCACCTTGCGGTGCGCCCTCAAAAGGAACCGAAAAATCGGTGGCAGCCGATCACTCGGCGGCGACGGCATTCAGCTTGGCGCGCTCGGCGCGCTCGGCATGGGCGCGGCGCAGGGGCTTCAGGATCAGCAGCGCCATGATGGCGGCGATGATGTTGAGCGCGGCCGCCGAGACGAACACCGCGTGCCAGCTGCCCGTCAGGGTGGTCAGGATACTGGTGAACGGGACGATCAGCGCCGCGGTGCCCTTGGCGGTGTAGAGCAGGCCGGCGTTTGTGGTGGCGAACTTGGTGCCGAAGGCGTCGCCGCACATCGCCGGGAACAGCGAGTAGATCTCACCCCAGGCGAAGAAGACGAGGCCGGTCAGGATCACGAACAGCACCGGGTTGGAGCCGAACACCGAGAGGGCATAGATGCCGACGCCCTCGATGGCGAAGGCGAGGAACATGGTGTTCTCGCGGCCGATGTGATCCGACACCCAGCCAAAGAACGGACGGGTAAGACCGTTCAGCACGCGGTCGATGGCGGCGGCGAAGGTGAGCGCCGGCAGGGTGATGCCGATCAGGCTGACCGGTATGTCGGCGATGCCGAAATCCTTGGCGATCGGGCCGAGCTGGGCGGTCGCCATCAGGCCGCCGGCAGCCATCATGACGAACATCGCATACATCACCCAGAACAGCGGGGTGGACAGCATCTCCTTGGGCGAGAAGTCGCGGGCGGTCTGGGCAACCTTCTTGGCGACGTTCACGGCGAAGGCGGCGATCTGCTCCTTCTTCGGTGCCATCAGGAACAGGGCGAGCACGGTGATGACCACGCCCTGGCCGATGCCGAAATACAGGAACGCCGCCTCATAGCCCTGATTCTTGATCATGTTCTGGATCGGGATCACGGTCAGCGCCGAGCCGGCGCCGAAGCCGGCGGCGGTGATGCCGGCGGCGAGGCCGCGGCGATCCGGGAACCACTTCAGCGAGTTGCCGACGCAGGTGCCGTAGACCGCGCCCGCGCCGATGCCGCCCACGGCCGCGCCGAGATAGAGCATCGTCAGCGTGTCGGCATAGGCGTTCAGCACCCAGGCGAGGCCGCACATGATGCCGCCGAACAGCACCACGATGCGCGGGCCGTACTTGTCGACGAACCAGCCCTCGACCGGCACCAGCCAGGTCTCGGTGACGATGAAGATGGAGAAGGCCACCTGAATGGCGGCGCGATCCCAGCCGTGACGCTCCTGGATCGGGTTCACGAAGAACGTCCAGCCGTACTGCATGTTGGCGATCATGCACATGCAGATCACGCCGAACACCAGCTGCAGCCAGCGCGTCTTATTCACAGATGACGTAACGGGAGTTGTCATGGCTTCCTCGAACGTTTCCAAACGTAATCACTCGGCTGAACGCCGTATTGCTTTTGATTTCTTCCGTATCGTCAGGGTGACAGGCACAGCCTGACCTGACGGATCGGAAGCATGTATACTACGGTTTTTTTAATATGCAAAATTTTGCATACCAGCAATGCAGAAAAATTTCTTCTGATAGTGACGCAGCGTAACTTTCCCTAGCGTAATTACTTAAGGTCAACTTGAAATGAAAATACATCCCCGTGCTGGGCCGCTGGCGAACACCGCAGGCACCCGCCGGCCTACCGGCGGCTAAGGTGAGGATTGCATCCGTGGTCTGTGGTATACGATGATCCAGCGTGACCGGTGTTTCTGGAGGATTCGCGCGCATGCGGGCGGCCTCGACGCCGCTGGCGATCCGTTCCGCCAGGGACGGCTGCAAAAACCTAGACGAGGGAACCGCCGTGGAAGCCGCCGATACTCAAGCTCGCCTCAACATCGCGCCCCTCGCCGCCAATACGAGCCTGCGTGCCCTCGCCTATGACGCCATCAAGAAGGCGATCACCGAGATGGACCTGTACGGGCAGGACAACGAGATCCGGCTCGACGAGCGGCAGCTGTCGCAGGATCTCGGGGTCAGTCGCACGCCGATCCGCGAGGCGCTCACCGTGTTGGAGCAGGAAGGCTTCGTCCGTTCGGTGCCGCGGCGCGGCATCTTCGTGGTGCGCAAGTCGAAGCGCGAAATCATCGACATGATCATCGTCTGGGCAGCGCTTGAGAGCATGGCCGCCCGCCTCGCGGCCACCCGCGCCGGTGACCGCGACCTCACCGAACTGCGCGACATGTTCCACGATTTCGAGGCCGAAGCGCCGGCCGACCACATGAATGAATATTCCGACGCCAACATCCGATTCCACCAGACCATCATCCGGCTCTCCGGCTGCGAGATGATCGGCGAGATGACGGCAAATTTGTTCATTCACATCCGGGGCATCCGCGCGGTGTCGATGCGGCAGGAGAATCGCGCCGAGCGTTCGCTGCAGGAGCACCAGGCGATCATCGCCGCGCTGGTCGCCCGCGATGCCGACCTGGCCGAGCGGCTGGTGCGTGAACACACGCTCGGCTTGGCCGCCCATGTGGAAAAGCACGGCAAGTTCCTGACCTGACCGGCCCGGCCGGCATTCCGGCGACCGCCGTTCTTCCAAGCTTCGAGCCGGCCACGCCCCGGCCCGCGAGGGCGCGGTCGCTGTCGCGCGTCGTCCGATGGGCGAACATTTTGCCCTCACATCGAGCAAAGTGTTCAGGCGCTCTCGCCATACGCTCGCCGTCGTGGTATATTGCATACGCAATGATGGAGCGCAGGATGCCAAGGCCTCATAGAAGGCTGATCCATCAACGATAATCGATGTGGGACGAGAAGCGCCGCGGTCTCCGCGGGTACGGGATCGCCGATTGACATGCTGGTATTTGGTATGCCAAATTTCGAGGAAATCCCCGGCGGGCTCGCCCCGATGAGGATTTTCGCGTGAGTACGAAAGCGGCTTTGAACAAGAGGTGGCAGAGCGGCGACAATGGCTTGGCCATCGAGCGTCTGCCGGCGAAGGAGAGCTTCAAGAGCAGGGCTTATGCCGCTCTGAAGGAAGCCATCACCAACATGAACATCTACGGCTCGGACGAGCCGCTGCTGCTCGACGAGCGTGACATTTCTGAGCGCCTGGGCGCGAGCCGCACGCCGATTCGTGAGGCGGTGGCGATGCTTGAGCAGGAAGGCCTGCTCAAGGCCGTGCCGAGGCGGGGTATTTTGGTGGTTCGCCGCACCAAGGCCGAGATGATCGAGATGATCGAGGCCTGGGCGGCACTGGAAAGCATGGCGGCTCGCCTCGCGACTTCCCGCGCAAGCGACGAGGCGATCGCCGAATTGAGGGCCTTTTTCAAGGAGTTCGATTTCAACCGGATCGAGCGCGAGCGGTGTGACGAATATTCGACCGCGAATATCGCGTTCCACCAGGCGCTGATCCGGCTGAGCGGCTCCTCACTTCTCGCAGCGATGACGGACAACCTGTTCTTCCATGTTCGGGCCATCCGCCACCGCACGATCTTCGAGATGGACCGGGCGCAGCGTTCCGCCTCCGACCATCTCGAGATCATCCAGGCAATCGAGGCGCGGGACGCAGACCGCGCCGAGCGTTTGGTCCGTGACCACACGCTCCGGCTGGCGAGGCATGTCGAGAGCCACGTGAACCTTGACTAGAGCGGCGGGCCCGCAACGGCGCGGTTTGCCGACGGGGCCTGACGACGCGGGACGTGAAGGCATGGGTAGGGATGGAACAGGTGCGGGATGTGTGTCGGCTTCCAGGCCGGCCGCCGATCGCCAGCTGAGGGACCGCCGCCGGAACGGCACGGTTCGCCGGCAACCTTCCCCCGCCCCCTGCCCGACTCCGGGTCCGATGGGTCCGACGCTCTGGTGATGATCTTCAAAAACGGTGCAGACAAGATTCCGGGAGGAAGCAGGATGTCCGCAGTAGCACAGGTTATTGACACGAACTCGGCCGCCGAGGCCGAGGTGGAGCTGACGGACGGCTTCCACCTCGTTATCGACGCGCTCAAACTGAACGGCCTCGAGACCATCTACGGCGTTCCGGGCATTCCGATCACCGATCTTGGCCGCATGGCGCAGGCCGAAGGCATCCGGGTGATTTCGTTCCGCCACGAGCAGAACGCCGGCAACGCCGCCGCCATCGCCGGCTTCCTCACCAAGAAGCCCGGCATCTGCCTCACCGTCTCGGCGCCCGGCTTCCTGAACGGCTTGACCGCTCTCGCCAACGCGACGACCAACTGCTTCCCGATGATCCTCATCTCCGGCTCGTCCGAGCGCGAGATCGTCGACCTGCAGCAGGGCGACTATGAGGAGATGGACCAGCTCGCCATCGCCAAGCCGCTCTGCAAGGCGGCCTTCCGCGTGCTGCACGCCGAAGACATCGGCATCGGCGTCGCCCGCGCCATCCGCGCCGCGGTGTCCGGCCGTCCCGGCGGCGTCTATCTCGATCTGCCGGCCAAGCTGTTCTCGCAGGTGATCGACGCCGAGAAGGGCGCCAAGTCGCTGGTGAAGGTCATCGACGCCGCTCCCGAGCAGTTGCCCTCCCCCTCCGCCGTCGAGCGCGCGCTCGAGGTGCTCAAATCGGCGAAGAAGCCGCTGATCATCCTCGGCAAGGGCGCCGCCTATGCCCAGGCCGACGAGACCATCCGCGAATTCGTCGAGACGTCCGGTATCCCCTTCCTGCCGATGTCGATGGCCAAGGGCCTGCTGCCCGACACTCATCCTTTGTCGGCCGGCGCCGCCCGTTCGACGGTGCTGAAGGACTCGGACGTCGTCCTGCTCATCGGCGCCCGCCTCAACTGGCTGCTGTCGCACGGCAAGGGCAAGACCTGGGGCGACGCGCCCAAGAAGTTCATCCAGGTCGACATCGAGCCGAAGGAGATGGACTCCAACGTCGAGATCGTCGCCCCGCTGGTCGGCGATATCGGCTCGGTGGTGTCCGCCCTGCTCGACGGCGTGAAGACCGGCTGGACCGCTCCTTCCGACGCGTGGATCGGCGAGATCAAGGCGCGCAAGGAAGTGAACATCGCCAAGATGTCGCAGCGCCTGCTCAAGAACTCCACCCCGATGGACTTCCACTCGGCGCTCGGTGCGCTGAAGCAGGTGATCAAGGAGCGTCCCGACGCGATCCTGGTCAATGAGGGCGCCAACACCCTCGATCTCGCCCGTGGCGTGATCGACATGTACCAGCCGCGCAAGCGCCTGGACGTCGGCACCTGGGGCGTGATGGGCATCGGCATGGGCTTCGCCATCGCCGCGGCGGTGGAATCCGGCAAGCCGGTGCTGGCGGTCGAGGGGGACTCGGCTTTCGGCTTCTCCGGCATGGAGGTGGAGACCATCTGCCGCTACAACCTGCCGGTCTGCATCGTGGTGTTCAACAATAACGGCATCTATCGCGGTCTCGATACCGACCCGACCGGCCGTGATCCCGGCACCACCGTCTTCGTCAAGGACTCCCGCTACGACAAGATGATGGAGGCCTTCGGCGGCGTCGGCTACAACGCCACCACGCCGGACGAGCTGAAGCGCTTCGTCGACGAGGCGATGAACTCCGGTCGCCCGACCCTCATCAATGCGGTCATCGACCCGGCGGCCGGCAGCGAGAGCGGCAATATCGGCAGCCTCAACCCGCAGAGCGTCGTCAAGAAGAAGAGCTGAGGACCACACCGTTCCGGTCGCCGGGGCGCGGTGTCCGCCCGGAACGGTGAATGACGCGGATGGCGGGCGATCCCGGAGATCGCCCGCCTCCACCCCCCAAACAAATACAGCACCGGCGAAAAGTCGGGCGTCACATCTGAGAGGGAACCTCATGGGCAAGGCACTGGACGGCGTCCGCATCCTCGATTTCACCCATGTTCAATCCGGACCGACCTGCACGCAGCTGCTGGCGTGGTTCGGCGCCGATGTCATCAAGGTAGAGCGTCCCGGCGAGGGCGACGTCACGCGGGCGCAGCTCCGCGACGTCCCGAACGCGGACAGCCTCTATTTCACCATGCTGAACTCGAACAAGCGGTCGATCACGCTCGACACCAAGAACCCCGAAGGCAAGAAGATCCTCGAGGAACTGGTGAAGATCTGCGACGTCATGGTCGAGAATTTCGCCCCCGGCGCGCTCGATCGCATGGGCTTCACCTGGGAGCGCATCCAGGAGCTCAATCCGCGCATCATCCTTGCCTCGGTGAAGGGTTTCGGCCCCGGCCCGTTCGAGGACTGCAAGGTCTATGAGAACGTCGCCCAGTGCACCGGCGGCTCCGCCTCCACCACCGGCTTCCGCGACGGCCTGCCGCTGGTCACCGCGGCGCAGATCGGCGACAGCGGCACCGGGCTGCATCTCGCGCTGGGCATTGTCACCGCGCTCTACCAGCGCACCCTGACCGGCCGCGGCCAGAAGGTGCTGTGCGCCATGCAGGATTCGGTACTGAACCTGTGCCGCGTCAAGCTGCGCGACCAGCAGCGCCTCGAGCGTGGCCCGCTGCGCGAATACAGCCAGTTCGGCGAGGGCATTCCCTTCGGCGACGCCGTGCCGCGCGCCGGCAACGATTCCGGCGGCGGCCAGCCGGGGCGCATCCTGCGCTGCAAAGGCTGGGAGACCGATCCCAACGCCTATATCTATTTCATCACCCAGGCGCCGGTGTGGGCCAAGATCTGCGACGTCATCCACGAGCCCGAGTGGAAGACCGATCCCAATTATGCGACCCCGGCCGCCCGCCTGCCGCATCTCAACGAAATCTTCACCCGCGTCGAAGCGTGGACCATGGCCCACACCAAATTCGAGGCGATGGAGATCCTCAACAAATACGACATTCCCTGCGGCCCGGTGCTGTCGATGAAGGAGATCGCCGAGGACCGGTCGCTCTACGAGACCGGCACGCTGGTGGAGGTGGATCACCCCACGCGCGGCAGCTACCTGACCGTCGGCAACCCGATCAAGCTGTCGGACAATGACGTGCCGGTGGAGCGCTCGCCGCTGCTCGGCGAGCACACGGAAGAAATCCTGGCACAGGTGCTCGGCTTCGGCATCGACCGTATCGATGCCGTCAAGGCGTCGGGCGCGGTGGGCGAGCCGGTGCGGCAGGCCGCCGAATAGGCGGAGACGGACGAGCGCGGAGCTCCCCGGCTCCGCGCCACGAGACCTGAGGTGGCAGAAGAAGTCGTGAACGGTCGGATGTCCGTAATTCCGATGTCGAACACCACCTGGGACGTACTCCGCCGGCTCGTCGGCGGAGACGGGGAGACGGAAGCTCCTGATACCTGCGCGGGTAGGAGCTCAGTTCTACGGCACGCTCGGGAGAGCCGTCGTGCCGAACGAAACCGAATGAAGGGAAGTCGACAACGATGTCTAAGCCGCTTGAAGGTATAAAGATCATCGATTTCACCCACGTCCAGGCGGGTCCCGCCTGCACCCAGCTTCTCGCCTGGTTCGGCGCCGACGTGATCAAGGTCGAGCGTCCCGGCGCGGGCGACGTCACGCGCAGCCAGCTTCGCCATGTGAAGGACGCCGACGCGCTGTACTTCACCATGCTGAACTCCAACAAGCGTTCCCTGACCCTCGACACCAAGACCCCGCAGGGCAAGGAAGTGCTGACGAAGCTCATCAAAGAGTCGGACGTGATGGTCGAGAATTTCGGCCCCGGCGCGCTCGATCGCATGGGCTTCACCTGGGAGCACATCCAGTCGCTCAACCCGGGCATGATCCTCGCCTCGGTGAAGGGCTTCTCGGAAGGCCACGCCTATGAGGACCTGAAGGTCTACGAGAACGTCGCGCAGTGCGCCGGCGGCGCCGCCTCCACCACCGGCTTCTGGGACGGCCCCCCGACCGTGTCGGCCGCCGCGCTCGGCGATTCGAACACCGGCATGCACCTCGCCATCGGCATCCTCACGGCGCTGCATGCGAAGATCAAGACCGGCAAGGGCCAGAAGGTCGCCGTGTCGATGCAGGATTCGGTGCTGAACCTCTGCCGCGTCAAGCTGCGCGACCAGCAGCGCCTCGACGCCCTCGGCTATCTCGAGGAATATCCCCAGTACCCGCACGGCGAGTTCTCGGACGTGGTTCCGCGCGGCGGCAATGCCGGCGGCGGCGGCCAGCCGGGCTGGGTGCTGAAGTGCAAGGGCTGGGAGACCGACCCGAACGCCTATATCTACTTCACCGTGCAGGGCCACGCCTGGGCGCCGATCTGCAAGGCGCTGAACAAGCCGGAGTGGATCGACGATCCGGCCTACAACACCGCCGAAGCCCGCCAGGACAAGATCTTCGACATCTTCGCCTTCATCGAGAACTGGCTCTCGGACAAGACCAAGTTCGAGGCCATCGACATCCTGCGCAAGTTCGACATCCCCTGCGCGCCGGTGCTGTCGATGAAGGAGATCGCCAACGACCCGTCGCTGCGCAAGAGCGGCACCGTGGTCGAGGTCGATCATCCCAAGCTCGGCAAGTACCTGACCGTCGGCTCGCCGATCAAGTTCTCGGACGTCGAGGTCAACATCACCGCCTCGCCGCTGCTCGGCCAGCACACCAACGAAGTGCTCGCCGACCTCGGCTATTCGCAGGAAGAGATCGCCCAGCTGCACGACGCCAAGGCGGTCTGATCGGCAAAGGCGTCTGATCGGAACCCCGGCCGGCGGCGCTTGCCGCCCCGGCCGTCTGAAGATCGGCGGCGCGCGCCACGGGGCGCCGCGCCGCCCACGAGCCTCCCGGAGCGGAGCGCTCTGGCGACTGTTCCGCCGGACACCTCGTCCGGTCCGGGCAGCCACCTGACGTTCGGTTCCTCCTAGGCGACTGAGCCGGCGCATCCGGAGAGCGGGTGCGCCGGCCATTTTTTGAATTTCAGGCTGCCGGCCACCGATCGGGCCGCGGGTCCCGTGTCTGGTCCGGCTCCAGATCAAGGCAGCGACTGCCGCGCATCGGCAGGCCCCTTGGCGCCGCCACATCCGGCATTGCAAGCTCCCTCGATTCAACCGCTCACAATGGCGGCAGCACCGCCGGTGCGGCAATCATCGCCCGGGTTGGCGTGGCATGGGGGAAACGCATTTTCACCCCGCCATCCGGCATCGGCCCCACCGCCCCACATTCGATGGCGGAATCCGCCGCCGGTTCGAGCGCATAGAGGAAGCAGGCCGGCAGCAGCGAAGGCCACGCCAGCCGGCTGGCCGCAGCGAAGCCGCTGGGCATGAACGGCCGCTCCTGCTCCGGCGCGGCAAAACTCGCGGCGGCGATCATCGAGCCGCCGGCCCGGCAGCGCCGGCTGACCGGAAATGGCTCCCAGCGATAGACGATGGTGCCGGGCTGGCTGCGGGTGGCGAAAGGCAATTGCCCGCCATTCGCCGGCGCGGTGGCGAGGCCGTTCGCCGCGCCGGCTTCGGCGGGCGGCGCCACGCGAAGACCGACCCCGCGACCCGGCAAGCCCAGTTCCTCCCCGCCGACCGCTCTCAGCTCCGGCGTCGGCCAGAGATAGTCGAGCCATTCCTCGAACAGTTCCTCGCGACGCGGGCAGTCCGGCCGCAGCCAGGAAGATGTGAGATAGGTCACGCGCTCGACCGGCTCGATGGGGGTGCCGATCTCCTCGACAGCGACGGCAACTTCGCCACCGATCACCAGATAGGCCCGCTCATCGGTGCCGACCGCCAGATGCAGTCCCATCCGCCATTCCGGCGCCGCATCGAACACCGCCGGCCGACGAACTCTTAAAAGTTGCATATCTATCGCACGCCCCGCCCAGTGGTTGTAGCGCACGATAACCCGACCGCCTGCCGAGACAAGCGGAATATTGGAAGAACCGCGAAATTCTACAACCCAGAATAGCGGTGGGTCAGTCGCTGCGCGGCGTCACGGACGCGGGCGCCGAGATCGGCGATGCGCTCGGGCGGCATGCGCACCGTCGGTGCGGAAATCGAGATCGCCCCTACCGGCTCGCGCCACTCGTCGAGCACCGCGGCGGCGACGCAACGCATGCCGGGCGTGTGTTCCTCGTCGTCGATCGAATAGCCGCGCTCGGCAAGGTCGGCGAGATCGGCCTGCAAGGCGCGCCGGCTCACATGGGTGTGCTCGGTGAAACGCTGCAACTGATCGCCGCCGAGCCAAGCCCGCCGGGCCTCCGGGTTCATCGCCGCGAGAATCGCCTTGCCGCCGCCCGAGGCGTGGATCGGCAGCGCCCCGCCGATGCGGAAGAAGGCGCGCACCGCCGCATGGCTCTCCACCTGCGCGACGCAGATCAGGTGCGGCCCGTCGATCATCGAGAGATTGACGGTCTCGCCGACGGCGCCGGACAATTCCCGCAGCAGCATGCGCGAAATCTCCGGCAGCTTGCGGATGCGCAGATAGGCCGAACCGATGCGGAACAGGCCCAGCCCGACCATCCACTGCCCGGTTGCCGGGTCGTTACCCACCAGGCCGCGGCGATCGAGCGTGGCGAGCAGCCGATGCACGGTGGAGGTCGGTAGTTCGGCGCGGCGCGCGAGCTCGCTCAGCGTCATGCCGTCGGACAGTGCCAGCACTTCCAGCAGCGAGATCGCGCGATCGAGCGACTGCACCTCGCCGCCGCTCTCGGCGGCACCGGAAGAGGAGGGGCGCCCGCGGCGTCGAATGCTGGTTACGGCCTCGCTCATTTTCATCCTCCGCAGGCGACGGCGCGGCGGCAGCCGCCTTCCTCAAGGGTCGCCCCATCATAAAGGCGCAACTCCGATTTTTTCGCAAATCAGAAATATATCCCGTATTGCGGAAATGGGAGACCCGTGGCATGTTTTCCGCGATTTCGGAAATTCATTCCGCGGTGCGGGAATAATGCTGCTCCGCAGCATTGCCCGCCGCGGATTGGAAGGGAACCGACACCAAGGAACCGACACCTCGGCGCGGCGCTGCCGGCCCTGCATCGGCGGGGCGAGGCCCAAGCCGAAGGGGTCGCCTGTCATGTCGCCAGAAGGTGGCGAGGAGGAATTGCCATGGCCAAGATGCGTGCCGTCGATGCTGCTATCCGGGTTCTCGAAAAGGAAGGCGTCAGCGTCGCCTTCGGCGTGCCGGGCGCCGCGATCAATCCGCTCTATTCCGCCATGCGCGCCCATGGGAAGACGCGTCACATCTTGGCGCGCCACGTCGAGGCCGCCTCGCACATGGCCGAAGGCTACACCCGCGCCAAGGCCGGCAACATCGGCGTGTGCATCGGCACCTCCGGCCCGGCCGGCACCGACATGATCACCGGCCTGTATTCGGCGGCCGCGGATTCGATCCCGATCCTGTGCATCACCGGCCAGGCGCCGCGCGCGCGCCTCTACAAGGAAGACTTCCAGGCGGTCGACATCGAGTCCATCGCCAAGCCGGTCGCCAAGTGGGCCGTCATGGTCCGCGAGCCGGCGCTGGTGCCGATGGTGTTCCAGCAGGCCTTCCACGTCATGCGCTCCGGCCGTCCCGGCCCGGTGCTGATCGACCTGCCGATCGACGTCCAGCTCGCCGAGATCGAGTTCGACGAGGACACCTACGCGCCGCTGGAGGTTTACAAGCCGAAGCTCACCCGCAAGCAGGCCGAGAAGGCCATCGAGATGCTGAACGCGGCGGAAAAGCCGCTCATCGTCTCCGGCGGCGGCATCATCAACGCCGACGCCTCCGACCTGCTGGTCGAGTTCGCCGAGCTCACCGGCGTGCCGGTCATCCCCACCCTTATGGGCTGGGGCACCATCCCGGACGACCACGACCTGATGGCCGGCATGTGCGGCCTGCAGACCTCGCACCGCTACGGCAATGCCAACCTGCTGGCCTCGGACTTCGTGTTCGGCATCGGCAATCGCTGGGCGAACCGTCACACCGGCTCGGTCGACGTCTACACCAAGGGTCGCAAGTTCATCCATGTCGACATCGAGCCGACTCAGATCGGCCGCGTCTTCGGCCCGGATCTCGGCATCGTCTCCGACGCCAAGGCGGCGCTGGAGCTCTTCATCGAGGTCGCCAAGGAGTACAAGGCCGCCGGCAGGCTGAAGGACCGCGCGGCCTGGGCCAGGGAATGCCTCGACCGCAAGAAGACCCTGCTGCGCAAAACGCATTTCGACAATGTGCCGCTGAAGCCCCAGCGCGTCTATGAGGAGATGAACGAGGCGTTCGGGCGTGACACCCGCTATGTCTCGACCATCGGCCTCAGCCAGATCGCCGGCGCGCAGATGCTGCATGTCTACAAGCCGCGCAACTGGATCAATTGCGGCCAGGCCGGCCCGCTCGGCTGGACCCTGCCGGCGGCGCTCGGCGTGCGCGCGGCCGATCCGGACGCCGAGATCGTGGCGCTGTCCGGCGATTACGACTTCCAGTTCCTCATCGAGGAACTGGCGGTCGGCGCCCAGCACAAGCTGCCCTACATCCATGTCGTGGTGAACAACTCCTATCTCGGACTGATCCGTCAGGCGCAGCGCGGCTTCAACATGGACTTCGAGGTGTCGCTGGCCTTCGACAACATCAATGCCGAGGAGAATGCCGGCTACGGCGTCGACCATGTCGCGGTGGCGGAAGGCCTTGGCTGCAAGGCGGTGCGCGTCTCCTCGCCCAACGAGTTCAAGGATGCCTTCACCCGCGCCAAGGCGCTGATGGCCGAGCATCAGGTGCCGGTGGTGATGGAGTTCATCCTGGAGCGCGTCACCAATATCGCCATGGGTCTGGAGATCGACGCGGTGAACGAGTTCGAGGAAGTGCTCGATCTGCCGCTGGAGACCGCCAAGGAGAACGCGTGAACGTTCGGCGCGGGACGCATGCCGCCCCATAGCACCACGGTGGAGGCCGCGCGCCTCCACCGTGGCGCGCCCTCGACAGGACGGCAAAGTGCCTCGCGCCTGGGCAACCCGTCGGGGTAGCCCGCGTCAAACAATTGAAACGAAAACGTTTTCTTATCGATCCGGCGCTCCCGGCCGATCCGGGAGAGCTCAAAAATCCTGTCCCTGCCTAGGAGCGGTCCATGCCCCGTTTTGCCGCCAATCTCACCATGCTCTTCAACGAGGTGCCGTTTCTCGATCGCTTCGAGAAGGCCGCGAGCGCCGGTTTCACCGGCGTCGAGTACCTCTTCCCCTATGATTTCCCGGTGGAAGAGCTGGTCGCCAAGCTGAAGGCCAACAATCTCAGCCAGGTGCTGCACAATCTGCCGGCCGGCAATTGGGGCGGCGGCGAGCGCGGCATCGCGATCTTCCCGGAGCGGGTGGACGAATTCCGCGCCGGCGTCGACAAGGCGATCACCTATGCCACCGCGCTCGGCTGCCCGCAGGTGAATATCCTCGCCGGCATCGCCCCCGCCGGGGCCGATCGCGAGCTACTGCACAACACCTTCGTGAACAATCTCAAATATGCCGCGCCGCGCATCAAGGAAGCCGGGCTGAAGCTGTTGATCGAGCCGATCAACACCCGCGACATCCCCGGCTTCTTCCTGAACTACACCAGGCAGGCCAAGGCGATCATCGAAGAGGTCGGCTCCGACAACCTCTTCATCCAGTACGACATCTATCACATGCAGATCATGGAGGGCGATCTCGCCCGCAGCATCGAGGCGAACCTCGCCCAGATCGCCCATATCCAGCTTGCCGACAATCCCGGCCGCAACGAGCCCGGCACCGGCGAGATCAATTACGGCTTCCTGTTCAAGCATCTCGATGCCATCGGCTATACCGGCTGGGTCGGCTGCGAATACAAGCCGAAGGGCGACACGGCAGCCGGCCTCGGCTGGATCTCGGCGCTCACCGGCGCTGCCTGATCACCATTCATTCGAAGTCTAGGACGCGAGGAAAATAACATGGCGAACGTAGGATTTGTCGGTCTTGGGATCATGGGCCACCCGATGGCCGGGCACCTGATCGACGCCGGTCACACGCTGTATCTGTACGACATCAAGCCGGTTCCGGCGGAGCTGACCGGCAAGGGCGGCGTCGCCTGCGCCAACGCCACCGAGGTGGCGAAGAATTCCGACATCATCATCACCATGGTGCCCGATACCCCGCATGTCGGCGCGGCGCTGTTCGGCGAGGGCGGCATCGCCGCCGGCCTGACCCCGGGCAAGATCGTCGTCGACATGTCCTCCATCGCGCCGGTGGAGACCAAGGAATACGCCAGGAAGATCAACGAGCTCGGCTGCGACTATCTCGACGCCCCCGTATCGGGCGGCGAGGTCGGCGCCAAGGCGGCGTCGCTGACCATCATGGTCGGCGGCCCGGAGAAGGCCTTCGAGACGGTGAAGCCGCTGTTCGAGAAGATGGGCAAGAACATCACCCTGGTCGGCGGCAATGGCGACGGCCAGACCACCAAGGTGGCCAACCAGATCATCGTGGCGCTGAACATCCTCGCGGTGTCGGAAGCGCTGTTGTTCGCCTCCAAGGCGGGCGCGGATCCGGCCAAGGTGCGGCAGGCGCTGATGGGCGGCTTCGCCAATTCGCGCATCCTGGAAGTGCATGGCGAGCGGATCGTCAAGCGGACGTTCAATCCGGGCTTCCGCATCGAGCTGCACCAGAAGGACCTGAACCTGGCGCTGAACGGCGCGCGGCAGCTGCAGATGGCGCTGCCGGCCACCGCGGTGGCGCAGCAGCTGTTCAGCGCGGTGGCGGCGCAGGGCGGGGCGGCGCTCGATCACTCGGCGCTGGTCAAGGCGCTCGAGCTGCTCGCCGGCCACACCGTCGCACCCGATGCGTGATTGATCGTTCGCATCACCCGGTCCGGTTTTCCGATCGGAATCCGTACCATCAGATGAGTAAGCATTGCTGCCCCGGTAGTGGAACCCACTGCCGGGGCAGTCTTTTGATAGCATGCCGAGACAATTGTTCTGCGATTTACAACGCTTTACACGGTGGACAATACACCACCGCCTCGCTTAACTTGAATCACTGTCGGGAAGTTTGCCCTCGCCTCCAATAAGCCGACGTAACGGCAGGCGCGACGTTTGCGCACGGGCGATCGAATGAGACTTGACGAAAGTCGTAGTGTGCCCAATCATGGCATACAAAATACCAGATAATGACGTCCGCGATGTACGGGGGTCGACGCGGACAATGGAGGGAGCCCTATGAAGGTCTGCATTTATGGTGCCGGCGCCATCGGCGGTTATGTCGGCGTGCAGCTGAAGCGCGCTGGCGTCGACGTCAGCCTGGTCGCGCGCGGTCCGCATCTCGAAGCCATGAAGGCCAATGGCCTGAAGCTGATCATCGATGGCGAGGAGCGTGTCGAGCACATCGCCTGCTCCGACAATCCCGCCGATCTCGGCCCGCAGGACTATGTCATCGTCGCGCTGAAGGGCCATTCGGTCCCGGGCGTGGTCGATGCCATGCAGCCGCTGCTCGGCAACGACACTGCGGTGGTCACCGCCGTCAACGGCGTGCCCTACTGGTACTACTACAAGCACGGCGACCAGCTCGAAGGCACCACGCTGGAAAGCGTCGATCCCGGCGGCAAGCAGTGGAAGGGCCTGCGCCCGGAGCGCGCCATCGGCTGCATCGTCTATCCGGCGACCGAGGTCGTAGCGCCCGGCGTCATTCAGCACGTCTATGGCGACAAGTTCCCGCTCGGCGAGCCGTCCGGCGAGATCACCGAGCGCGTCACCAAGCTCTCGGAGGCGTTCGCCGCCGGCGGCCTGCGCGCGCCGGTGATGCCGAACATCCGCGACGAGCTGTGGCTGAAGCTGTGGGGCAATCTCTGCTTCAACCCGATCAGCGCGCTCACCCATGCGACGCTCGACACCATCGCCTCCGATCCGGGCACCCGCGCGGTCGCCAAGGCGATGATGCTGGAGGCGCAGGAGATCGCGGTGCAGTCCGGGGTGAACTTCCGCGTCGGCGTCGAGCGCCGCATTGACGGCGCCGGTGCCGTCGGCGCCCACAAGACCTCGATGCTGCAGGATCTCGAGCGTTCGCGCGCCATGGAGATCGATCCGCTCGTCACCGTGGTGCAGGAAATGGGGCGCCTCGCCGGCATCCCGACCCCGACCATCGACATCGTGCTGGCTCTGGTGCGTCAGCGCGCCCAGATCGCCGGCTGCTACAACTGAGTCCCGCGTAAATGGCACATTGGGTTCGTTTCGAGCACTCGGGCGTCGCCGGCTTCGGCACGCTCGAGGGCGACAGCATCGCCGTCCACACCGGCGACATGTTCAATGGCGCGCAGCCGACCGGGGAGAGCCTCGCGCTGTCCTCGGTGAAGCTGCTCACCCCGACGGTTCCGACCAAGATCCTCGCGCTGTGGAACAATTTCCACGCGTTGGCGGCCAAGATCAACTCGCCGGTCCCGGCCGATCCGCTCTATCTGCTCAAGGCCGGCTCCTGCCTCACCAACCCCGGCGCGGAAGTGCGGCGGCCGGTGAGCTATGACGGCAAGGTGGTCTATGAAGGCGAACTCGGCATCGTCATCGGCAAGACGGCGACCAACGTTTCCGAGGACGACGCCGAGGCGCACATCTTCGGCTATACCTGCGTCAACGACATCACCGCCGCCGACATCATCAACAAGGACGCCACCTTCGCCCAGTGGGTGCGCGCCAAGAGCTTCGACGGCTTCGGCCCGTTCGGCCCCGCGGTGGTCACCGGCCTCGATCCGGCGACGCTGGTGGTGCGTACGGTACTGAATGGAGACGAGCGGCAGAACTACCCGATCAGCGACATGGTGTTCTCGGCGCGCCAGCTGGTGAGCCGCATCTCGCACGACATGACGCTGAACCCCGGCGACATCATCTGCTGCGGCACCTCGGTCGGCGTCGGCGTGATGAAGA
Organism: Ancylobacter sp. 3268; assembly: GCF_031456575.1. Classification (NCBI taxonomy): domain Bacteria; kingdom Pseudomonadati; phylum Pseudomonadota; class Alphaproteobacteria; order Hyphomicrobiales; family Xanthobacteraceae; genus Ancylobacter; species Ancylobacter sp. 3268. The sequence continues at coordinate 199,547 of NZ_JAVDUX010000004.1, forward strand.
ATCCCACCAACACGGTGGACATCGTGATTGAGGGCATCGGAACCCTCAGCAACACTTTCGTGCAGTAGCATCCTTGCGCCGCAGCGCGTAATAGGGAAAACGGATACGCCAATCGACGGGGGCGCTCGCCGCGCCTCCGGCCGTCCGGTTGTGGAGGAGCGGGATTTATGAACATCCATGAATATCAGGCGAAGGGAGTGCTCCGCGAATTCGGGGTCCCGGTGCCGAGCGGCGTCGCCATCCTGAGCGCCGAAGAGGCCGATGCCGCCGCGGCGAAGATCGCCGGCCCGGTATGGGTCGTGAAGAGCCAGATCCACGCCGGCGGCCGCGGCAAGGGCAAGTTCAAGGAAGCCGAGGCGGGCGAGAAGGGCGGCGTGCGCGTCGTCAAGTCCGCCACTGAGGCCGCCGCCAATGCGAAGCAGATCCTCGGCAAGACGCTGGTGACCATCCAGACCGGCCCGGCCGGCAAGCAGGTCAACCGCGTCTATATCGAGGAGGGCTCCGATATCGACAAGGAGTTCTACCTCTCTGCCCTCGTCGATCGCGCCACCTCGCGCGTCGCCTTCGTGGTCTCCACCGAAGGCGGCATGGATATCGAGGAAGTCGCCCACTCGACTCCCGAGAAGATCCACACCTTCTCCGTCGATCCGGCGACCGGCGTCATGCCGCATCACGGCCGTACCGTCGCCCAGGCGCTCGGCCTGACCGGCGACCTCGCCAAGCAGGCCGGGGCGCTGGTTGACAAACTTTACAAGGCCTTCGTCGCCAAGGACATGGCGATGCTGGAGATCAACCCGCTGGTGATCACCAAGGGCGGCGAGCTGAAGTGCCTCGACGCCAAGATCTCCTTCGATTCCAACTCGCTCTACCGCCACGCCGACATCATGGCGCTGCGCGACGAGAGCGAGGAGGACGCCAAGGAGATCGAGGCGTCGAAATACGACCTCGCCTATATCGCCCTCGACGGCACCATCGGCTGCATGGTCAACGGCGCCGGCCTCGCCATGGCGACGCTGGACATCATCCAGCTCTACGGCGAATCCCCCGCCAACTTCCTCGATGTCGGCGGCGGCGCCACCGAGGAGAAGGTGACGGCGGCGTTCAAGATCATCACCTCCGATCCGCAGGTGAAGGGTATCCTCGTCAACATCTTCGGCGGCATCATGAAGTGCGACGTCATCGCGCGCGGCGTGCTGGCGGCGGTGAAGGCGGTCGGGCTCGAAGTGCCGCTGGTGGTGCGCCTGGAAGGCACCAATGTCGAGGAAGGCAAGGCGATCATCCGCGAGAGCGGGCTGAACGTCATCCCGGCGGACGATCTCGACGACGCCGCCCAGAAGATCGTCAAGGCCGTGAAGGAGGCTGCGTGATGTCGGTTCTGCTGACCAAGGATACCAAGATCATCACCCAGGGCTTCACCGGCAAGAACGGCACCTTCCACTCCGAGCAGGCGATCGCCTATGGCTCGAAGGTGGTCGGCGGCACCTCGCCGGGCAAGGGCGGCTCCACCCATCTCGGCCTGCCGGTGTTCGACACCGTGGCCGAGGCGAAGGAGAAGACCGGCGCCGACGCCTCGGTCATCTATGTGCCGCCGCCGGGCGCCGCCGACGCCATCTGCGAGGCGATTTCGGCGGAGATCCCGCTCATCGTCTGCATCACCGAGGGCATTCCGGTGCTCGACATGGTGAAGGTGCGCCGCGCGCTCGACGGCTCCAAGTCGCGCCTCGTCGGGCCGAACTGCCCGGGCATCGTCACCGCCGGCGAATCGAAGATCGGCATCATGCCGGCCAACATCTTCAAGAAGGGCAATGTCGGCATCGTCTCGCGCTCGGGCACGCTGACCTATGAGGCGGTGTTCCAGACCTCGCAGGAAGGCCTCGGCCAGACCACCGCGGTCGGCATCGGCGGCGACCCGGTGAAGGGCACCGAGTTCATCGACGTGCTCGAACTGTTCCTCGCCGACGACGCCACCGAGTCGATCGTGATGATCGGCGAGATCGGCGGCTCGGCGGAGGAGGAAGCCGCGCAGTTCCTCAAGGACGAGGCCAAGCGCGGCCGCAAGAAGCCGATGGTCGGCTTCATCGCCGGCCGCACCGCCCCTCCCGGCCGCCGCATGGGCCATGCCGGCGCCATCATCTCCGGCGGCAAGGGCGGCGCCGAGGACAAGATCGCGGCGATGGAAGAGGCCGGCATCGTGGTCTCCCCCTCCCCGGCCCGCCTCGGCAAGACCCTGGTCGAGGTGCTGAACAAGCGCGCCGCCGCCTGAGCGCGGCGAACTCCGGTCGGCGTAATCCTGGCCGGTCCGCCCGAAATGGAAAGCCCCGCTGCGATGCGGGGCTTTCTTTATGTCAGCCGCCTTTGGCGCTCCAAAGGGCAGGCAGATGACGGCCGGTCGTCGCTCCGGGAACCATGCCGGCCCCCGTGCCATTCTTCCCCACAGCCGTCCGCGCCCGTCGGGTAGGGACGCGCCGCGATGGGAGAACCGGCCATGCCGAAATTCGTGACGATCGGATATGGCGACCGTGAGGGCTACGAGCGCATCGCTCCTGCCCTGCGCGACGTCGCGCATGCACATGACGAAAAGCTCCGCCGCGACGGCGCGCTGATGGGCATAGCCGGCCAGCCCGTCCAGTTGCGCAACCCGGAGGCGGCACGGCTCGAAGTCACCGATGGCGCCTTCATGTCCTCCGTTCTGCCGATCGCCGGCTTTGCGGTGATCGAGGCCGCCGATATGGCGCAGGCGATCCGGCTGGTATCGCTCACCCCCTGCGCAGTGGCCCATGGGGTGGTCGAGATCTGGCCGCTTGAGGACAAGGGCTGAGGACGCGCCCCGTGCCGATCCAGGGATCGGCCACGGCAGGCGCCCGCTCGGGCAGGTCCTCAGATCGGGTAGGCTTCCGGCGGCAGGGTGGCGAGCTCCGCCTCGGCCGAAAGCGTCTGCGCCACCATGAACGTCATCCAGGCGTGAGCCAGGATCAGGGCCGGCAGAACCGGGAAAACCGACGCGAACATATGTGCCTCCATGGCGCTGTCTCGTGTCGAGCAAGGTAATGGAGGCGCCTTGTATCTGGTATACCGCATGCCACATCAGGCCCATGCGCTAAACGCATGGCTGATCATCCTTTGGTATAAGGACGCTGCGGAAGCCGGAAAATGCCGGTGATCGCGGCGGCGACACGCCGGTCGCCGCGCCGCGTCAGTTGCCGTTTGACTGCGGAGGCTGGGCCGGCTGCGACGGCCGCAGCAGCCCCCAGGCGGTGAAGGCGGTGCGGAAGGCCTCCTCGCCGGAGGCTCCCTTCTCCACCACCAGAATGGCGCGGCGGCCATTCTCGAACACCACCGGCACGTTGAGGAAGCCGCGGCTGAACATCATGCTCATATTATATTGCTGCTCGCGCTCGCCCGAGAGCAGGCCGATGAGGAAATAGCCCGGCGCCACCCGCACAGCGAGGCCGCGCAGCGGCGTGCCCTGCGCCCCTTCCGAGACCATGGCCTGCATGCCCGGCACGCTCGACACATTGCCGTAGTCGAAATCGGGCGGCAGCTGGAACTGCACGTCGACGATATGCGACGCCGGGATGTTCGGGTCCGGATTGCGGCGGATGGTCATCGTCGCCTTGAAGTTCCGGTCGGGAATGTCGATCAGCGCGCGGATGCCGATGTCCTGCGGCTGGCCGGTGCCCGGCTGGAAGGTCTCGGTGCTCCAGGTGACGTTGCCGACAAATTGCTGCAGGCCCTGCCCGCCGCCGGCGGATTCCTCCAGCAGCATCGCCCGTGGCGCGGCCTGCACCGCCGGTGGCGGGGCAACCGGCTGCTGGGCCGTCGCCGCGGATGGCGCCTGAGCCACGCGATCGGTGGATTTCCCGGCCGCCTCCGGCGCAGCGCCGGCCGGCGCCTGCGCTGTTTGGGGAGATCCGGCGGGCGCGGAACCGCCCTGGCTCTGGCTGATCTCGCTCTTGGGCCCGAGAATGCCGGTGAACAGCACCGCTGCCACCCCACCGGCGAGCAGCACCACCGCCGCCACGGCGCCGAGGATGAGGTTCCAGCGCCGGCCGCGCGAGGCTTTCGCCTGCTCTGCGGTGTCGGCGTCGAGGCCGGTTTCCTCGTCGAGCAGCGGTCGCTCGGTGCGATACCAGAGGTCGTCAGCCTCCGCCTCCTCGGCGGCGCCTTCTTCCAGCGCACGCGGACGTGGTGCCCGCCCCGGCAATTCCGGCTCGGACCCGGCGCCCGCCGCCGGCCCCTCGACCGTCGCCCCCTCGACCGTCGGCCCAGCCGGCTTGGACGCCACGGGCTTGAGAGTTTCAGGCTCGGAAATCAAGGGCTTGGGAGTGAAGGGCTTGGAAGTGAAGGGCTTGGACGAGGCAGGCTCCGGCGCGGGCGGCTTCGCCGGCGACGGTGCATGTGGGGCCGCGGCGGGCGTGGGCGCCGGCTGCGCCGCCGCCGGGACGACCGGCTCGGGATTCCCGCCGCCATAATCGGCTTCCAGCCGCCGGATCGCCCCTTCGAGGAAATCCTGCTGCCGGGCGATATCCTCCTCCGCCATGGGCGGGTTGACGCCGCTGAGCTGCGCCAGCAAGGCCTTGCGCGCCCGCGCGTAGATGACCTCGCGCGCCTCGCGGCCCTTGTTGGGCTGCTGTTCGATGGCACGGGCCAGAAGCGGATAATAATCAGCCATTACGCTAAGCGATCACCTGTGCGGAGTATCAGGCCTCGAAGGGATTCTGAACGAGGATTGTATCATCACGCTCGGGGCTGGTGGAAAGCAGCGCCACCGGGCAGCCGATCAGTTCTTCGATACGGCGCACATATTTCACCGCCTCGGCCGGCAGATCGGCCCAGGAGCGAGCGCCCGCCGTCGATTCGGTCCAGCCCTCGATGGCCTCGTAGATCGGCTCGACCCGCGCCTGCGCGTCCTGCCCGGCCGGGAGGTAGTCGATCTCCTGCCCGTCGAGCCGGTAGCGCGTGCAGACCTTCAGCTCGGTGAACCCGTCGAGCACGTCGAGCTTGGTCAGCGCGATGCCGTTGATGCCGGAGGTGCGCACGGTCTGGCGCACCAGCACCGCGTCGAACCAGCCGCAGCGGCGCGGCCGGCCGGTGACGGTGCCGAACTCATGGCCGCGCTCGCCGATCCTGCGGCCGATCTCGTCATGCAGTTCGCTCGGGAACGGCCCCTCGCCGACGCGGGTGGTGTAGGCCTTGGTGATGCCGAGCACATAGCCGATCGCCCCCGGCCCGAGGCCGGAGCCGGTCGCCGCCTGCGCCGCCACCGTGTTGGAGGAGGTGACGAAGGGATAGGTGCCGTGGTCGACATCGAGCAGCGCGCCCTGCGCGCCCTCGAACAGGATCTTGGAGCCGTGCCGGCGCTCATCGTCGAGCAGCGCCCAGGTGCGGTCCATATAGGGCAGCACCTTCGGCGCCAGCGCCAGCAGCTCGGCCTTCAGCGCCGCGCCGTCGACCGCATCCAGCCCCAGGCCGCGCCGCAGCGCGTTGTGATGGGTGAGCAGCCGCTCGATCTTGTCGGCGAGCGTGTCTGGATAGGCGAGGTCCATCAGGCGGATGGCGCGCCGGCCGACCTTGTCCTCATAGGCCGGGCCGATGCCGCGCTTGGTGGTGCCGATCTTGGTGCCGGCACTCGCGGCGTTCTCGCGGATGGCGTCGAGCTCGCGGTGCAGCGGCAGGATGAGGGTGACGTTCTCGGCGATGCGCAGCCGCTCGGGGGAAACCTCGACGCCCTGGTCGCGGATGCGGCCGATCTCGTCGATCAGCGCCTGCGGATCCAGAACCACGCCGTTTCCGATCACCGACAGCCGCGCCCCGCGCACCAGACCGGAAGGCAGCAGCGAGAGCTTGTAGGTCTTGTTGCCCACCACCAGTGTATGGCCGGCATTGTGCCCGCCCTGGAAGCGGACCACCACATCGGCCTGCTCGCTGAGCCAGTCGACGATCTTGCCTTTTCCCTCGTCGCCCCACTGGGATCCGACGACGACCACATTCGCCACGAGCCGAGCTCCTGATTGGGCGCGCGGAAAGGCACGGGAAGCACCGGGCGCGCACGAAAGGAAACCCCGGCGAAGCGGTCCGACCGGGGCGCCCACGTCTTAAGGGATCGGCCGGGGGGAGGCAAGGACATGTCAGACTTTGGCAGGGGACTTGTCGGACTTTGGACGGTGTCTAACCGCGGCCCGGCCGCCGCCCCGGCGAACCGAAACGGCCGCGATGACAGCTCGACCTTGCAATCTTGCAAGCATTCGCGACTTGCAACCGCACCGCCCCGGCATGACTCTCAGTGCAGATGTTCCCGTGTCCCGAGGCCCGATCATGAACGCCCCGACCATTGCGCCCGCCCCCGCCCTTCCCGCGTCGCTGCGCATGGGCGCGGTACGCCTGCGGGTGCGCGACGGCGCGCGGTCCGTCGCCTTCTATCGCGACGTGGTCGGCCTCGCCCCGCTCGGTACCGCACCCGACGGCGCGATCCGTCTCGGCGCCGGCGGCCGTGCGTTGGTCGAGCTGGAGGTCGCACCCGGCGCTCCCCCGCGCCCGCGCGGCACCACCGGCCTGTTCCATCTCGCCATCCTGGTGCCGGACCGCACCGCGCTCGCCGTGGTGCTGCGGCGCCTTGCCGCCTATCGCGTGCCGGTCGGCGCTTCCGACCACCTCGTCAGCGAGGCGCTGTATTTCGACGACCCGGATGGCAACGGCATCGAGGTCTATCGCGACCGCCCCCGCAGCGAATGGCGCTGGCAGGGCGCCAGCGTCGCCATGGCGACCGAGGCCCTCGATCTTCACCGCCTCGTCGCCGAGGCGCCGGCGCTGGTGCCGGTCGCGCAGCCGCTGCCGGACGCCACCGTCATGGGCCATGTGCATCTTCAGGTCGGCGATCTCGAAGCCGCCCGCCGCTTCTATGTCCGGCAGCTCGGCTTCGCCATCACCACCGAGAGCTATCCCGGCGCGCTCTTCGTCAGCGCCGGCGGCTATCATCACCATCTCGGCCTCAACACCTGGTCGAGCCGGCGCGGCGGCCCGGCGCCGGAGGGCGCGGTAGGCCTGGTGCACTACGAGGTGGTGCTGCCGGAGGCCGAGATCGCCGCCCTGCGCACCCGTCTCGCCGCCGCCGGAGAGGATGTCCGCGACAGTGCCGGCGGCTTCGCCGTCGCCGATCCGTGGGCGACACGCGCCGTCTTCGTCGCCGGCTGAGCCGGCGCGACAAAACCACTCAGATCGCTTCCGGCGCCTCCCCGGCAGCCCGGCGCGGGAACCGCTTCGCGGCGCCTCCGGCGGCGTTGCGGCCGGGCTGCGGTGCCTCATGCATCGCTCCCGTCGATGAACGGGAGAGCATCTTCTCGACGATCCGGCAATTCCAAAGCACGGCAAAAGGCTCTAGATCGGACGCTCGTTCCGCAGGCTTTCCGGTCCCGCCATGTTCCGCCGGCTCTATGACGCGCCCTATCTGCTCCTGTCGCTGACGAGCTTGTTCTGGGCCGGCAACATCGTGCTTGGCCGCCTCGCCGCCGGCCATGTGCCGCCGATCGGGCTCGCCTTCCTGCGCTGGGTGATCGCCTCGGCGATCCTCCTTCCCTTCGCCTGGCCGCATATCCGGCGCGAATGGCCGCTGCTGCGCGGCCATGTCGTGGTGGTGCTGGTGCTGTCGCTCACCGGCATCGGCGCCTTCAACACCATGATGTATTGGGGGCTGCAATACACCCCGGCGGTCAATGCGCTGCTGATCCAGTCCACCGGCCCGCTGATGATCGCCTTCTGGTCGCTGGTGATCAACCGCGAACACCTGTCGCTCGGCCAGTTCGCCGGCATCCTTTTGTCGCTGCTCGGCGTGTTCGTCATCATTTGCCGCGGCGACCCGGCGGTCGCCCGGCACATCGACTTCAATGTCGGCGACCTGTGGGTGCTGGCCGCCATGGTGATCTACGGCATCTATTCGTCGCTGCTGGCGCGGCGCCCGGGCATGAGCCCGATCGGCTTCCTCACCGTCTCCACCGTGCTCGGCAGCCTGATGCTGGCGCCGCTCTTCGCCTGGGAGCGGATGGAGGGCGTCCCCTTCCACCCCGATCTGAAGACGCTCGCCATCGTCGTCTATGTCGGGGTGTTCCCCTCGGTACTAGCCTATCTCTGCTTCATCCGCGGCGTCCACCTGGTCGGGCCGAATCGCGCCGCGCCGTTCTTCCACCTGATGCCGGTGTTCGGCTCGGTGCTGGCCATCGCCTTTCTCGGCGAGGCGTTCCGCCTCTACCACGCGGTCGGCTACGCGCTGGTGCTGTCCGGCATCGTCATCGCCACGCTGTGGGGCCGGCGCAAGGCCGCCCCGCTGCCGCCGGAATGATCAGCCGAGCTCGAAGCTCGCAACCCCGTAGACCCGCTCCAGCGCCACCGGCCGCACCGGTCCGCGATACATGCGCGCGGTCTCGAACACCGGCGCGAAGCCGTGGTGCCCGGCCAGCGCCACCGCCGCCGCATTCGGCTCCGGCAGGTCGAGGAACACCTCGCCCCCGCCCGCCGCGTCGAGCAGCGCGGCGAGCACCGCCGCGGCGGCCTGCGGGTCCTCGGCATTGAGCGGGCCGATCTTGAACCCGGTGCGCGCCGGCCGGATCACCCCCCAGCCGGCCAGCCAGCCCTGGCGCAGCACCGCCCGCCCGACATGGCCCGGCGTGTCGAGCCAGGCCCTGAGGAAGGCCGGCCGCGCCGCCGGAAACACCCGCGCATCGTTCGCCGCGAGGTCCGCGAACGGCACGTCGCGCAGGTCGCTCGTCGTCTCCAGCGCAGCGGCCGCCCCGACAGCACCGACGGCGCGGTAACGGATGTTGCGATGGGAGAAGGCGAAGCCCTGGCGGGCGTAGTTGGCCTGCTGCGCCACCACCCCGTCGAGCCCGATGCTGCGCGCCCCGGCATGGGCGAGGCCCGCCTGCCACAGCTTGAAGCCCAGCCCGCGCCCGCGCAGCTCCGGCCGCACGATGTAGAAGCCGAGGAAGCTGAAGGCCTGGTCGTAATTCACCACCGAGATCACCGCCGCCGGCGTCCCGCCGATCTCGGCGATCAGGAAGCCCTCGCGGTCCACGGCGCCGAAGCCAGCGGCATCGGCGAGGCCGGGATTCCACCCCTCCTTGGCCGCCCAGTCGATGGCGAGGGGGATTTCCTCCGGTCGCATGGCACGGATAGTAGGAACGTCTTTCACCGACTCGCTCCCTTCCCGCCTCATCCAAGCGGCCCGTTCATGATAAGCGACCTCGTCCTCGGCCTCTCGGTCAGTCTTGTGGCCATGCTCATTCACCTCGCCGGCACCCTGCTTCTCGTGGTGCTGATGAACCCGTTCCACGGCGTGATGCGCCGCCGCGTCCATCTCCGCCTCACCGTCGCGCTGGTCGCCACCTATCTGGTGATGCTGGCGGCGCATGTGCTGGAGGTCGGCCTGTGGGGGTACCTCTTCGATTTCCTCGGCCTCGCCGAGCGCACCGAGGACGCCTATTACTCGGCTTTCGTCAATTACACGACCTTGGGCTATGGCGGCTCGCAGCGGGTGGTCGAGACCCGCCTGCTCGGCCCGCTCGCCTCGGCCAACGGCATATTGATGTTCGGCTGGTCGACCGCCATCCTGGTCCTGGTGGTCCAGCGCCATCTGCCGCCGGGGCTGGCGACACGCGACTGATCGGCCCCCCCGCCGGCCGCGCCGCCCTCTAGCTGCCCATGCAACTCAGGGGCGGCGCGTCCTCGCCCTTGGTGAGATCATAGAGATCGCCGTTCTTGCCCTTGCTCCACCAGATGAAGCGGCCGCCGGCATAGCGGGCGCCCGAGCCGGAGAGCACATTGGCCAGCACCACGAGCTCGCCGCCCACCGTCAGGCTCGCCAGCGCCACCGGCGGGGCGTTGTAGTAGCTCACGGCGAGGCGGGAACCGTCGGCGCAGCGATAGCTGGCATGGATCGTCTGCGGCTTCGCTCCCGCCGGCAGCGGAATGGCGAGCGTGTCGGCGGCGGCCGGGCCGGCGACGGCGCTGATGAGCAGGGCGGCGGCGCACAGGGATCGTCTGGTCACGTCGGTCTCCTCACGCCGGCGGGTGCTCGGCATGCCAGTGGCGGGCGATGTCGATGCGGCGCGGCACCCACACCCGGTCGTGGCGGGCGATATGGTCGAGAAAGCGCTCCAGCGCCACGATGCGCCCCGGCCGGCCGACCAGCCGGCAATGCAGCCCCACCGACATCATCTTCGGCGCTTCCGAGCCCTCGGCATAGAGCGCGTCGAAGCTGTCGCGCAGATAGGCGAAGAACTGGTCGCCGGAGTTGAAGCCGCCGGCCACCGCGAAGCGCATGTCGTTGGCGTCGAGCGTGTAGGGAATGGTCAGATGCGGCTGCGTCGGCCCCGCGATCCAATAGGGCAGGTCGTCGGCATAGGCGTCGGAATCATAGAGAAAGCCGCCTTCCGCCATGGTGATGTGCCGCGAGTTCACCGAGGTGCGGCCGGTGTACCAGCCGAGCGGCCGCTCGCCGGTCACCTGGGTGTGCAGGGCGATGGCGGCGTCGAAATCCGCCTTCTCCGCCGCCTGGGAATGGTCGCGATAGTCGATCCAGCGCAGCCCGTGGCTGGCGATCTCCCAGTCGGCCTCCTTCATCGCCGCCACCGCCTCCGGATTGCGGGCCAGCGCGGTGGCGACCCCGAACACCGTGACCGGCAGGTTGCGGCGGGTGAACAGCCGCCACAGCCGCCAGAACCCGGCACGGGCGCCATATTCGTAGATCGACTCCATGTTCATGTGCCGCATGCCCGGCCAGGGCTGGGCGCCGACGATCTCGGAGAGGAACGCCTCCGAGGCGGCGTCGCCATGCAGAATGCAGTTCTCGCCGCCTTCCTCGTAGTTCACCACGAACTGCACCGCCACCCGCGCCCGGCCCGGCCAGCGCGGGTCCGGCGTGTGGCGGCCATAGCCGATGAGGTCGCGGGGATAGGGCTGGTCGTAGTCGAAGATCGGCGGCATGCGGGGCACTCGCGGTACGGGACGCAGAGACGACAGCCGTGCAAGGCATATGCCGGAAGCATGCGGCTGCCGCATGGGCGCCAAACTATCTCGTCGCCTACCGGCATAAAACTCGGGAAGCCTCTCGACAATCCGCGCCGGGCGCTTTTGATTGACCGCGCGCTTCGGCGCTGCCGCAATTCGTGCCGCCCAATTCGTGCCGCCCTCACGTCATTCGCCAAAGGTCCCCGCCATGTCGCTTCCCGATCCCAGCTTCCTGCTCGCCCGCGCGCCGGTCGTTCCCGTCGTCACCGTGCCCAGCGTCGCGGCGGGCGTGAAGCTTGCCCGCGCGCTGGTCGAGGGCGGCCTGCCGCTCATCGAGGTCACGCTGCGCACCCCGGCGGCGCTGGAGGCGATGGCCGCCATCGCGGCGGAAGTGCCGGACGCCATCGTCGGCGCCGGCACCGTCACCCGGCCGGACCTGATCGAGAAGTCGATCGCCGCCGGCGCCCGCTTCCTGGTGTCGCCCGGCGTCACCCCGGCACTGCTGGAGGCCTTCGCCGAGGCCCCGGTGCCGGTGCTGCCGGGCTGCGCCACCGCTTCGGAGGCGATGACGCTGGCGGCGGCGGGCTTCTCGGTGCTGAAGCTGTTCCCGGCCGAGGCGGTCGGCGGCTCGAACCTGATCAAGTCGCTGTCCGCGCCGCTGCCGGACCTGCGCTTCTGCCCCACCGGCGGCATCGGCCCGGACAATGTCGGCAAATACCTGTCGCAGCCCAATATCCTCGCCGTGGGCGGCTCGTGGGTGTGCCCCAATGACGCGATCGCCTCCGGCGATTGGGGCCGCATCGTCGAGCTCTCCAAGGCGGCCGCCAAGCTGCACCGCGCCGCCTTTCCGGCGTGAGGCGCGGCCCGGCCCCGCCATGATCGCCGCGCCGGAGGTGCAGATCGACTATGCCCGCGAGGCGCGGATCGGCGTCGAGGAGTATCGCCGGCTGCTCCTCGAATCCGGCCTGTCGCGCATCCGTCCGGTGAACGACGACGCACGTCTCGCGGCGATCATCGAAGGCTCAAACCTCATCGTCACCGCCCGTCGGGCCGGCAGCCTCGTCGGCTTCGCCCGCGGGGTGACCGATTCGGCCTGGGTCTGATATCTCGCCGATCTCGCCGTCAGTTCCTCGGTCCAGGGCCTCGGCGTCGGCCGCGGCCTGATGGACGAGACCTACCGCCAGCTCGGCGACGGGGTCGGCGTCATCCTCGCCTCGGTGCCGGAAGCGGTCGGCTTCTATGAAAAAGCCGGCATGGAGCGCATCCCCCACGTCTTCTGGCACCATCGACGGTTCTGACGCATGCGCAGCTCGACGGCGACACGCCTCGTGGCGGCAATCCTCGCCACCCTGGCCGCGCCCTGCGCGCCCGCCGTCGCCGCGCCGCTGGAAGCGCCCGGCCCGCAGGGGCCGCTCGCCGGCACGCTGCTGATGCCGGCGGCAGCGAACCCGCCGGTGGCGCTCATCATTCCCGGCTCCGGCCCCACCGACCGCGACGGCGACAGCCCGCTCGGCATCAAGGCGGCGCCCTATCGGCTGCTGGCGCAGGCGCTGGCGGCACGCGGCATTGCCAGCCTGCGCATCGACAAGCGCGGGCTGTTCGGCAGCGCCGGCGCTCTCGCCGATGCGAACGCCGTCACCCTCGACGATTATGCCGCCGACATCCATGCCTGGGTGAAGGTGCTGAAAGCCCGCACCGGTGCCGCCTGCATCTGGCTGGTCGGCCACAGCGAAGGCGGCCTCGTCGCGCTGAAGGCCGCCGCAGACACCGACGGCCTCTGCGGCATCGTGCTTCTCGCCACGCCCGGCCGCCCGATGGGCGAGGTGCTGCGCCGACAGTTCCGGGCCAACCCCGCCAATGCGCCCTATCGCGCCGCCGCCTTCGAGGCCATCGCGGCGCTGGAGGCCGGCCGCCACGTCGATCCGGCGACGCTCGCCCCGCCGCTGCGACCGCTGTTCGCGCCGCCGCTACAGCGCTTCCTCATCTCCGCCTTCGCCTTCGATCCGGCGCCGGCGCTCGCCGGCCTCCGCCTGCCGGCGCTGATCGTGCAGGGCGGACGCGACCTGCAGGTGAGCGACGCGGACGCCCGCCGGCTCGCCGCTGCCCGGCCGACGGCAGGGCTGGTGCGGCTGCCGGACGTCAATCATGTGCTGAAGCGCGTGGCGACCGACGACCGCGCCGCCAATCTCGCCACCTATGCCGAAGCCGACCTGCCGCTCGCCCCCGGCGTCGTCGAGGCGGTCGCCGGCTTCATCATCGCGGCGCGCTGAAACGCAAAGCGCGCGGACCCCGCGATCCGCGCGCCTGTCTTTAGGTAGCTTAGTGCCGTCAGAACGTCACGGCGATCAGAACGTCAGCGGCTTGGCCTGCTTCACATGCGGCAGCGCCTGCACCTTGGCCAGCACCTCGGCCGGCACCGCGCCATCGACCTCGACCAGCGCGATGGCGTCGCCGCCCTGATGGTCGCGGCCGAGCGCGAAGGTGGCGATGTTGATGCCGGCATCGCCGAGCAGGCTGGCGAAGCGGCCGACGAAGCCGGGCTTGTCCTCGTTGGTCACATAGATCATCGAGGGCGCGAACTCGGCATCAACCTTGATGCCCTTGATATCGACGATGCGCGGGCGGCCGTCGGCGAACACGGTGCCGGAGAGCGAGCGCTCCATCCTGTCGGTGACCACGGTCAGCGTGACCAGGCTTTCATAGTCGCCGGTGGCGGCGCGGGTGGTCTCCTCCACCACGATGCCGCGCTCCTTGGCGACGCTCGGCGCCGAGACGACGTTCACATCCGCGAGCGCCGGGCGCAGCAGCCCCGCCACCGCCGCCGAGGTCAGCGCCTTGATCTTGAGGTCGGCCACCGCGCCCTCATAGGTGAGGCGCACCGTCTTGATGTCGGTGTCGGTGAGTTGGCCGGCGAAGGAGCCGAGCTTCTCGGCCAGCTCGATGAACGGCTTCAGCTTCGGCGCCTCCTCGGCGGTGATCGAGGGGAAGTTCACCGCATTGGAGATGGCGCCGCGCAGCAAATAGTCGCTCATCTGCTCGGCGACCTGCAGCGCCACGTTCTCCTGCGCTTCCGAGGTGGAAGCACCGAGATGCGGCGTGCAGATCACGCCCGGCAGGCCGAAAAGCGGGTTCTCGGTCGCCGGCTCGGTGACGAACACGTCGAAGGCGGCGCCGGCGACATGGCCGGATTTCAGTGCCTCGGCCAGCGCCGCCTCGTCGACGAGGCCGCCGCGGGCGCAGTTGACGATCCGCACGCCCTTCTTGGTCTTGGCCAGCGCTTCGGCCGAGAGCACGTTGCGGGTCTTCTCGGTCAGCGGCGTGTGCAGGGTGATGACGTCCGCCCGCGCCAGCAGGTCGTCCAGCTCCACCTTCTCGACGCCGATATCGAGCGCCCGTTCCGGCGAGAGGAACGGGTCGAAGGCGACCACCTTCATCTTCAGCCCGAGCGCGCGGTCGGCGACGATGGAGCCGATATTGCCGCAGCCGATGATGCCGAGCGTCTTGGCGGTCAGCTCGACGCCCATGAAGCGGTTCTTCTCCCACTTGCCGGCCTGGGTGGAGGCGTCGGCGGCGGGAATTTCGCGGGCGAGCGCGAACATCATGGCGATGGCGTGCTCGGCGGTGGTGATGGAATTGCCGAACGGCGTGTTCATCACGATCACGCCCTTGGCGGTGGCGGCGGGTATGTCGACATTGTCGACGCCGATGCCGGCACGGCCGACCACTTTCAGCCGCGCCGCCTTCTCCAGGATCTTCGGCGTCACCTTGCTGGCGGAGCGGATGGCGAGGCCGTCATAGTCGCCGATGATCTCGGCGAGCTTGTCCTTGTCCTTGCCGAGGTTCGGCTGGAAATCGACCTCGATGCCGCGATCCTTGAAGATCTGCACGGCGGCGGGGGAAAGGGCGTCGGAAATCAGAACGCGGGGAGCCATCGGCTTCATCCTGTTCGAAAAGGGAATATCGGTCCCGCCGGCGGCGGGAGAGCGAAACGCGTCCCGCCGCTGGCGGGAGGGGGCGACGAGCGTTCGTCGGGCACGCGGCCTCTGGCGCATGCGGCGGGTCGTGCCGGGAGAACACACCCGCCGTCGATCTGCCGGGCCGCCTGTCCCTCGCCGTCCCCTCGCGTCAGCGACGGGAGGCGAGGAGGCGTCAGGCCGCCTGCTTCAGGCCGGCCTTGGCCTCGGCATAGGCCCAGTCGAGCCAGGGGGTGAGCGCCGCGAGATCGGAGGCCTCCACCGTGGCGCCGGCCCAGATGCGCAGACCCGCCGGGGCGTCGCGATAGGCGCCGATATCATAGGCGACCTTGGCCTTCTCCAGCGCGCCGGCGATCGCCTTGGCGAAGGCGGCCTGCGCGTCCGGCGCCAGCGCCGTCACCTCGGGATCGGCGACCACCAGGCACACCGAGGTGTTGGAGCGCGTCGCCGGCTCCCTGGCGAGGAAGTCGACCCACGGCGTCTTCGCCACCCAGTCGGCCAGCACCTTGAAATTGGCGTCGGAGCGGGCGCGCAGGCCCTTGCCGCCGCCCACCGTCTTCGCCCAGGTGAGCGCGTCGAGATAGTCCTCGACGCACAGCATGGACGGGGTGTTGATGGTCTCGCCCTCGAAGATGCCGTCGATCAGCTTGCCACCCTTGGTCATGCGGAAGATCTTCGGCAGCGGCCAGGCCGGCACGTAAGTCTCCAGCCGCTCCACTGCGCGGGGCGAGAGGATCAGCATGCCGTGGCCGCCCTCGCCGCCCAGCACCTTCTGCCAGGAGAAGGTGACGACATCGAGCTTGCCCCAGTCGAGATCCTGCGCGAAGGCCGCCGAGGTGGCGTCGCAGATGGTCAGGCCGGTGCGGTCTTCACGGATCCAGTCGGCGTTCGGAACCCGCACGCCGGAGGTGGTGCCGTTCCAGGCGAACACCACGTCATGGTCGAAATTCACCGCCGCGAGGTCCGGCAAATCGCCGTAGCCGGCCTTGAGGACGCGCGCGTCCTTCAGCTTCAGCTGCTTGACGATGTCGGTGGCCCAGCCTTCGCCGAAGCTCTCCCAGGTCAGCACGTCGACCGGCCGGGCGCCGAGCAGCGACCACAGCGCCATCTCCACCGCGCCGGTGTCGGAGGCGGGGACGATGCCGATCCGGTAGTCGGCGGGGATGTCGAGAACCTCGCGGGTGAGGTCGATGGCGAGCTTCAGCTTCGCCTTGCCGACCTTGGCGCGGTGCGAGCGACCGAGCGGCGCGTCGCCAAGCGCTTCAAGCGTCCAGCCGGGACGCTTGGCACAGGGGCCGGAAGAAAAATTGGGATTTACCGGCTTGGTCGCCGGAACAGCGTTGGTCGTCATGATCGCCATCCTTTCAGATGGAAGCCCCTCGTTGGGGAGGGGTGGCCCGAGCGGGGGAATACGCCGGTCGGGGCAGGAGCGCAAGCGGGTTCCCCTGGCCGGAATGTCGGAACCCATGACGCCGATCCGCCGTTGACCCTCGGCAGGGTGGCCGCTGCTTATCTGATGAGCATGCCGATTTCATGCGCGCCCGGCGCGCGGCGTGGAAATCGTTTCCGCGCTGCAAACTGAAAAGAACGCGAGCTTGACGCAGCGCAATACGTATTCACGCCGCATTTGGAACAAAAAACTGGATATGACGTTCATTCCATAGTTAGATTCTCTACCCCACACTTGTTGTGGACATAGGAATGACGTGAGGGCAGCACATGACGCAGCTTTCCTGGTTTTCGACATCGGGTTTGCGCCTCTTCTTCGACAGGATTGCCGCGATTCCTGCCGGAGTTATTTCTTCGGGCAGGAAGACGGACAGTCTTCAGCCGAAGAACGAAGAGGTATGCCTGCCTGTATTCGATTCCAGGAGCCTGCCGGCCGACCATTTTCGACGCACGGGAATAAAGCAAATGAAAGCAAACGATCTCGTTGCCATGCGCCTAAACTGGGGACTTTCGCAGGATTCCCTGGCTGATCGCCTGGGCCTGCCGCGGCAATCTTACGTCGAGATGGAATTGGGCCTGAGGTCGCTGAAGAAATCGCATCTGCTGGCGCTTGAGGAGATCGGGATTGATCTTTGCCTCGCCAAGAAAGATGTCTCGATGCTGATCCCGCAGGTGCGCTACGCCATCAACTACCTTGCCGAGATTTCGGCCGAACAGGCCACGCCAGTGCTGCATGTGGAGGCCGGCGAAGGGCAGTCCTGGGCAACCGCGCAAAATAAACTTCAATAATCGAACCAGTTTCGATCTGCCTCGGCGAATCACCCGGCGCCACCCCAGGCGCCGAGAAATTCAGGCGAGGCAAGGCGTCGAGCCGCCTCAAAGCATCCTGATACCTCGAAGAGCGGCGACGCACCGGCGTCGCCGCAAAATCGTTATGCTGCGGCGCATCATGCCGTGCGTGAGCCCCGCAGCGCCCTCGCCCCCCAGATGAGGATGCAGGCGCCGACGATTCCGGCCACCAGATAGCCCAGCCAGCCGCCGAAGCTCACGCCCAGGAAGCTGAACAGGAAGCTGGCAATCGCGGCGCCGATGATGCCGAGCACGATGTTCAAGAAAATTCCGGTGTCGCTTTTCATCACGCTGGAGGCGATCCAGCCCGCTAACCCGCCGATGATGATGGCGGCGATCCATCCGATCTGTGCGTCTTCCATGGCAAGCCTCAGCTCCCTTTTCGGCGGCGCTGTCGCGGGTCTTCCCCGGCGGTCGCCGCAGCTCCCATTCAGTTCGGCATCGTGATGCCGAAACCAGAACCGGCAAGGTAGGCCCCCGGTTCCCCGGCAGGTTACCCGCGGCGGCAGAACAGGCCCGGCACAGGCCGATTTCCTCCCGGCGCGAACCGCTCTAAGAACGCATCCTCTCTCATGCCCTTCGCCGGAGACGCCATGCCCGCCCTGTCCGACACCGCGATCCGCTATGGCGCCGTCAGCCGCGCCCTCCACTGGGGAATGGCGCTGCTCTTCGCCTGGCAGTTCCTCGGCATGATCCTGCGCGCCACGCTCGGCCGCACGCCGGTGGTGGGCTTCTTCGTCGGCACCCATGTCACGGTCGGGGTGCTGCTGCTGACGCTCGGGCTACTGCGCCTTGTCTGGGCGCTGGCCAACCGGGCGCACCGGCCGCCTTACGAGGCCGGCCTGCTCGGTCGCGCCGCCCGGCTGGGCCATGCCGGGCTGTATGGGCTGATGCTGGTGGTGCCGACGCTGGCGCTGCTGCGGCTCTATGGCTCGGGACGCGGCTATGCGCCTTTCGGCATCGAGATCTTCGCCCCGTCGGAGACCAGGATCGAGTGGCTGATGGCGCCGGCCAACGCCCTGCACGGCCCGCTGGCCTGGACGCTGCTGGCCTTCATTGCCGGCCATGTCTTCATGGTGGCGGTGCACCAGCTGTTCCTGGGCGACCGCATCCTCTACCGCATGACCCGCACCACCGGCCCCGCCGATCCGGCCCCGGCCGGCCGCGAGCCCTGATCGGCCTTCCTAGTCGAGGAGGATGCGCAGGCCGATGCGGATCTCGTGCGCCGGCTGGTCGAGATCGGGGAGCCCGCCGCCGAGATCGACATTCTCCAGGCTGAGATAGCGATAGCCGAGATCGAGCTGCCAGTTCGGCGCGAGCTCCACCGCGACGCCGCCCATCGCCGCCCAGGCAAGCCCCAGGCCGGAGCCGAAGCCCGGCGCGTCGAGATCGGCATAGCCGAGGCCGATGCCGGCGCCGACATAGGGGGTGATCCGGTACCAGGTGCCGAGATCGACATAGGCATTGGCCAGCAGGGTGGCGACGCTGTAGTCGCCCGTCACGCCGTCGATCGCGTAATCCGCCTGGGTGCGGTAATCGGCGGTGAGGTCGAGCCGGAGCCAGTCGGAGAACCGCCCGCCAATGCCGATGCCGATCAGCCCGGCATCGTCGAGCGGGGCACCGGCATACGGCGTCTCGTTGAAGACATAGCCGGCATCGAGGCGCAGATACCAGAAGCGGCTTTCCTCGACCTGCGGCGCCTTGGCGAGCAAGTCGTCGGCGGAGATGTCGTCGGCGGAGATGTCGTCGGCGGGAAGGGTGGCTGCCGGATCGGCCGCCATCGCCGCCCCGCCCAGCGCCAGGCCGAGCCCGGCGACCCGCCCGAGAGCCACGACACCCCGCATCCAACGCCGACACACATCCATGCGAACCGCTCCTGCACTGCTCCGGCGGCGGTCGCCGGAATCGATACGCGGAGCGCAGTCTCGCCGCGATAGCTTAAGTGGCGGTTAACCTTAACGAAGCGTTGTCGCGGAATGTCCGGGCGGGCCGAAGCCCGCCCGGACATGCTCAGCCCGGCCACCCTCAGCCCTGCCGTGCTCAGCCCTGCCGGGCGGCGCGGGCGGCGGATTCCAGATGCGGCGTCAGCGCCGGATCGAGCCGCAGCGCCATGGCGAGCCGGGCGAGGAAGGCGCGCTCGGAGGTGGAATCCGGATCGATGGCGAGCAGCGCCGCCATATAGACCTCCGCCGCCTCCTCCTCGCTCGCCACCGCGCGGGCAATGGTCTCGACGGTGGCGGGATTGGCGAGTTCGTCGGAGAGGAAGCGCTCGGCCTCGCCGAGATCGGCGACGCCGCTCTCGTTCAGCTTGCCGGCGATGGCGACGCGCTCGGCATCGTCGATATGCCCGTCGGCCAGCGAGGCGGCGATCATGGTGCGCAGCAGCGTCAGCGGCAGCTGCGAATCCGAGGTCTGCGACGGGTTGAAGGGCGAGTTGGGCGGCGGCAGCTGCGCCGGGGTCGGCACCGGGTTGCGCGTCACGTCGGCGGTGGTCTGCTGCGGCGCCTCGCCGTTGCGGTAATTGGTGTAGGCCTTGTAGGCCAGCGTGCCGACCAGCGCGAGGCCGCCCAGCGCCACGGCGTTGCCGGCCATCTTGCGCCCGCTCTTGGAGCCGAGCACCAGCGAGACCAGCGCCCCGGCCGCCGCGCCGGAGGCGAGCGAGCCGCCATTATTGCCGAGATAGTCCTTGGCCCGGCCCATCAGGTCGCCGGCACCGGAGGGCTGCGCGCCGGCAGGCTGCGCATTTGAAGGCTGGGCATGGGAAGGCTGGGCATGGGAAGGCCGGGCGCCGGGAGGCTGGGTGCCGCCGAAGCCGTTGGGGCTGCGGGCGGGCTGCCCGCCGCCGAAGCCGCCGGCAAGCGAGCCGAGTTGGCCGAGTATGCCGTCGAGCGGGCTGCCGCCCGCCTGCGCCGGACGCGCGGGCACCTGTCCGCCCGCCGGTTGCTGCGGGCTGAGGAACTGGTCGAGGAGGCGCTTGGCGTCGAAGGTGCGGGGGTCGAACATGCTCGGTTTCCTTAAGCTAAGGTCAGCAGCGAGGTAGGGCCCGAACATGGCTTCCGCAAGGTGAGTTCCGGGCCCCTTCGTCAGCGCACGACAAGTGCAGATCACATTGACGGCATGAAGGCAGGCGCCCGGATGCCCGGCAGCCGGCGTCGCATTCCTCATGTCGCATCCATTCAACGTCAGCGCCCAAAAGATGCTCGCCCATCCGCCGCCGCCGGTCCAGCATGGCTGTCATCACGCTCAATCGGACGGACATTCGGGGCAGGACCACGCCATGCAGACCTCCTCCGGCCAACGCTTCTCCGGCTTCCAGCTGCTGCGCCGCGCGCTTGGCGGCCACAAGGGCTGGCAGCCGCAATGGCGCACTCCCGAGCCGAAGGCGGAATATGACGTGATCATCGTCGGCGCCGGCGGCCATGGCCTCGCCTGCGCCTATTATCTGGCGAAAGAGCACGGCATATCGAATGTCGCGGTGATCGAGCGCGGCTGGCTGGGCGGCGGCAATACCGGACGCAACACCACCATCGTGCGCTCCAACTATCTGTTCGACGAGAGCGCCGGGCTCTACGAGCACGCGGTGAAGCTGTGGGAAGGTCTGTCGCAGGATCTCAACTACAACGTCATGTATTCGGCGCGCGGCGTCTTGATGCTGGCGCACAACCATCACGACGTGCAGAGCTTCAAGCGCCACGTCCATTCCAACCGCCTCAACGGCGTCGACAATGAGTGGCTGACCGCCGAGCAGGTGAAGGAATTCTGCCCGCCGCTCAACATCACCTCCATGCGCTACCCGATCCTCGGCGGCGCGCTGCAGCGGCGCGGCGGCACCGCCCGGCACGACGCGGTGGCCTGGGGCTTCGCCCGCGCGGCCGATGCCCGCGGCGTCGACATCATCCAGAACTGCGAAGTGACCGGCATCCGCCGCGGCCCCTCCGGCGCGGTGGAGGGGGTGGAGACATCGAAGGGCTTCATCGGCGCCAAGAAGATCGGCGTCTCCGCCGCCGGCCACACTTCGGTGGTGATGGCGATGGCCGGGGTGCGCATGCCGCTGGAAAGCTTCCCGCTGCAGGCGCTGGTGTCCGAGCCGGTCAAGCCCGCCTTCCCCACCGTGGTGATGAGCAACACCATCCACGCCTACATCTCGCAGTCGGACAAGGGCGAGATGGTGATCGGCGCCGGCACCGATGCCTACACCTCCTATTCGCAGCGCGGCGCCCTGCACGTCACCACCCACACGCTCGATGCCATCTGCGAGCTGGTGCCGCAGTTCCGCCGGCTGCGCATGCTGCGCAACTGGGGCGGCATCGTCGACGTGACGCCGGACCGCTCGCCGATCATCGCCAAGACCCCGGTGCCCGGCCTCTATGTGAATTGCGGCTGGGGCACCGGCGGCTTCAAGGCGACGCCCGGCTCGGGCCATGTCTTCGCCCACACCATCGCCAGGGACGCGCCGCACCCGATCAACGCGCCCTTCACCATCGAGCGCTTCCGCGACGGCCTGCTCATCGACGAGGCTGCTGCGGCGGCGGTGGCGCATTGAGGGGGGCGAGGATGCAAGACTCTCCCACGACCGTCCCTCAAAGCCCGGCGCATCGCCTTGCGCCTCGGGATGAGGGTGCATCAACCGCCGGGAACGACCCCCGAGGCGGGGATCCGGGCCTGGATTCCCTCTCCCCGAGGGGGAGAGGTGGCCCGCGCAGCGGGTCGGTGAGGGGGAACGACATCGGGAAGCTGCGCACCCCCGACACCGGCCATCCGGCGACCGCCGCCGCCAAGACGAGGCTCTGATCCATGCTGATCATCACCTGCCCCTGGTGCGGCGAGCGGCCCGAGGTCGAGTTCGTCTATGGCGGCGAGGCGCACATCGCCCGCCCGGCCGATCCGTCCGCCCTGTCGGACCAGGAATGGGCGGATTTCCTCTACAACCGCACCAACCCCAAGGGCCGCCACGCCGAGCGCTGGCGCCACACCCATGGCTGCGGCCGCTTCTTCAACGCCGTGCGCGACACGGTGAGCGACTTCTTCGTCGCCACCTACAAGCCCGGCGAGGCCCGACGGGATGTCGAGGGGGACGTACAATGAACGCCGCCATTCGTCTTGCTGCTTCTCCTGCGCCGACGAACCCCGTCATAGGCGGGCTTGGCCCGACCATCCACGCCCTCCAGTCCGGCGTGGACCGATGCCGAACGGGGAACGAAATGAGCAGACTCTTTCTCCCTCTCCCCATGGGGGAGAGGGTTGGGGTGAGGGGTCTTCCTGGCTCCCCGATGTCGTGGGGGGGGGGCCCCCCCCCCCCCCCCCCCCCCCCCCCCCCCCGCCCCCCCCCCCCCGCCGGGGGGGGGGGGGGGGGGGGGGGGGGGGGCGCCCTCTTCCTGGCTCCCCGATGTCGTTCCCCCTCACCCGCCGCTGCGCCTCGACCTCTCCCCACCGGGGAGAGGTAAACCTGCCCTCGGAGTTGTGGCCATGACCGCCCGCTTCCGCACCCCCACCGGCGGCCGCATCGATCGCGCCGCCGCCCTCGCCTTCCGCTTCGACGGAGCGACCTATCACGGCTTTGCCGGCGACACCCTCGCCTCGGCACTGCTGGCCAATGGCGTGCATCTCGTCGGCCGTTCGTTCAAATATCACCGCCCGCGCGGCATTCTCTCGGCCGGTTCCGACGAGCCGAACGCGCTGGTGGAAATCCGCCGCGACGCCGCCCGCATCACCCCGAACCTGCGCGCCACCCAGGTCGAGCTCTATGACGGGCTGGAGGCGGCGAGCCAGAACCGCTGGCCCTCGCTCGCCCGCGATGCCGGCGCGGTGAACGACCTGTTCGCGCCCTTCCTGCCGGCCGGCTTCTACTACAAGACCTTCATGTGGCCGGCGGGGGCGTGGAAGCGCTTCTACGAGCCGAAGATCCGCGCCATGGCCGGCCTCGGCCGGGCGCCGACCCTGCCGGATCCCGATCGTTACACCCAGCACTATGCCCATTGCGACGTGCTGGTGATCGGCGCCGGCCCGGCCGGCATCGCCGGCGCGCTGGCGGCCGCGGCCGGCGGCGCCCGCGTCATCCTCGTCGACGAGCAGGCCGAGCCCGGCGGCTCCCTGCTCGCCGCCACCGATGCCGCGATCGATACCAAGCCGGCTACGCAATGGCTTGCCGACGCCCTCGCCGAACTCACGGCGGCGGGCGTCGTCATCATGCCGCGCACCACCGCCTTCGGCTATTTCCCGCACAACATGGTCGCGCTCTGCGAGCGCGTCACCGAGCATCTCGCCAGCCCGGACCCGAACCTGCCGCGCGAGCGGCTTTGGCAGGTGCGGGCGAAGCAGGTGGTGATCGCCGCCGGCGCGCTGGAACGCCCGCTGGTGTTCCCGGAGAATGACCGGCCCGGCGTCATGCTGGCGGAATCCGCCCGCACCTACCTCACCCGCTACGGCGTGCGCCCCGGCGAGCGGGCGGTGATCTTCACCGCCGCCGACAGCGGCTACCGCGCCGCGCTCGATCTCGCGGCGGGCGGCGTCGCCATCGCCGCCATCGCCGATCTGCGCGCCGCTCCGGAAGGCGAGTGGCCGGCCCGCGCGCTCGCCGCCGGCATCGATGTGCGCCCCTCCACCGTGGTCGCCGGCACCGCCGGCCGGCTGCGGGTGAAGGCGGCCCGCCTCGCCAAGGTGAAGAACGGCGTCGTCGGCCCGCCGGAGGTCGTCGCCTGCGACGCCGTGCTGATGTCCGGCGGCTTCACCCCCTCGGTGCACCTGTTCTCGCAGTCGCGCGGCAGGCTGGCCTGGGACGAGACCCTTGGCGCCTATCTGCCCGCCCAGTCGGCCGAGCGCGAGCGCTCCGCCGGCGCCTGCCGCGGCCGCTACGGGCTCGCCGCCGCCCTGGCCGATGGCTACCACGCCGGCGAGCAGGCCGCCGCCGAGGCCTTGAAAAGCACCGCCGCCGAGGCCTTGAAGGGCTCCGCCAGGCCTGCCGGCCGCCATGCCATCGCCAGCCGCGCCTTCGGCGTCGTCGCCCGCGAAACCGGTACGGACGGCTTCATCGGCGCCACGCCGCACGGCCGCAACCCGGCCTTCGCCAAGGCATTCGTCGATTGGCAGAACGACGTCACCGCCAAGGACATCGCGCTGGCGACACGCGAAGGCTTCCGCTCCATCGAGCATGTGAAGCGCTACACCACCACCGGCATGGCGACCGACCAGGGCAAGACCTCCAACATGAATGCGCTCGGCATTGTGTCGGAGGCGTTGGGCGAGAGCGTGCCGAAGATCGGGCTGACCACCTTCCGCCCGCCCTACACCCCCACCACCTTCGGCATCTTCGCCGGCACCGCCCGCGGCGACCTGTTCGATCCCGTCCGCGTCACCCCGATCCATCGCTGGGCGGAAGCGCGCGGCGCGGCGTTCGAGCCGGTCTCGCTGTGGATGCGCGCGCACTATTTCCCCGAGAAGGGCGAGGGTGGGCGTCTCGAAGACATGCACGCGGCGGTGGCCCGCGAGTGCCGTGCGGTGCGCGCGGGCGTCGGCATCTTCGATGCCTCGACGCTGGGCAAGATCGAGGTGGTCGGCGCCGACGCCGCCGAGTTCATGAACCGCATGTACACCAATCCGTGGAGCAAGCTCGAGCCCGGCCGGCTGCGCTACGGCGTGATGCTGCGCGAGGACGGCTTCGTGATGGATGACGGCGTGGTCGGCCGCCTCGCGCCGGACCGCTTCCACGTCACCACCACCACCGGCGGCGCCGCCCGGGTGCTGGCGCATATGGAAGACTATCTCCAGACCGAATGGCCCGATCTCGATGTCTGGCTCACCTCCACCACCGAGCAATGGGCGGTCATCGCCGTGCAGGGGCCGAAGTCCCGCGAGGTGCTGGCGCCGCTGGTCGAGGGCATCGACCTGTCGAAGGACGCCATGCCCAATATGAGCGTGCGCGAGGGCCGCATCGCCGGGGTGCCGACGCGGCTGTTCCGGCTCTCCTTCGCCGGCGAGCTCGGCTTCGAGGTCAATGTGCCGGCGGCGCAGGGCCGCGCGGTATGGGAGGCGATCTTCAAGGCCGGAGAGCCGTTCGGCATCACCCCCTACGGCACCGAGACCATGCACGTCCTGCGCGCCGAGAAGGGCTACATCATTGTCGGCCAGGAGACCGACGGCACCGCCGCGCCCGATGATGTCGGCCTCGGCTGGGCGATCGGCAAGGCGAAGAAGGATTTTGTCGGCAAGCGTTCGCTCGGCCGCGCCGCCTTCTTCATGCCCGACCGCAAGCAACTGGTTGGCCTGCTCACCAGGGATCCTTCCGTGGTGCTGGAGGAAGGCGCCCAGCTGGTCGCCGCGCCCAACGCCGCCCTGCCGGTGCCGATGCTCGGGCACGTCACCTCCTCCTATGCCAGCGCCACGCTCGGCCGCTCCATCGCGCTCGCCATGGTGAAGGGCGGGCGCGGGCGCATCGGCCAGACCCTGTATGTGCCGATGCCGAGCGGCCCGATTGCCGTCGAGGTGGTCGATCCGGTCTTCTACGACGCCGAAGGAGCCCGCCTCGATGTCTGATCTCATCTCGCCTCTCGGCTCCCTCGCCGCCACCTCCGCCGACATCGCCGAGGCACGCCTGTCGGTGATTGCCCCGTCGACGCAGCTTTCTTTCCGCGGCCGCGAGGCGGCGATCGGCCCGGCCGGCGCCAGCTTCGGCGTCGCCCTGCCGCGCCAGGCCTGCCGGCTCAATCGTTCCGGCGCCCGCCTCGCCGCCTGGCTCGGGCCGGACGAATGGCTGCTGATCGCCGAGGACGCCGATCCGGCGGCGCTCCAGGCCGATCTTGAAGCCGCGCTTGCCGGCCTGCCGCATGCGCTGGTCGATGTTTCCGCCCGCGCGCTCGGCATCGCGGTGGAAGGCCCGCGCGCCGCCTATGTGCTCAACCAAGGGTGCCCGCTCGATCTCGACGAGGCCGCCTTCCCGGTCGGCATGGTGACCCGCACCGTGTTCGCCAAGGCCGAGATCGTGCTGATGCGCGAGGGGCCGGAACGCTTCCGCGTCGAGGTGTGGCGCTCCTTCGCCCCCTATGTCTGGGGCCTGCTGGAGGAGGCGCGGCGGGAATTCGCGTGAAGCCGCCCGCCTTTGCCGGCAGCGGCCGGTTCTCCGTCCTCGCCGGTTCCGACGCGCCACCTGCGCGCGCGCTGGAAATTCTGCTATCCTCCGGCGCGAAACCTGCATAGCGCCGGGCATGATGGACACTCTCGCCTCCGCCGCCCCAAAGCCAGCCGCCGGCCTGCCGGTGTTGAATGTCGGCTTCATCCTGACCGACAATTTTACCCTGTCGGCCTTTTCGCTGCTGGTCGATCATCTGCGCCTCGCCGCCGATGACGGCGACCGCTCGCGCCCGATCCTGGCGCGCTGGCGCATCATGGCGGCGAAGTCGGAGCCGATCCGGGCCAGCTGCGGCGTCACCGTCGCCCCGGCCGGGCCGTTCGTCGATCCGGCGCAGTTCAGCTACATCGTGGTGGTCGGCGGCCTGCTGCACACCGGCACCCAGCTCGACGACGAGGCGGTCGCCTATCTCAAGCGCGCCGCCCGGCTCGGCGTGCCGCTGGTCGGCGTCTGCACCGGCTCCTTCGTGCTCGCCCGCGCCGGGCTGATGACCGGGCGGCGCTGCTGCGTGTCCTGGTACCACTACCAGGACTTCCTCGACGAATTCCCGCACCACCATCCGGTTGCCGATCGGCTCTACGTCATCGATGGCGACCGCATCACCTGCGCCGGCGGCGGCGGCACGGCCGATCTTGCCACCGCGCTGGTGGAGAAGCATCTCGGCCGCTCGGTGGCGCAGAAGAGCCGCCATGTGCTGCTGCTCGACCGCGTGCGCCCCGGCAACCAGGCGCAGCCCCATCCGCCGATCGCCGATCTCGTCGCCGATGATCGCGTTCGCCGCGCTTTGCTGCTGATGGAGCAGAACATGGCCGATCCGCTGCCCATCGCCAGCATCGCGCGGCGGCTGCAACTGTCCACCCGCCAGCTGGAGCGGCTGTTCCAGACCGTGATGGGCCGCCGTCCGGCGGAGTTCTATCGGCTGATGCGCCTGCGCTATGCCCGCTTCCTGCTCGATACCACCGGCCGGTCGATCACCGATATCGCCCTCGAATCCGGCTTTTCCGACTGCGCCCATTTCTCGCGCCAGTTCAAGGCGCTGCACGGCTTCACCCCCACCGATGCCCGCGCCGGCGGCCCGCCGCCCGGCGTCCCGGCTGCCGCCGCCTCCAGCCTTGCCGGCCAGCGCCTGTTCGATTGAACCGTCGAAGAACCGCATGGCAAACCACCAGGAACCGACCATGGCACACGGCCTCGGCCTCGAATCGCGGGCGGAGACGGCCGGCGGAATCCCCGACGCAGCCACTCCCCTCTTTGCCGCCCCCATCGCAAGGCTGGCGGGCGATCTGCTCGCCCGGCCGCGCGAGCGCCGCACGGTGGTGGCGGTCGCCGGCCCGCCCGGCTCGGGCAAGAGCACGCTCGCCGAGGCGCTGAAGGCATGCCTCGACCTCACCGCCCCCGGCCTGTCGCAGGTGCTGCCGATGGACGGCTTCCATTATGACGATCTGCTGCTGGAGGCCCGCGGCCACCGCGCCCGCAAGGGCGCGCCGCACACCTTCGACGTCGACGGCCTGGCGACGGCGCTCGACCGGCTGCGGCGCGACGACGGCCGCGAGGTGGCGGTACCGGTGTTCGACCGCGCGCTGGAGATCGCCCGCGCCGGGGCGCGGGTGATCGGCCCCGAAGCCCGCTTCGTCATCGTCGAGGGCAATTACCTGCTGCTCGACGATCCGGCCTGGGCAGCGCTGCGCCAGCGTTTCGACATCACGGTGAGGCTGGAAGTGCCCTTCCCGGTGCTGGAGGCACGGCTGTGGGCCCGCTGGGCCGGCTTCGGCTACGAGGCCGGCATGATCCGCGCCAAGCTGGAGGATAACGACCTGCCCAATGCGCGGCTCGTCGCCACGCGCAGCGTCGCCGCCGATGTCGTCATCGCCGACGCGGAGCTGCGGGAAGGCGGCTGACCGGGCGAGGTGCGCTCGCCGCCATTTCGGATGTTCACCACCGGCAAACCGCCCTAGGATCGCGCCCGTCACCCGAGGAGCCTCCCGATGAGCACATCCGCCCCCATCCGCATCGGCATTGGCGGCTGGACCTTCGAACCGTGGCGCGGCAGCTTCTATCCCGACGGCCTCGCGCAGAAGCGCGAGCTGGAATATGCCGCCGGCAAGCTCACCGCCATCGAGGTCAACGGCACCTATTACGGCTCGCAGAAGCCGGAGAGCTTCGCCAGATGGCATGACGAGACGCCGGAGGATTTCGTCTTCGCGCTGAAGGGCCCGCGCTTCGCCACCAATCGCCGGGTGCTGGCCGAGGCGGGCGGCTCGATCGAGAAATTCGTCACCAGCGGCATCGTCGAGCTGAAGGACAAGCTCGGCCCGATCAACTGGCAGTTCATGCCGACCAAGAAGTTCGACCCCGAGGATTTCGCCGCTTTCCTCAAGCTGCTGCCGGCCTCGGTGGAAGGCCGCGCGCTGCGCCATGTCGTCGAGGTGCGGCACCCGAGCTTCGCCGACAAGGATTTCGTCGCGCTGGCCCGCGCGCACGGCGTCGGGGTCGTCATTGCCGGCGACAGCGAGCACCCGCTGATCGCCGATCTCACCGCCCCCTTCGTCTATGCCCGCATCATGGGCACCGGCGAGGCGCATCCCAAGGGCTATTCCGACGCCGAGCTCGACAATTGGGCCGCCCGCGCCCGTCACTGGTCGGAAGGCCGCACCCCGCCGGATCTCGGCAACACCCTGCTCGCCGAGCCGGCGAAGCCGACGCCGCGCGAGACCTTCCTGTTCGTCATCAGCGGCTTCAAGGAGCGCAACCCGCACGCCGCCATGGCGCTCATCGAGCGTCTGCGCTGACCGGGCGGCGCGGCTCAGCGCAGCCGCAGCCGCACATAGTCGCCGCTGACCGCGAGCTGCGTCGGCGCCGCCGGGTCGTTCGCCAGCCCGGTGTCGACCAGCGCCGCCTTGGCGTCCACCCGCCAGCCGGCATGGTCCCCGGCGCCGAGTTCCACCGCCGCATCGAGCGAGCCGGCGGAAAAGCGCAGCGCCCGTGGCGCCGGCCACCCCGCCGGCCGGCCGGCGAGGTCGAGCCGCGCCCGCAGCGCCATCCCGCTCAGTTCCGCCGCCTCCACCGTCCCGGTCAGCATCACGTTCCCGGCCCGCGTGCCGAGATCGAGCGCGCCGAAGCGCCCGTCGAGCCGCGCCTCCACCGCGTCGAGGCCGATCCGCACGGCCGTGCCCTCGGGCAGCCGGGCGGTCAGTTCCACCGTGCAGTCGGAGGCCTCGAAGGCCGAGGGCGCCACCACCGTCACATGCAGCACGCGGCCCTCGACCCACATGCGGCTGTCGGTGCGGCAGTCATTGTAGAACCAGCTCGAATACCAGCGGGAGAACCAGCCGGAGCGGCGGGCGGTCAGCCGCGCCTCGGGCGGTCCGTCCGCGGCGGTCAGCGTCACCAGCGCGGCGTCGCCGGCAATATCGATCTCGGTTATCCCGGAGAGGTCGCGCCGCAATTCGCTGGCGGCGGCACCGCCCGGCCGGGCGAGCAGCAGCAGGAAAAACGCGAGGCAGGCGGCGGAGGAGAGGGTCATGGCGGAGCATCCCTGCGGTGTTGCGATGCCGCACCCTCGCTTTCGCCCCTCGCCGCCGCGACCTCGATCACGTTTCAGGTCGACCTCGGACGCGATCCGGGCCACAACCGCGACACCGCGCTCCGCCTGCCTGTGCCACATCTCCGATGATCTTCGTTCCCCTGCCCTTCGTCGTCGCCCTCCTGCTGGTTCTGCTGGCGATGCGCCTAATGCGGCGCGGCGAGGAGGATGGCCGGCATCACCGCCTGTTCCTGGCGCTGATCGGCGCCTATGCGCTGCAATCGGTGCTGATCGGCCTGCGCTGGGGCTATGACATCCGTGCCGTGCTGCCGGTGCAGGTGGTGCTGGCCAGCCTCATCGCCCCGCTGGCCTTCCTCGCCTTCCGCAGCCTCACCACCGACCGGCCGGAGGGCGCGGCGCGGCCTGCCCTGCTGTGGCCGCATCTCCTCGTGCCACCGCTCGCCGTGGCCGGGCTGGTGGTGTTCCTTCCCTCGCCGGTGGGGCCGGTGGTGGTGGCGCTGTTCCTCGCCTATGGCGCCGCGCTGTTCTGGCTCGCCCGGCGCGGGCCGGACGGCCTCGTCTCCTCGCGGCTCGATGGCACGCTGCGCTCCTACCGCGCCCTCGTCTTCACCGCTGCGGCGCTGGTCGGCTCGGCGCTGGCCGACATCGTGATCTCCTTCGACCTCGACTGGAGCGGCGGGCGCAACACGCCGTTAATCATCGGGCTGTTCAACATGGTGACGCTGACGGCCCTCGGCGCCGCCGCGGCAGCCGCCGACGCCGGCGCCACCGCCCCGCCGCCTCCCGGCCAAGAGGAGGCCATCCGCCCCGCCTCGGTTACCCCGGCCTCGGTCACCCCGGCGCCGGTCACCCCGGCACCGCTCGCCGCTCCCCCGCCGCCGGCCATGCCCGACGCCGGCGCCCTGCGCGACGAGGACCTCGCCATTCTCGCCCGCCTCGACGCATTGATGGCCGAGCGCCGGCTCTACACCGATGTCGACCTCGATCTCGGCCGTCTCGCGCGCCGGCTGTCGCTGCCGGCGCGGCGGCTGTCGGAAGCGATCAACCGCATCCATGCGATGAGCGTGTCGCATTATGTGAACGGCCTGCGCGTCGCCGAGGCGCAGCGCCTGCTGCGCGAGACCGAGCTGCCGGTGACCCGGGTGATGCTGGAAGCCGGCTTCCTCACCAAGTCGAACTTCAATCGCGAATTCCGCCGCCTCGCCGGCACGAGCCCGTCGGAATGGCGCGCCGCCCACCGCGCCGGCGCGGCCCAGCCACCATAGGTCCGCTCAGCCCTTATAGGCGACCAGCACCGCCCCGCCGGCGATCAGCGCCACGCCGAGCCAGTTCGGCCCGGAGAGCTTCTCGCCGAGGAAGACCGCCCCGAACACCGCCACCAGCACCACGGAGAGCTTGTCCACCGGCGCCACCCGCGCCGCGTCGCCGATCCTGAGCGCGCGGAAATAGCACACCCAGCTCAGCCCGGTCGCCAGCCCGGACAGCACGAGGAACAGCGCCGAGCGCGGCGAGATCGACGTGATCGCCTGCCAGCCGCCGGAGGCGGTGAGGATCAGGCTGATGGCGGCGAGGATCACCAGCGTGCGGATGAAGGTGGCGAAGTCGGCGCCGACATTCTCCACCCCGATCTTGCCGAAGATGGCGGTGAGCGCGGCAAAACCGGCCGACAGGATGGCCCAGAACAGCCAGGATTCCAGCGGCGCGTTCATGCGGCGGTCTCCCGCGCGGCGCGCCATCCCGCGCCGGCCCGCCCTGTAGCGCTCCCTGCGCCTGCCCAAAACACCGCCTTGCTCATCATCATTCCCGCGAATGTCGCTTCAAGGAAAACAGCCGTCGCAAATGTGAAAGTCGGCGGCCGCACTCCGTCGAACAATTCCAATCCGACGGCAGCCGCCGCGCCAGGCCGCGCGGGCGGTGCCGGCGCCGGCAAACGGGAAGCCAAGCGCGTCCTGCCGAGGACGAGGGAGAGTTGCGATGCTCGATTCCACCGATACGCCGCTGAAAGCCCTGCTGCGCCGGCGCAAGCCCGGCTACAGCCTCGAGGCTCCCTTCTACACCAGCCCGGAGATCTTCAAGGCCGATCTCGATGTGATTTTCGGCCATCACTGGATTTTCGTCGGCGTCGAGCCGGACATTCCCGAGCCCGGCGACGCCATGACCATCGAGATCGGCACCGCCTCGGTGATCATCGCCCGCGACGACGACATGAATGTCTGCGCCTTCCACAATGTCTGCCGCCATCGCGGCGCCCGGCTGGTGCTGGATTACAAGACCACGGTCGGCAATCTCGTCTGCCGCTACCATTCCTGGACTTACGGCCTCGACGGCAAGCTGCTGTTCGCCGAGCATATGGGCGGGGATTTCGATCCCGGCTGCCACGGGCTGAAGCCGGTGCATGTGCGCTCGCTGGAAGGGCTGATCTTCATCTGCCTCTCGGACGACCCGCCGGCGGATTTCGACGTGATGGCGGCCAAGATGGCGCCCTATCTCGCCCCGCACGACCTGAAGAACGCCAAGGTCGCCTTCGAGAAGGACATCATCGAGCCCGGCAACTGGAAGCTCACCATGGAGAACAACCGCGAGTGCTATCACTGCGCGGGCAACCATCCCGAGCTCACCGTGCCCCTGTTCGCCTATGGTTTCGGCTTCGCGCCGGAGGAACTCGACGAGCACGGCCGCAAGGAGGCCGAGGAATACGCCCGGCTCATCACCTCCTCGCATCGCGAATGGGAAAGCTGCGGCTTTCCCTCGACGATGATGGAGCATCTCGACGACATGATCACCGGCTTCCGCACCGAGCGCCTGCCGCTGGCCGGCGACGGCGAGAGCCACACCGGCGACACCAAGGCGGCGTGCAGGAAGCTGCTCGGCCGGATCAACGATCCCAAGCACGGCGCGCTGCATTTCTGGACGCAGCCGAACAGCTGGCACCATTTCATGTCCGACCATGCGGTGGTGTTCTCGGTGCTGCCGCTCGATGCCGAGCGCTCGCTCCTGCGCACCAAATGGCTGGTGCACAAGGACGCGGTGGAAGGCGTCGATTACGACGTCGAGAACCTCGTCGCGGTGTGGGATGCCACCAACGACCAGGACTCCACGCTGGTCGGCTACTGCCAGGAAGGCGCCCGTTCGCCGGCCTACCAGCCCGGCCCCTATTCGCCGCACACCGAGATGCTCGTGGACAAGTTCTGCAACTGGTATATCGGCCGCATGCAGGACCATCTCGGGCGGTGAGGCGATGGAGCCGCTCGACAGCCACTTCTTGCGACGCGGCATGCCGCGCCGGAGCAGAACGCCGTCATCCCCGGGCTCGACCCGGGATCCACGCCTTCGAACCGGTCGTACCGGTAGAAGCGAAGGCATGGATGGCCGGGACAAGCCCGGCCATGACACGGAATGGAGCGAACCTAGCGGCCCAGCCGGCAGCCGCAGGAAAACCGTCATCCCCGAGCTTGGCTCGGGGATCCACGCCTTCGGGCCGGGCGCCCGGCGGGACTGCACGGAGGCGGCCATGACGCGCCTGCCACAGCCCTGTCATCCTGAGGTGCGAGCGCGGCGAGCCTCGAAGGATGCGCCGCCGGGAGCCGCCTCCGCTTCCTTTCCCTCTCCCCGTCGGGGAGAGGTGGCCCGCTAAGCGGGTCGGTGAGGGGGGACGCGACTGGGAACCGTCGAGCCCCCCACCCCAGCCCTCTCCCCCTCGGGGAGAGCGAGCTATTCCCAAAATCCGCCGAGCGAGGACCTTGAGATGAACGCCCCCAACCCGATCCCCTCGCCCGATCCCGCCGCCCTGCGGCTCGCCCCCGCTCTCCCCGAGTGGAACCCGGACGCCGACGACGCCCTCATCGTCCGCGCCATCCGCGACGAAACGCCGGATGTGAAGACCTTCGTGCTCGCCCCGCGCAGCCCCTGCGTCTTCCGCTACGCCCCCGGCCAGTTCCTGACGCTGGAGCTGGAGATCGGCGGCGAGGCCATAAACCGCTGCTACACCATCGCCTCAGCCCCCACCCGGCCGCACACCCTCTCCATCACCGTCAAGCGGGTGCCGGGCGGTCCGGTGTCGAACTTCCTGCATGACCATATCAAGGTCGGCTCGGTGATCCGTGCCGTCGGGCCGATGGGCGATTTCTCCTGCCTGATGCAGGGCACGCCGTCCCCGGCGCCGCACTACCTGTTCCTGTCCGGCGGCTCGGGCATCACCCCGCTGATGTCGATGGCACGGAGCTTCCACGACCTCGCCGAGCCGCGCGACCTCGTCTTCGTGCATGCCGCCCGCTCGCCGGTCGACATCGTCTTCCGTGCCGAGCTGGAGCTGATGGCCCGCAACCAGCCCGGCCATTTCCGCTTCGCCCCCGTTTGCGAGGCCGACAGCCCGTTCGAGCCGTGGCACGGCCTGCGCGGCCGGCTGAATCTCGGCCTGCTGAGCCACATCGCTCCGGATTACAAGCAGCGCGAGATCTTCGTCTGCGGTCCTTCGCCCTTCATGGCGGCGGTGCGGGAGATGCTGAAGGCCGCCGGCTTCGACATGGCCCGCCATCACGAGGAGAGCTTCGATTTCGCCGAACTGGCGAATGCCGAGCCGGAGGTGGCGGCCGAGGTGATCGAGGCGGAGCTCGCCGAGCAGGCGCGGGCGCCCGAGCCGCAGGTCGCGACCTACACCGTCACCTTCGCCAAGCAGAATCGCAGCATCGAGTGCCGCTCCGACATGTTCGTGCTCGATGCCGCCCGGCGCAGCGGGGTGCGCCTGCCCTCCTCCTGCTCGAAAGGGCTGTGCGGCACCTGCAAGTCGAAGCTGGTATCGGGCACGGTCGACATGAAGCATGGCGGCGGCATCCGCCAGCGCGAAATCGATGCCGGCATGGCGCTGCTGTGCTGCTCGAAGCCGACCTCCGATCTGGTGGTGGATCGCTGACCGGCGCGCCGATCGGCCCTGCTGCATGAAAAGGCCGGTCGGACCGCTCACATCGGTCCGATCCTACACCTCACTGCACCGATGCCGAGCCCGGCCGCACCAGGCCGGTGGCGAAATCGGAGGCGCCTTCGACGGCCTTCTTCACGGTGCCCGCCGCCTCGGTGCCAGCCGACACCACCGCCGCCCGCGCCCGGTCGACCATCTCCACGCCATCTTCCCATTTCGGAAGCGAAAACAAGGAGTTGCCCTCCTTGGACGCTGGCGTGTCCACCACTTGGTAGGTCGGCGCCTCAGCAGCGGCCTCGGTGTAGTTGGTGCGCTCGATCAGCGGATCCCGGCTGTCGCACGCCTCGATGCAGCGGTCGAAACGCTCCACGCCCTGCGGCAGGGTCGCGAGCCCCGCTTGCCGCGAATTATCGTCAACCTTATGATTTGATGCTGCTTTCTCAGCCGCTGGCGGCGCATAGACCGCCCCCGATTCGATGGCGCGGACATAGGTCGGCGCCGGATGGCCGCCATGCGCGGCGGGTGCCGGCTCGGCCGGCGGCGGCAGGATGACCCGCGCCATCGGCTGGTCGGCGGGGGTCTCAGCGGTGGAAATCGCCGTCCGCATCAGCACCGTACTGCCGGCCGTCACCGCCAGCGCGAAGCCGAACGGCAGCGCCGCACGACGCATCCAGCTCTTAAAACCGAAGAAAGACAATGACATGGCAAAATCCCACGCGACGATATAACCCCGCCCCTCTATTGATCGCAGGGGTCGAGACTTTTTTGCGGCGGCTTTCTTGCCTCCTCATGTCGAGGAATGGGAATTTTGACAGCAGCCCAACCCAGGGCATCGTTTAGGGGCATCGTTTAGGAGGGGCCGCATGCGCCCGGTCTTCGATCTCGCCAGCATCGCCTCGGTAGGGTTCCTCACCCTGCCGAACCATTCCATGGTGGCGACCGTCAATGCGCTCGAAGCGCTGCGCATGACGAATTATGTATCTGAATCAAATATTTACTCTTGGTCCGTCCTGACGCCCGAGGTCGCGGCAGTGGAGGCCAGCAACGGCCTGACCCTCGCTCCGGCACGCCCGCTGGTGGAAGCGAAGGCGCTCGATCTGCTGCTGGTGTGCGGCGGCATCGACATTCGCCACGCGGCCTCGCCGGCCGTCATCGATGCGCTGCGGCGTCACGCCCGGCGTGGCACCGCGCTCGGCGCCCTGTGTACCGGCAGCTTCGTGCTCGCCGAAGCCGGCCTGCTCGATCATCGGCGCTGCGCCATCCACTGGGAGAACCTCGCGGCAATTCGTGAGGAATTCCAGCATGTTGACTTCATAGAAGCGCCGTTTGCCATTGATGGCGACCGCCTCACCTGCACCGGCGGCGTCGCCCCGATGCGCATGATGCTGGCCCTCATCGCCGCCCGCTGCGGCCGCGATCTTGCCGATCGGGTGGCGGAGCAGTTCATCCTCGAACCCGGCACCCCGGCCCGCCGCCCCTCCGCCCGGCCGCGCCCGGCGCTGCCCGATCCCACCCTCGCCCGCGCCGTGCGGCTGATGCAGGCGACGTTGGAGAACCCTCCGGGCATCGCGGCCATCTCCCGTCGCATCGAAGTCTCTCCGCGCCAGCTGGAGCGCCTGTTCCGCCAGCATCTCGATGTGACGCCCACCGCCTATCATCTCGGCTTGCGCCTTGATCGCGCTCGCGAATTGCTGCGTCTGTCGACGCGGCCGGTCACCGATATCGGCCTTGCCTGCGGCTTTCGCTCGGCGGCGCATTTCTCCACCGCCTATGCGCGGCGCTTCGGCCGGCCGCCGCGCGCGGAGCGCGCCGCCGCCGATCTCGGCGCGCTCCCTATGGTGTGGAGCGGACAAAGGGATTAAGTGCAGATGGGCGGGTTTTCCGCCGGCGTTCCCGTTTTTGATGGACGCGGCCGTCGCCGCGCTGATCGCTGATGACCGCGCCTGATACCTCCACCGGCCAGCCCCGGCTGGCGCGACGCTATTCGCATTTCGCCGTCGGCATGCTGGCCGCCGAGCGCACGCCGCTCGCCGATGCCCGGCTCGGCCTCGCCATGACCTTCGTCGCCGGCGCTACCAATGCCGGCGGCCTGCTGGCGGTCGGGCAATACACCTCGCACATGTCCGGCATCATCTCGGCCATGGCCGACAACGCCGTGATCGGTGCCTCCGGCCTCGTCATCGCCGGCGTCGGCGCGCTGCTGCCCTTCATCCTCGGCGCCGCCACTTCGGCGATCCTGGTGAATTGGGCCCGGCTGCACCATGCCGGGCGCGAATACGCCATCCCCTTGACGCTGGAGGCTTTTCTTCTGCTTGCCTTCGGCCTGCTCGGCAGCGTCGCCCATGTCTCGCCGGTGGCGCTGATCGCGGATGTGGCGGTGCTCTGCTTCATCATGGGCCTGCAGAACGCCACCGTGACCAAGCTGTCGGGCGCCAAGATCCGCACCACCCACATGACCGGTGTCGTCACCGATCTCGGCATCGAGCTCGGCAAGCTCTTCTATATGAACCATCAGCGCCGCCGGCGCGCCGGTGCGCCGCTGATCTACGCCGATCGCGGGAAGCTGAGGCTGCTGGCGATGTTCGTGCTGCTGTTCTTCGCCGGTGGCGTCATCGGGGCGCTGGGCTTCAAATATATCGGCTTTGTCTTCTGCGTGCCGCTGGCGCTGCTGATCCTTGTCCTTGCCGGCCCTTCCGCCTTCCGCCGGCTGATCCGCTGAGACGCGCCGCACAGCCGCGCGGGAGGTATCGAAATGCCGCCGTCGCAATACTTCCGGCGGCATGGCGAAAATCTTCTGTCCGGCATAGGCGGACGCGACCTATCGTGGCACGATCCACGCCGATGGACCGGTGCTGAGGAGCGCGCGCCGTCACATGATCCCCAATGCCGAAGCTCTGCTCAAACCCCTGACCATCAAGGGCCTGACCATCCGCAACCGGGTGATGTCGACCTCGCACGCCCCCGGCTACGGCAAGGACGGCAAGCCGCAGGAGCGCTACCAGCTCTACCATGCCGAGAAGGCCAAGGGCGGCATCGGGCTCACCATGTTCGGCGGCTCCTCCTCGGTGGCGCTCGACAGCCCGGCGACGCCCTGGGCGCAGATCTCGGTCGCCGACGACAGCGTCATCCCCTATTTCCAGCAATTCTCCGAGCGCGTGCATGCCCATGGCGCCAAGCTGATGATCCAGCTCACCCATATGGGCCGGCGCACCAAATGGGACACCGAGCACTGGCTGCCGACCATCTCCGCCTCGGCGCGCCGCGAGCCGGCCTCGCGTACCATTCCCCGCGCCATGGACAGGAACGACATCCGCCGCGTCGTGCGCGCCTTCGCGGAGGCGGCGCGGCGCTGCAAGCAAGGCGGCCTCGACGGCTGCGAGGTCTCCGCCGCCCATGGCCACCTGATCGACCAGTTCTGGTCGCCCTCGGTCAACCAGCGCGACGACGAGTATGGCGGCAGCCTCGAGAACCGCATGCGCTTCGGCCGCGAGGTGCTGGAGGCGATGCGCGAGGCGACCGGCGGCGACTATGTGATCGGCATCCGCATGTCCGGCGACGAGATGCTCGCCGATGGGCTCACCCAGCAGGACTGCCTGGAGATCGCCGCCACCTATGCCAAGGACGGCCTCGTGGACTTCATCAACGTCATCGGCGGCCAGGCGCGCGACGAAATGAGCCATGCCGTCTCGCTGCCCAACATGTCGTTTCCGGTGGCGCCGTTCCTGTTCCTGCCGAGCGCCATCAAGCGCGAGGTGGAGGTGCCGGTGTTCCACGCCCAGCGCGTCACCGACCTCGCCACCGGTGCCCGTGCGGTGGCGGAAGGCCATGTCGACATGGTGGCGATGACCCGCGCCCATATTGCCGACCCGCATCTGGTGCGCAAGCTGATCGAGGGCCGCGACGACGACATCCGCCAATGCGTCGGCGCCGGCTATTGCATCGACCGCATCTATGTCGGCGGCGATGCCCTGTGCATCCAGAACGCGGCGACCGGGCGCGAGGCCACCATGCCGCATGTCATCGCCAAGGCAGACACGGCGCGCAAGGTGGTGGTGGTCGGCGCCGGCCCGGCGGGGCTGGAGGCGGCGCGGGTTTCCGCCGAGCGCGGCCACAAGGTGGTGCTGTTCGAGAAAGCCGACCGGCCGGGCGGGCAGATCAACATCGCCGCCCGCGCCACCTGGCGCGAGGCGCTGTCCGGCATACCGCGTTGGCTCGCCGCGCAGGTCTCGAAGAAGGGCGTCGACATCCGGCTCGGCACCGAGGCCACCGAGGCGCTGGTGCAGGCCGAGCAGCCCGATGTGGTGATCCTCGCCACCGGAGGCCTCGCCCATACCGGCTTCGCCAAGGGCGCCGAGCGGGCGATCACCACCTGGGACGTCCTCACGGGGCGCGTCGAGCCATCCGGCAGCGTGCTGCTGTTCGACGAGATCGGCGGCCACAACGCCTCCTCGACCGCCGAGGTGCTGGCCCGTAAGGGCTGCCTTGTCGAGATGGCGACGCATGATTTGCAGATCGCTCAGGAGGTCGGCACCACCAACAAGCCGATCCATCTGCGCGAGCTCTACAAAGCGGGGGTGATCCTGACGCCGAACATGGAGCTCATCGAGATCTATCCCGAGGGCAACCGCCTCGTCGCCGCGCTGCGCAACACCATGACCGAAGCCGAGGAGGAGCGGGTAGTCGATCACGTCGTGGTCGACTACGGCACGCTGCCGGTGGAAGGGCTGTTCCAATCCCTGCGGGCGGGCTCGCTGAACGATGGCGAGACCGATCTCGACGCGCTGGTCGCCGGGCGGCCGCAACGCTGGGCCGGCGGGGATGGCTACGCGCTCTACCGCATCGGCGACGCCTGGACCGGCCGTAACATCCATGCGGCGATCTATGACGCGCTGCGCCTGTGCAAGGATATCTGACGCCGCCGCGGGCGTGCTCCGCGGCATGTGACGGACGCCAATGAACGCCGCCTCCGCCTTGAGCCTCGTCATCCTCGCGCTCGCCGCCACCGTGGCGGTGGAGGCCATGCGGGCGGCGCGGCGCTGGCGCATCGGCCGCCCGGCGGAGGTGGACTGGGCGGCGGGCCTCGCCGCCGTGCCGAAGCGCTATCTGGTCGACGTCCACCATGTGGTAGCGCGCGATCCCTATGCGGCGCGCATGCACGCGCTGGCGGCCGGCGGCCTGATCGCCGGCTCGGGGCTGGCGGTGATCGGCCTCATTCCGCCGCTCGGTGCGTCGCGACTGTTCTGGGGCGTGGTGGCGCTCGCCTTCCTCGTTGCGCTCGTGGGCGGTGCGATGGTCGGCCGGCGACGCTATCCTGACAAACCGGCGCGGCTCTCGGGCGGCGCCTTCCAGCGCCTGCCGCTGCTGCTCGTCGCCTATGTCGGCGGCGGAGTGCTGGTGGCGCTCGACGCCGT
Organism: Ancylobacter sp. 3268; assembly: GCF_031456575.1. Lineage (NCBI taxonomy): Bacteria > Pseudomonadati > Pseudomonadota > Alphaproteobacteria > Hyphomicrobiales > Xanthobacteraceae > Ancylobacter > Ancylobacter sp. 3268. The sequence goes on from NZ_JAVDUX010000004.1 coordinate 239,808, forward strand.
GCTGGGCTGGAGGGGTCCGCTCGGCTGGCTCGGGCTGGCGATGGCGGCGAGTGGCGGCTTCGGCCTGGTTCGCATGCTGGCGGACGGGCCGATGCGCCACGCCTTTGCCGGCGCACTGCATCTCGCCGCCCATCCGCGTCCCGGCCGCTTCGAGGGTGAGCGGGCGACGGCGCTGATCCCCGCCGATCTCGACGCCCCCCGCCTCGGCGTGGCGGTGCCGGCCGATTTCGCCTGGAACCGCCTGCTCGGCTTCGACGCCTGCATCCAGTGCGGGCGCTGCGAGGTCGCCTGCCCGGCCTTCGCCGCCGGCCAGCCGCTCAACCCGAAGAAGCTGATCCAGGACCTCGCCGGCAGCTTCAAGGATTCCCCGCCCGCCTATCAGGGCAGTCCTTATCCGCAGGCCCGGCCGGTGGCAGGCCGTGGCGGGCCGGAGCGGCCGATTGTCGGCACCGGCGCGGTGATCCATCCGGATACGCTGTGGTCCTGCACCACGTGCCGCGCCTGCGTCGAGGAATGCCCGATGATGATCGAGCATGTCGACGCCATCGTCGACCTCCGGCGTTTCCAGACCATGGAGCTCGCCGCCGTGCCGGCCGGCGCGATCCCGGTGCTCTCCGAATCCCGCTATGCCGAGGAGCCGGGCGGGCGGGCGCTCGCCGCGCGCACCGATTTCGCCGCCGGCCTGCCGCTGCCGCTGATCGCCGACAAGGGCGAGTGCGACGTGCTGCTCTGGCTCGGCTCGGGTGCCTATGAGCTGCGCCACGGCCGCACCCTGCGGGCGCTGGTGGAGCTCATGCGCCGCGCCGGCCTCGACTATGCCGTGCTGGGAGCGGAGGAGCGCGATTGCGGCGACCTCGCCCGCCGGCTCGGCGACGAGGCGACCTTCGCCGACCTCGCCCGCGCCAACATCGCGACGCTGGGGCGCTACCGTTTCAACCGCATCGTCACCGCCGACCCGCATGCGCTGCATGTGCTGCGCAACGAATATCCGGCCCTTGGCGGGCGCTATCAGGTGGTCCATCACAGCGCCTTCCTGGACGAGCTCGCCGCCGGCGGGCGGCTGACGCTCGCCGCTGCGCCGGCTGGCCGGCTGACCTATCACGACCCCTGCTATCTCGGCCGCTACAATGGCGAGACCGACGCACCGCGCCGGCTGCTCGACCGGCTGGGGCTGGAGCGCGTCGAGATGGAGCGGCACGGCAAGCGCTCCATGTGCTGCGGCGGCGGCGGCGGCGCGCCGGCGAGCGACATTGTCGGCGAGCGGCGCATCCCGGACATCCGCATGGCGCACGCGCGGGCAGTCGGAGCGACAACCGTAGCGGTCGCCTGCCCCCAATGCGCGGCGATGCTGGAAGGCGTCACCGGCGACGTCGCCGAGGTGCGCGACCTCGCCGAATTGGTGCTCGCCGCCGTGGAGGCGGCGCCGACCGCGCAGGGAGCGCCGCGGTGAGCCGCCCGCGCCGCGACCCGCGCGAGGCGCGCGAGATGCGCTGCATCGCCGGCGGGCAACGTCCGCGCTGGGGTCTTGAGGCGCGACCGGCCTCGGGACGTCTCCGCCGCGACCCGCGCCGGGAGATCGAGGCCGCCCGTGTAGAGGGGCTGCGGCGCCCGCGCCTCGACCGCACCAGCCGATCCGTCGTGCCCATCATGCCCGCGCCCGTGGAATCGCTGCCCGCGGCGACTCCGGCGATCCGCCTTGTCGAGAATCCGGCCTTCCTGGTCGCCGCAATACCCGATGCACCGGGCGGCCGGCTCACGCCGCTCGATCGCCAGCTTCTCGGCGCCGCTCGCGATCTGGCCGATAGGGCCGGTGGCGCCACGCTAGTGCTGGCTTTCGGCAGCGTGGACGGGCTCGGCCCCGCCGGTGCCGATCGGGTCATCACGATGACCGGGGACAGGAGCGAGGATCCCTCGGCTCGCGCCATCGCCCTCGCCACCGCGCTCTCATCGCTCCGCCCCCGCCACGTGCTGTTTCCCGAAAGCGCGAGGGGGGGTGATCTCGCGCGCCGCGTGGTGGCAAGGACCGGCGAAGAACTGTTCACCGGCGTCGAGAACCTCACCGGCAAACTCGTCACCCGCGCGGCCGCCAATCGCCGGATCGAGCAGCGAATGGCACCGCCGGGTTTGATGACGCTCGCGGCGGACGCGCATTCGCCTCATGCCGGTCCGGTCCACGAAGCACGTGAAATGCCGGCACCGGACGTTTTCCCGGCCGGCGGCCATGGTGCCATTCTCTCCGTCGAAGACCTGCCGGTCGCCGCCGACGCCCTGTCCCTGGCGGAAGCGGACTTCGTGATCTCCGCCGGCAGCGGCGTCGTCGATTTCGATCTGTTCCGCGCGCTCGCCCGCGCGCTTGGCGCCACGCCGGGCGCCAGCCGCATGGTCTGCGATGCCGGGCTGATGCCCCGCGCCGCACAGGTCGGGGCATCGGGCACGGTGCTGGAGGCGGCCTGCTATCTCGCCCTCGGAATATCCGGAGCGCCGCAACATCTGCAGGGCGTCGCCCGTTGCGAACATGTGGTGGCGGTGAACACCGACCTTCACGCCGCCATGGTCGAGCGCGCCGGCCTTGCCATCATCGCCGACGCCCAGCCGGTGATGTCGGCGCTGCTCGCGGTCCTGCAGGCGGAGACACAGGAATGAAGGCGCTGGTGCTGCTCTCCGATGCCCGCCATCCGGTCTCCGGTCGCCCGGCGCCGGCCGCGGCCGAGCTTCAGGCGGTGGCGCTCGCACGCACCCTCGCCGATGAGGTCAGCGGGCTGCATGCCGGCCCGGATGCGGAGGCCGCGCGCGGGGCAATCGGCCACGGCCTCACGCGGCTGGAGCATCGACAGCTCACCGCCGGGGACGACCCGCTGCCCAGCCTCGTCGCCGCCATCGGCTCCACCGCTCCCGACCTTGTTCTCGCCGGCCCGCGGGCCGGTGCGGGCGCGCAGACGGGCCTGTTGCCCTACCGCCTCGCCGAGGCGCTCGGCTGGCCCATCGTCGCCGACGCCGTGGCTCTCAGCGTAACCGATGGCGTGCTGGAGGTGATCCAGGCCCTGCCCAAGGGCGCCCGCCGCCGCTGGCGGGTCCGGTTGCCGGCGGTGATCACCGTGCACCCGGCCGCACCGGCAGCGGCGAGCTTCGCCCTTGGCGCCGCGCGGAAAGGCCAGCTGATCGAGACACCCGGCCTCCCGGCCCGGAGCGACGGTCCGCCCGCCGAGGAGCGCCCGTACCGCCCTCGCCCCCGCCTCATCACCTCCGCTGCCGCGGGAGCCGGTGCGTCCGAACGGCTGAAGGCGGCGACCCAGGCCGCCGGGCCCGGCGGGCAGGTGATGATCGACCCCACCCCCGAGGCCGCCGCCCGCGCGATCCTCGATCATCTGCGAGCCATCGGAGTGCTCAAGCCGGCAAAGGGCGGCTGAGGTCAGCGCTGGGCATGCTGCCAGTTGGCGGCACGGTAATAAGGCGCGTTGGATGGCGCCAGCGCCGGCCGGCCGAGAATATGGTCGGCCGCCTTCTCCGCCAGCATGATGGTGGGCGCGTTGAGGTTGCCGGTGGTTACCGAGGGCATGATGGAGGAATCCACCACCCTCAGTCCCTCTACACCGATCACCCGCGCCTGCGGATCGACCACCGCCATCGGATCCGACACCGCACCCATCCTGCAGGTGCAGGAAGGATGATAGGCGCTCTCCACCTTGTCGCGGATGAAGGCGTCGATGGCCTCATCGTCCACCACATCGGCCCCCGGCTGGATCTCGCGGCCGCGATAGGGATCGAACGCCTTCTGGGCAAAGATCTCGCGCGTGAGCCGCACGCAGGCGCGCATTTCCGTCCAGTCGTCGGGATGGCTCATATAGTTGAAGAAGAGCCTTGGCTTGTCAGCGGGATCGGCCGAGCGCAGCCGGACCCAGCCGCGGCTCTTTGAACGCATCGGCCCGACATGGGCCTGAAAGCCATGCTCGGAGGCGAGTCCTTGGCCGTCATAGGTCACCGCCAGCGGCAGGAAATGATACTGGATGTCGGGAGAGGCCACGCCCGGCCGGGAGCGGATGAAGCCACAGCTCTCGAAATGGTTGGTGGCGCCGAGCCCATCCTTCCGCAGCAGCCAACGCAGGCCTATGCCCGCGCGCGGCACCAGTCCCATGGAGGAATACAGGGTAACGGGCTGCTTGCAGGCGACCTGGAAATAGAATTCGAGATGGTCCTGCAGATTCTCGCCCACCCCCGGCCGGTCTGCGACCACCTCGATGCCGAAGCCGCGCAGTTCCGCCGCCGGCCCCAGGCCCGACAGCTTGAGCAGCTGCGGCGAATTGATCGGGCCGCCGGCGAGAATCACCTCGCGTGTCGCCCGCACCTGCCGGCGCACGCCGCCGCGCTCATAGGCGACGCCAATCGCCCGGCGTCCCTCGAACAGCACCCGTGTCACCCGCGCCCGGGTTTCGACCTTGAGATTGCCGCGCTTCATCGCCGGACGCAGATAGGCGTTGGCGGCAGACCAGCGCACGCCGTCCTTAACCGTCATGTCCATGCGCCCGAAGCCTTCCTGGGCGTAGCCGTTGATATCCTCGGTCGCGGGGTAGCCCGCCTGTCGGGCCGCGTCGAGAAAGGCATGATGCAGCGGATTGGCAAGCGAGCCATAGCGGGTAGCAAGCGGCCCGTCGCTGCCGCGATATGCGTCGCCGCCCTCCTGCCGGCTCTCGGCCCGCCGAAAATAAGGCAGCACGTCGGCATAGGACCACCCCTGCGCGCCCTGCTCCTGCCAGCCATCGAAATCGGCGGGGTTGCCGCGGACATAGACAAGACCATTGATGGAAGAGGAACCGCCGAGAACCTTGCCGCGCGGGCAGTGCATCCGCCGCCCGCCGAGGCCGGGCTCCGGGTCGCTCTCATACATCCAATTGTAACGCGCCATGTTCATCGGAATGGACAGCGCGCTCGGCATCTGGATGAAGACCGAACGGTCCGAGCCGCCGAATTCGAGCACCAGCACCCGGCTCTCGCCGCCGGCGGTCAATCGCTCCGCCAGCACGCAGCCCGCCGAGCCGGCGCCGACAATGACGTAGTCGAACTCCTGATCGAACTTCGCGCCGGCGCCAGCCATCAGTAGGGCGCCTCGACCGAGCCGAGATTGACGTATACGCTTTTCAGCTGCGTGTAGTGCTCTATCGCCGCCTTGCCGTTCTCCCGCCCCAGCCCGGACTGCTTGACGCCGCCGAAGGGCAATTCGATGGGGGTGACGTTGTAATGGTTGATCCAACAGGTGCCGGCCTCGAGCCGCGCGATTACCCGATGGCCGCGGGCGAGATCGCGGGTGAACACCCCAGCGGCAAGGCCGAACCTGGTGTCGTTAGCGCGCGAGACCACTTCCGCCTCGTCCTCGAAAGAGAGCACCGCCATCACCGGGCCGAAGATCTCCTCGCGGACGATGGCCATGTCGTCGCGACAATCATCGAACACCGTCGGCGCGACGAAGCAGCCACGGGCGAGACCGCCCTCCGTCACTTGGTAGCCCCCCGTGAGCAGCTTCGCCCCGCCCGCACGACCCCGGGCGATATAGGACAGCACCTTCTCCATATGCGACGGCGAGATCAGCGCCCCGACCTGCGTCGCCGGGTCGAGCGGGTCGCCGATCACCATCTTCTCCACGCGGGCGACCAGCTTCTCAAGAAATGCCGGTCGCACGCTCTCATGCACAAAGACGCGGGTACCATTTGAGCAGACTTCGCCGGCGGAATAGAAATTGGCGAGCAGTGCGCCGGAGACCGCATCGTCGAGATCGGCGTCCTCGAACACGATCAGCGGCGACTTGCCGCCAAGTTCCAGCGTCACCTGCTTCAGCGTGGCGCTGGCATCCGCCATCACCTTCTTGCCGGTGCCGACCTCGCCGGTGAGCGACACCTTGGCGATGTCGGGATGACGCGTGAGCAGCCGCCCCGTCTCGGCGAAGCCCTGCACCACCTGGAACACGCCGTCCGGCACGCCGGCCTCGCGCATGATCTCGGCAAGCTTCACCGCTGTGAGCGGGGTCAGTTCCGCCGGCTTGAAGATCATCGCATTGCCGCAGGCGAGCGCCGGTGCGGATTTCCAGCAGGCGATCTGCAACGGGTAGTTCCAGGCGCCGATGCCGGCAACAACGCCCAGCGGCTCCCGGCGGGTGTAGCCGAAGGCGCCAGGGCCGAGATCGACATGCTCCCCGGACAGGGTGGCGGCAAGGCCAGCATAATAATCGATGCAGTCGGCGCCGGAGAGCACGTCGACAACGCTGGTCTCCTGGATCGGCTTGCCGGTATCCAGCGTCTCCAGCCGGGCGAGTTCGTCATTGCGGCTGCGCAGGATATCGGCGACCCGCTTGAGAACGCGCCCACGTTCCGCCCCCGTCATCGCCGACCAGGCCTTCTGGCCCTGCCGGGCGGCAGCGACGGCCGCCTCAATCTCCGCTTCGCCATCGATCGCGATTTCGGCCAGCATTTCGCCTGTCGCCGGATTGACGGTCTCGAAGTGGCTCGCACGCCGAACCACCGGCGCACCGATGACGGAGGTGCGCGGCGAGGCGGCGATCTGCGCATCGACGAAGGCCGTGGCGATGGCGCGCGCCGAGGTGGAATCCGTCTCGCCCGTGGCCGACAGCGTCGAACGCAGCCATAGGCCATCGATAATCGCCGCCACCGCGATGGCGGCGCGGTCGGCGTCCTCCTCGCGCACCAGCGGGCGCAGCGCGTGGCGCAAATTGGAGCGCATGCGCGACTGGTACACCTTCTGCACCCGCCGCAGACGTTCGGAATGCAGCGCCTGTCCCCAGAAGGCGAGCCAGACGCTGCTGCTCGGCTTGCCGAATTCCTCCGGCGCCAGATTGGCCTCGATCACAGCCTCGACCCGCTCGCGCGGTGAAGCCGCGGCGGCGAGGCGCAAGGCGGTTCCACGCGCCACCCGCGCGGCGAGAAAGCGCAGCGTCGCCTCCAGCAACCCATCCTTGTCGCCGAAATAATGCGCAACCAGCCCAGGGGAGACGCCGGCACGACCGGCGATCTGCGCCAGCGTCGACGCATTGAAGCCGATCTCGGCAAGCGAATCGATCGTCGCCTCGATAAGCTGCTGGCGGCGGACCTCTTCGCTTTCGCGCCGCCGTCCGCCGGTCGCGGCGACTTCATCCTGGCGGGCAGAAATGTCCATGGGGCAGCCTCCATCGGGCCTCGTATTGATCACCGATACAATAACCGAGGCGCCGGGCGATGTCGAACCCCTCGGACGGCGAGAAGGCGACCTCCCGGATCACAGGGGAAGTCTGGATTCCCCATTGCCGAAATAGCAATCATCGACTGGTTTTTAGCGTCGAAAAATTACGCATGACAAAAGCGAAAAATCGTTATTGAATTGTCATTCAAAAGAGCCGCAAGCGGCCGGGATGCATAGACCTCTCCTTCCGGCTAGACTGCCGGAAGCAAGACGCTGGACCGTCGAGCATGCCGCCTCCGCGCGCCGTCTTCCACGCGCGGATCCCGTTAAGCGGCGGGCTACCGGCCAGTTCCTTGACATAACGGGAACAGCGAACGATGCGCAGCCTCTCCACCATTGCCACCATGCTTCTCGGCCTGACCGTCCTTGCCACCCCCACCGCCTGGCAGGGCGCGCAGGCCGCCGAACCGGCCGCCTGCAAGACGGTCAAATTCGCCGATGTCGGCTGGACCGATATCACCGCGACCACCGCCATCACCTCGGAACTATTGGAAGCGCTCGGCTATACGCCGAAGACGCAGGTGCTGTCGGTGCCGGTCACCTATAAATCGATGCAGACCAAGGATATCGATGTCTTCCTCGGCAACTGGATGCCGACCATGGAAGCCGACCTCAAGCCCTACCGCGACGACAAGACGGTCGAGGTCATCGGCGTCAATCTCGAAGGCGCCAAGTACACCCTCGCCGTCCCGTCCTATCTCTATGACGCCGGCCTGAAATCCTTCGCCGATATCGCCAAGTTCAAGGACAAGCTCGGCGGCAAGATCTATGGCATCGAACCCGGCAATGACGGCAACCGGCTGATCCTCGACATGATCAAGGACGACAAGTTCGGGCTGAAGGGTTTCGATCTCGTCGAATCCAGCGAGCAGGGCATGCTGGCGCAGGTGGATCGCGCCACCAAGCGCAAGGAGGCTGTGGTCTTCCTCGGCTGGGAGCCGCACCCGATGAACTCGAAGTTCCCGCTGAAATATCTTGAAGGCGGCGACGAGGTGTTCGGTCCGAACTATGGCGGCGCCACCGTCTACACCAATACCCGCGCCGGCTATGCCACCGACTGCCCGAATGTCGGCACGCTGATCAAGAACCTGAAGTTCTCGCTCGGCGACGAAAATGTGGTGATGGGCTACATCCTGTTCGACACCATGGAACCCGGCGCTGCGGCCAAGAAGTGGCTGAAGGACAATCCCACCGTCTGGGAGCCGTGGCTTGCCGGCGTGACCACCATCGACGGCCAGCCGGCGGTGCCGGCGGTGAAGAAGAGCCTCGGCCTCTGAGATCGCCCGCCTCGGCACGACAGGCCTTCTCGGCATCGGCTGGAGAAGGCCTGTCGCGCGCGGACCAGCCACGGCGCTCAAGCGTCGGAGCACGTTTGAGCTGTGTCCATGGAGAACGTCCATGTTTGACTGGCCTATCTATGACTGGCTGACCGCGCACAAGATCCCGCTCGGCTTGTGGCTGAAGAACGCCGTGGACCTGCTCACCGAGCATGGACAGAGCGTGTTCGACTTCATCTCCCTGGTACTGGGAACTTTGATCGCCGCCCTCACCAGCGGATTGCTTTTCGTGCCGCCGCTATTGCTCATCGGCTTGTTCGCGCTGGCCGCCTGGCTGGTACACCGCTCGGTCGGGCTTGTGGTGTTCATCGTCGGCGCGCTGCTGCTTGTCGCCAATCTCGGCTATTGGCAGGCGACGATGGAAACGCTGTCATTGGTGCTGTGCGCCACGTTGGTCTGCGTGGTGGCGGGCGTGCCGATCGGCATCGCCGCCGCCCACCGCCCCTGGCTCTATGCGGCGCTCCATCCGGTGCTCGACCTGATGCAGACCATCCCCACCTTCGTCTATCTGATACCGACGCTGGTGCTGTTCGGCCTCGGCGTGGTGCCCGGCCTGATCTCGACGGTGATCTTCGCCATTCCCGCGCCGATCCGCCTCACTCATCTCGGCATCTCCTCGGTACCGGCCAATCTCACCGAAGCCGGCAAGGCGTTTGGCGCCACACGCATGCAGATGCTGTTCAAGATCGAGCTGCCCTATGCGCTGCCAACCATCATGGCCGGCATAACCCAATGCATCATGCTGAGCCTGTCCATGGTGGTGATCGCCGCCCTTGTCGGTGCCGACGGCCTCGGCAAGCCAGTGGTGCGGGCGTTGAACTCGGTCAACATCGCCATGGGCTTCGAGGCTGGACTTGCCATCGTCGTGCTCGCCATCGTGCTGGACCGCGTCTGCAAGCGGCCGGCACCCCGGAGCAAAGGCTAGGAGATCCGCCATGCCCGCCGTGGAATTCCGCCATGTCGACATCGTGTTCGGCGCCGACCAGAAGGGGGCGCTCAAGCTTATCGACGAAGGTCGAAATCGCGAGGAGATCCTTGGAAGGACCGGCGCCGTGCTCGGCGCTGCCGACGTCAATCTCGCCATCGAGCGCGGTGAGATCTGCGTGCTGATGGGCCTGTCCGGTTCCGGCAAGTCGACCATTCTGCGCGCCGTCAACCGGCTGAACGAGGTCGCCCGCGGCGAGGTGTTCGTCGAGCACCGCGGTCGGCCGGTGGATGTCGCCCGCTGCGACGAGACGACATTGCGCGATCTGCGTATGCACACCGTCTCCATGGTGTTCCAGCAGTTCGGCCTGCTGCCCTGGCGAACCGTGCGCGACAATGTCGGCTTCGGGCTGGAATTGCGGGGCATGGGCACTGCGGAGCGTGCGCGCATAGTCGACGAAAAACTCGCCATGGTCGGGCTGACAAACTGGGCCAGCAAATACACCCACGAACTCTCCGGTGGCATGCAGCAGCGTGTGGGCCTCGCCCGCGCCTTCGCCACCGATGCCGACATCCTGTTGATGGACGAGCCGTTCTCCGCGCTCGATCCGCTGATCCGCGACAAGTTGCAGGACGAACTGCTCGACCTGCAACGACGCATCCACAAGACCATCGTCTTCGTCAGCCACGATCTCGACGAGGCCCTGAAGCTCGGCAACAAGATCGCCATCATGGAAGGCGGTCGCATCGTGCAAGCCGGCACGGCGGAGGACATTCTGCTGCGCCCGGCCAATGCCTATGTCGCCGAATTCGTGAAGCACATGAACCCACTCAACGTGCTGCGCGGCACGGCGGTGATGCGCCCGGCGGCTTCCCTGCCGCGCGAGGGCGCGAACGTGATGCTGGACGGCGCCGGCCGCATCCGCCTGCGGGTGGACGAGGAGAACCGCCCTGTCGGCCTCGACCTCGATGGGCGCGAGGGACGGCTTGCCGTTGCCGATGGCGAGGCCGGTCGCATCGACGATGAAACGGCGCGACTGTGCGACGGCATCGTCGCCCCAGTCGATCTGAAGCTGAGAGCCGCCATCGAACTGAAGCAGCATACGACCTTGCCGATCCTGCTGGTCGACAATCTCGGGCGACTGGCCGGCCTGTGCGACGACGACGAAATTTATCGCGGGCTGCTGCACCGGACCAATAACTGAGGCCGAGCGCGGCGAAAGCAGAGTTCAGGCGGCCGCTGCGACCGCCTCGACGACATCGTTCACCACGGATTCGACGAGGTCGCGATCGTCGCCCTCGGCCATGACGCGGATGACCGGCTCCGTGCCCGACGGGCGAATCAACAGACGTCCATGGCTGTTGAGCTTGAGTTCAGCGGCGGCGATCGCCTTCTGCACGCTGTCGATCTCCAGCGGCCTGCCGGCCTTGTAGCGGACATTCTTGAGGATTTGCGGCAAGGGATCGAAGCGATGGCAGGCCTCGGACACCGGCCGGCCCAGACGCTGCACCACCGCCAGCACCTGCAGCGCCGCCACCAGGCCATCGCCGGTGGTGGAATAATCGGACAGGATGATGTGACCCGATTGTTCGCCGCCCACATTGAAGCCATGCGTGCGCATGTGCTCGAGGACATAGCGGTCACCGACCGCGGTGCGTTCCAGCGACAGGCCGAGCGAGTGGAAGTATCGCTCCAAGCCGAGATTGGACATCACCGTGGCAACGACACCGTCGCGTGAAAGACGGCCATCTTCCTTGAAACTCGCCGCGACCACCGCCATCAACTGGTCGCCATCGACCAGATGGCCCTTCTCGTCGACGATCAGCACCCGGTCGGCATCGCCATCGAGCGCAATGCCGATATCGGCGCGCACTTCGCGCACCTTGGCCATCAGTGCTTCAGGCGAGGTGGAACCGACCTCGCGATTGATGTTGAAGCCGTCCGGCTTGTCGCCGATGGTCACCACATCGCAGCCGAGTTCCCACAGCGCCTCCGGCGCCACGCGATAGGCAGCGCCGTTGGCGCAGTCGACCACCACGCGGATGCCGTCGAAGGACTGGTTGCGCGGCAGCGTCCGCTTGGCGAACTCGATATAGCGGGCATGTACGCTCTCGACCCGCTTGGCGCGACCGATCTTGGTGGGCGCGGCAAGCTTGGCCGACATGTCGGCGCCCAGCAATTCCTCAATCTCCGCCTCGATGGCATCGGACAACTTGTAGCCGTCGGGGCCGAACAGCTTGATGCCATTGTCATCGAACGGATTATGCGAAGCGGAGATCATGACACCGAGATCGGCCCGCATGGAACGCGTGAGCATGGCGACGGCTGGCGTCGGCATCGGGCCGAGCAGAAGCACATCCATGCCGACCGAAGTGAAACCGGCCACCAGAGCGTTTTCGATCATATAGCCGGACAGGCGGGTATCCTTGCCGATGACGACACGGTGGCGGTGCTCGCCGCGCTGGAACACCAGTCCCGCCGCCATGCCCACATGCAGGGCAAGCTCCGGAGTAATGACGCCGTTCGCCCGGCCGCGAATGCCGTCCGTCCCGAAATATCTGCGCGTCATCGAAGGTCTCCGGCCTGTCGGGCTGCACGCTGGCCAGCGTGTATCCGTCAAATAACGTAGAAGGATTCGCGCACGCGCTTCCTCCATTATGCCCATGTAGCATTCAACATGACCGAAGAGGCTTCACAAAGTGTAAGCGTTTCTTTCGCTGGCGAATACCCGCAGTGCGGCGTCTTCAGCATGCCCCCGGAGCAAACAAAAACCCCGGCACGAGGCCGGGGTTTCGTGGAATGCAAATGAAGACCGTCACGCCTGCGGCTGCGGCTCCATGCCGGCATCGGGACGAGGCGGCCGGTTCTTCCCGGCACTCGGCACCACCGACCCACGCACATTGGCCGGCTCGACGGTGGTGTCGCGCACCGGCGGATGGCCATCGAGCAGGTTGACGATCTCGTCGCCCGACAACGTCTCATACTCGAGAAGCCCACGCGCCAGAGCCTCGAGTTGGTCCTTGTTCTCGGTCAGGATGCGCGTCGCCTCGACATAGCCTTCGTCGACCAGGCGCCGCACCTCGCTGTCGATGGTCTGCGCCGTGGCTTCGGAAACGTTCTGCTGGCGCTGCATCGACATGCCGAGAAACACCTCGTCATTGTTCTCGCCATAGGCGACTTGGCCAAGCTTGTCCGAGAACCCCCAGCGCGTAACCATCATGCGAGCAAGGCGGGTGGCCTGCTCGATGTCGGAAGCGGCGCCGGAGGTGACTTTGTCATGGCCGAAGATCAGCTCCTCCGCCACGCGCCCACCCATCATGATGGCGAGGCGCGAGGTCATCTGCTCATAGGACATGCTGAGCTTGTCCCGCTCGGGGAGTTGCATGACCATGCCAAGCGCGCGGCCGCGCGGAATGATGGTCGCCTTGTGCACGGGATCGGTCGCCGGAACCTTCAGCGCGACAATGGCATGGCCACCCTCGTGATAGGCGGTCAGCATCTTCTCGTCCTCGGTCATGACCAGCGAGCGGCGCTCCGCCCCCATCATCACCTTGTCCTTGGCGTCTTCAAAGTCGCTCATGGTGACCATGCGCTTGTTGCGCCGTGCGGCCATGAGCGCGGCCTCGTTGCACAGGTTCGCGAGGTCGGCGCCGGAGAAACCGGGCGTGCCGCGGGCAATCACTTTGAGGTTCACGTCGGGCGCCACCGGCACCTTGCGGGCATGTACCTTCAGGATCTGCTCGCGGCCGACAACATCCGGGTTCGGCACGATGACCTGGCGGTCGAAACGGCCGGGACGCAGCAGCGCCGGGTCGAGCACGTCCGGACGGTTGGTCGCGGCGATGAGGATGATGCCCTCATTGGCTTCGAAGCCGTCCATCTCGACGAGCAACTGGTTCAGCGTCTGCTCGCGCTCGTCATTGCCACCGCCGAGACCAGCACCACGATGACGGCCGACCGCGTCGATCTCGTCGATGAAGATGATGCACGGGGCATTCTTCTTCGCCTGCTCGAACATGTCGCGCACGCGGCTGGCGCCCACGCCGACGAACATCTCGACGAAGTCCGAACCGGAGATGGTGAAGAACGGCACGTTCGCCTCGCCGGCGATCGCGCGGGCGAGCAGCGTCTTGCCGGTGCCGGGAGGGCCGACCAGCAGCACGCCACGCGGGATGCGCCCGCCGAGCCGCTGGAACTTCTGCGGGTCGCGCAAGAACTCGACGATCTCGGTGAGGTCGCTCTTAGCCTCATCGATGCCGGCGACGTCCTCGAAAGTGACGCGCCCATGCGCCTCGGTGAGCAGCTTGGCGCGGCTCTTGCCGAAACCCATCGCCTTGCCGCCAGCGCCCTGCATCTGGCGCGACAGGAAGATCCACACGCCGATGAGTGCAATGAAAGGCAACCAGGAAATCAGCAGGCTGACGAACCAAGGCACATTATCGGTCAACGGCTTGGCGGTGATCGATACGCCCTTGCCGTAGAGACGCTGCACCAGCGACGGATCGTTGGGCGAATAGGTCTGGAAGGTGCGTCCGTCGGTGAAGGCACCGGTAATCTCCGGTCCCTGGATGACGACGTCGCGGACGCGGCCCTGATCCACCTCGTTGAGGAGCTGGGAGAAGCTGATGTCGTTCGCGGCCTGACGCTGCGCCGGATTCTGGAACAGCGAGAAGAGCGCCAACAGCAGGAGAACGATGATCACCCAGAGGGCGAAATTCCGAATATTGGCGTTCATCATGGTCCTTTCGGCGCCGGATTACACCCGGCGCTGGGTGCCGCCGGCGCTGGCGGCCCTCCCTTTATCATATCGTAATTTAGGTCCGGCCTCGATCCTTGCCAAGATGCACCACCGAAACCATCTTGGCCCCTCCATGCAAATTAACGTCAGAACCCGCGTTGGCCCGCCGTCGGGCCGGCGCCGGGGTAACGATGATCGCCTTGGAGGTGACGCGCAGAAGCGCGCCGGCAAGCGTACGCGCTCCCTCGCCACCGGAGCGAATCCATCCGTTCAATGCTTCGAGCTTGCCGAGTTCCGGCAGCCCTTCGGTGCCGGAGGTGCGGACCATCCGCCCCAGCATGCGTAGGCCGATCTCATCGGGAAGATCGAGAAAGGCGGGGCGCGACAGGCGCAGCGCGGCGGTCGACATTGTTTCCAACAGCCGCCCCGCCGCCTCGTCCACTGCGGCCTCCAGCGCCGCATCGGCGCGAGCGATCCGGGTGGCAAAACGTACCAGCCTATCGGCGCCAAGTCCTTCCTTTTCCAACAACGGCAGCAGCAGCCGCAGCCGGGCGCGGGCGAAGCGCGGGTCTCGGTTGGAAGGGTCCTCGACAAAGTCGACCCCCGCACGACGGCAAGCGACGATCAGGTCGTCCTTGCGCAGGCTGAGCAGCGGACGCAGCAGGGCGACGCCATCCAGGAGACGCTGGGTCGGCATGCCGGCAAGTCCGGAAAAACCTGAACCGCGCATCAAACGAAACAGCACCGTCTCGGCCTGATCGTCGAGCGTGTGTGCGGCGGCGATTGCGGTCGCGCCGATGGCCCGCGCATGAGCGGCCAGCGCCGTATAGCGGCCCGCGCGCGCCGCCTCCTGCAATCCGCCGCCGGCGAGCGGCGTATCGAGGCGCAGAGTGGCATGCGGCAGTCCGACGCAGGCCGCCAGGCGCCCCACAGCCGCCGCTTCGGCCGCGGCCTCAGGGCGTAAGCCATGATCCACGCTGGCCACGTGCAAGGCTGGACCACCAGCGACCGAGTTGAGCCATTGCCGCGCCAGCAGCATCAGCGCGGTGGAATCCGGGCCGCCGGAAACGGCGAGCAGCACCGCACGATGCGGGAGAAAGCAGGCGAATAGAGACGCCAACCGTTCGGCGCCCCACTCTGGGCCGGGAGAAAAATCGCCGGTCGATCTCTTATCAGCAGCCGGCACGCTTCTGCTCCCGCTCCACGCCCTGCTTGATGGAGGCAGAGGCGCGCGGGTACTTGTTGTTGACGGCATTGAGCGTCGCGCAGGCGGCATCCTTCTCGCCGATCGCCGCCAGCGACTGGCCGAGACGCAGAAGCGCGTCGGGCGCCTTCACCGCGTTGGGATAGTCGGCGGAAACCTTGAGGAAGCTCTGCGCCGCCTCCTTGTAGGACTGTCGCGAATAATCCGCCTCGCCGAGGCCATAATACACATCCGGCAGCAACCGGTCGTTTGGATATTGCTGCACGAAACCCTTGAAGGTCTGCGACGCCAGTGCGTAGTCCTGCCGCTGCAGATAGCCGACACCGAGATCGTATAGATCCTTGGGGCTGCTCGACGGCGGCAGGGTCGCCACTTGGCCGCCTGCCACCGCACCCGACAGGCTCCCGAGATCCGTCGGCGCGTTGCCACCGCCCGGCGCCGACGAGGGCGTCGTGCCCAGCGGACGCGGCGCACCCGGGGCCGCCGGCTGCTGCGAGGGATCGAAGGCATCGGAGCGGCGGCCGGACTGGGCTGGCACGATGGGCGAACCGGCCGCAGGCTCGGACAAGGGTGCCCTTGGAGCGGCACCGCCGCCCATGCGCATGTCGAGCTGCTCTTGCAGACGCTTGACCTGTGTATCGAGCTGCTGGTTGCGATACTGCAACTGCTCGATCATGCCGGTCATCTGCCGCAGCTGGTTTTCGATGCGGTCAATGCGCACCGAGGTACCCTCGTCAGGCGTCTCCGCCGGCGGGGCCGGCTGGTTGTTGGAACGCACCTGACCCGGCGGCCGGAAGATATTACCGAAGAAATTATTATCCGCCTGGGCAAAGGCGGACTCGGCGACCGGCGCCGCCATGATCAGGACGACACAGGCGAAAATGGCGGGCAGACGCGCGGTGAACGGAATCATGGCGAAGGGTACAGGCCTCGATAACAAGCGGCGCCGGCCGGAAGCACTGCGCCGAACCATTTGAACATACCGGCTCGATCGCGTCTAAAATTTGACCTGCCGTCAGCCCGGCACACAAAAGAAAAACCCGGCCGGAGCAGCGCGCCGGCCGGGGCTTGGGAATGACAGCGAGCCGGCCGGATCAGGAACCCGGCGCGTTCAGCACCGTGACCGCGCGGCGGTTCTGCGACCAGCAGGAAATGTCGTTACACACCGCCACCGGGCGCTCCTTGCCGTAAGAGATGGTGCGCATACGGTTGGGGTCGATGCCGCGACTGGCGAGGTAATCGCGCACGCTCTGGGCGCGGCGGGCGCCAAGCGCGATGTTGTATTCGCGCGTGCCGCGCTCATCGGCATGACCTTCGATGGTGAAGGTATAGCGATTGTACTGAGCGAGCCACTGAGCCTGCTTGTCCAGCGTCGCACGTCCCTGCGGCGACACATCGGATTGGTCGCTCTCGAAGAACACGCGGTCGCCGACCGATACGATGAACTCCTGCGGGCTGCCCGCAGGCGCGGAGCCAAGCTGGCCCATGCCGGCCCCCTGCCCGTCCATCGGATTCTTGGCGCAGGCGGCCGCAAGCATAGCAAGACCGACAACAAGGGCGACACGTGCCCCGCCGATATGGCGCAACATACGGATCATTCCGCTCAACTCCTCAATCCCCACGACCGGGGCGAACCCGATCTAGCACTCATCTGGTTAATCGAAGGTTCCGTCAACCTTTACGAAACCTTGCTGGAAACGCCAAAATCGGGCGGATCGCCGAAACCGCCCATTATGGTTAATCAAGCCCTAGCGCCACGGCCAACCGCGGCGCACCGATCACGAGCGCAGCGGCGACCACGCCGGATCGGACGCATAGCTCGGCGTCGGGATACGCTGCTCGTTATAGCCGGTGATGTCGACCGAATAGAGCTGCGGCCCCGCCGCCCCGGAGGGATCTCGGAAGAACATGATCACCCGGCCATTGGGCGCGAAGGTGGGGCCCTCGTTGTGGTAGCCCTCGGTCAGGATGCGCTCGCCCGATCCATCGGGGCGCATGACGCCGATGGCGAAATGACCGCCCCCCTGCTTGGTGAAGGCAATCACGTCGCCACGCGGCGACCACACCGGCGTCGAGTAGCGTCCCTCCCCGAAGGAAATGCGATGCTGGTTCGAACCGTCCGGGTTCATGATGTAGATCTGCGACGTGCCACCGCGATCGCTCTCGAAGCAGATCTGCGACCCGTCCGGCGAATAGCAGGGCGCGGTGTCGATCGCCGACGTGTCGGTGAGCCGCGTCGTCGCCTTGGACCGCAAGTCCATTACGAAGATGTTGGAGTTGCCGCCCTGCTGCAACGACAGGATCACCCGCTGCCCATCCGGCGCGAAACGCGGCGAGAAGCTCATATTCGGGAAGTTGCCGACCACCTCGCGCTGGCCGTTCTCGATGTTGAGCAGGTAGACGCGCGGCTCGGCGCGGCCATAGCTCATATAGGTGATTTCCTGGCTGGTCGGCGAGAAGCGCGGCGTCAGCACGAGGTCGTCGCCGCGGGTCAGATAGGTCACATTGGCGCCATCCTGATCCATGATGGCGAGCCGCTTGATCCGCTTTTCCTTCGCACCGCTCTCGTCGACGAAGACGATACGGGTGTCGAAATAGCCCTTCTCGCCGGTCAGGCGCTCATAGATCGCATCGGCGATGATGTGGGCGACGCGGCGCCAGTTCTCCGGCTGGGTAAAGTATTGCTGGCCGATCAGTTGCTGGCCGGCGAACACGTCCCACAGACGGAACTCCGCCTTCACCCGCCCATCGGGTTGACGGGTCATACGGCCGGTCACCAGCGCCTGCGAGTTGATCACCCGCCAATCCTGGAAGCGCGGCGAGGCGTCCGGATTTGTGATCTTCTCGACGAAGGCCGCAGGGTCGATCGGCGCGAACAGGCCGGAACGGCGCAGATCGGCGGTGATGATCTGGGTCACGCCCTTGCCAGCCTCGGCATCCTGCGCACTGCCACCGCCGACGAACTCGGTGATGGCAATGGGGAGCGGCTGCACCGAGCCGGAGGTGACGTCGAGACGCAAAGCCGCCTGGCTGCGACTGGGGATGAGCAGGCCCCCTCCGAGAGCGGCCATCCCGGCCACCACCGACCTCCGACCGATGAGGTCGCAACCTTCCGGATTCTTGTACGTCATCATTAGATCTCGACCTCGGACGAGCGGTCCTATCAGTAATTCAGCATGGAAGGATTGAAATCGACCGTCAGATCCCGCCAGGTTTCATATTTTTCCGGACGCAGCATCGGAAACGGATTGTCCTGATGGGCCGCCAGATTGACGGCGCGCATGGCCGTCTCCTGGACCACCTTGGCATAGGGATTCCCCGCGCCCTGGACCTCTACCAGTTGCGGGGCGCCCTGAAGTCGGCGGTCTGGCCCGAGAATGAAGCGGATCGACACCGTGATCCGCTCGACATCCACCCCGCCGGCCGGCAGCGACCAGAACTGGCGGATATAGGCACGCAACGCGTCGATCTCGGTCTGCGAGAGCGAGTTCGCATCGCCACGGGTCGCCCCCAGCGACGCCATCGAGTTCATCGTGTCGCCAAGCGCGGCTTGGCGCCGGGGGTCCTGCTTGTTCAGCAGTGCCGCGATCTGGTTGGGATTGAAGTCGCGCTGCTCCTTCGGCGGCGCCTGCACCACCTTGGGAGGAATATCTTTCGGCTTCTTCGGCGGAGCCGGCGGCGGCGGTGCAGCCTGGGCGGTCTGCGCCGGCTTCGGCTCGTCCTTCTTCGGCTCCGGCGGCTTGGCCGCCATCGATTCGGCATCCTTCGGCGGCGCCGGCTCAGGCTTGGCCTGCGGCTGCTGCGGCGCCGGCTTCGGCTCAGGCGGCTTCGCCTCGGCCTGCTGCTGCGGCGGAGTCGGCTCGGGCTTCGCCTGAGGCGGTGGGGGAGGAGGCGGAGGCGGCGTCGCGGCTTCCTTCGCCGCCTTGATCTCGGGCTTCTCCGAAACCTTGGCCTCGAGATTTTCCGCCTGCTTCGGGGCGTCGATTTTCTCGACCACCGGCTTGGGCGCCTCGACCTTCGGGGCGTCCTTCTTGCCGGCCATCATCTTCGACAACTCCGAATCGGAGACGATGTCGATCGGCATGGATTCCTGCACGGTCTCATAGGGACTGGGAGACGCAAAGGAGATGGCCATGAAGCCGATGATGCCGATGTGAAGGGCGGCCGAAGAGACGAGACCCGCGCGCATCTCGCTCAGCCCCCCTGCTCGACTTCGGAAACCAGCGCGACGCGCTTGAAGCCGGCACCCGACAAACGGCCCATGACCTTCATCACCGCGCCATAGTCGACCGTCTTGTCGCCGCGCACGAAGATGCGCTCGTCATAGCCGGCCTTGGCGATCGCCTGCAGCTTTGGCACGAGGTCCTCGACCGAGATCTGGCTGTCCTGCAAGAAGACCTTGCCCTGATTGTCGATGGAAACAACCAGCGGCTCGCGATCTTGAGACACGGCCTGCGCCTGCGTCTGCGGCAAATCCAGTGGCACGCCGACGGTGAGCATCGGCGCCGCCACCATGAAGATGATCAGCAGCACCAGCATCACGTCGACCATCGGCGTGACGTTGATTTCGGACATGACGGCACCACCGCCGCCGCGACGACGCGAACGTCGCGACTGCCAGCCCCCGCCTCCACCTCCCGACATACCCATGCGCGTCAGCCCCGCTCGTCGATCTGGCGCGACAGGATGGCGGAGAACTCATCAGCGAAGCCCTCCAGCCGCAGCGCCAGCCGGTTCACCTGTGACACGAACTTGTTGTAGAAAATCGTCGCCGGGATGGCGGCGATAAGGCCGATTGCCGTTGCGAAAAGGGCTTCGGCAATGCCGGGCGCCACCACGGCGAGGCTGGTGTTCTTCGAGGCGGCGATCGACTGGAAGGCGGTCATGATGCCCCAGACCGTGCCGAACAGGCCGATGAAGGGGCCGGCCGAACCGACGGTCGCCAGCACCAGAAGCCGCGCCTCCAGCCGCTCGACCTCGCGGGCGACGGTGACGTCCATCACCTTGTCGAGCCGCTGCGTCAGGCCGGCGAAGGAACGCGCTCCCCCTTCATAGGAGCGCTTCCACTCCCGCATCGCCGCCACGAAGATCGCTGCCATCGCGTGGTTCGGCCGCGAGGACAGCGAACGGTACAGCTCCTCAAGGCTCTGGCCTGACCAGAAAGTCTGCTCGAAACGGTCCATCTGCCGCTTCATGCGGGCGAACAGGATGGTCTTGTCGATGATGATCGCCCACACCCAGATCGAGGCGAGCACGAGGCCGGCCATCACCAGCTTGACGATAAAATGTGCCTGAAGGAACAGCCCGATCAGCGAAAGATCAGCGCTCGGGGCGGCCATGGCCGTTTGCGCCACATCGGCAGGGTTCATATGATCTCAACCTCAAGCACCAGAGCCCGCCCGCCCACTCGGACGGACGGCACGCATCACGCGCAGACGCCACGGCGGCTTATTCGACAAAAATGGACATGCCCCGACGGGAGCCGGGGATTTTCGCCCATTTGCCTTATCCCTGTTCGACGGTGAATCCGACGAAACTTGGGCGCCCAACGTCCCACGCCACGCTCATTAAGCACTTGCTAGGGTTAATACCGCGTTAGCGTTGCGGCACCGCAACACCGGCGGATCAGATCGACGGCGCCTCGCCTTGTGCCGCGCGCATGGCGGCACGCAAGGAATCCGGAATGCGCCGGGCACGCCCCTGCGAGACGAAGGCCACCTTCACCCGCCCCTCGATCAACAATTCACCGCGGCGCATCACTTTCTGCAGCAGAGTGATGGATGCACCGGCGACCTCGATGGGGCTGGTATGGATCTCCAGCACGTCGTCGATGCGGGCCGGACGCAGGAAATCGAGTTGCATCGCCCGCACCACGAAGGCGAAACCGGGCGCTTCCGCCAGCGCCTCACCGAAGAGATCGCCCTGCACCACGCCGATGAGACGCAGATGGTCAGAACGCGCCCGCTCCATGAACTTCAGGTAGTTGGCATGATAGACGATGCCGGAGAAGTCCGTGTCCTCATAATAGACGCGCACCGGCAGCACATGGCCACCAGGCACCAGACGCCCGGCAAGATGCAGAAACGGATCCGCCGCGAGATCGCGAGGATCCAGATTGGGGGCACGGGGATCTTGCCCGCGAGTTTCATGTCCACTCATGCCGCCCTCATAAACGAGACCGCGCCCCTTGTGAACAAAGGGCGCGGCCAGATTTTACGCAGACGTGAAGACGGCTGGATCAGTTCCCCGTCGCGCCGTCCACCGGCGGCTCGGGGTTCTGCGGGGCGGGGCGACGGCGGTCGGCCATGAACTGGTCGAACTCCGCCTTATCCTTGGCCTGGCGCAAACGATCAAGGAAGCCGCGAAAATCCTTCTGCTCCTCTTCCAGGCGTCGCAGCGTCTCTTCGCGATACTCGTCGAAGGCACGGTTGCCGCTCGACGGCATGCCGCGTCCCCACCGCCCGAAAGCATTGCGGAACGCCTCGCCGCCCTCTTCCTGCCAACGCGCGAACCCGCGCCGTCCACCACAACCCATACGTCCACTCCCGATGGTAAAGGCCAGGATCGCCAGACCGAGCGGCCACCAGGCCATAAAGCCCAGCACCGTCAGCGCGATCCAGGCCGGTTTGCCGTAACTGTCGAGCTTGTAAGCGAGCTCCATGGCTGCCGTCCCGGTTAATGTTAAATACATTTACATATATGGAGGCAGTCGTGGGGTTTGTCAATGCCGTAAGGTTGCGCGATCAGTCGGACGGGCCGCCCAGCCCTTTCAGATAGACGAGAAAGCCGGCCTCGAGCAGCTCGTCCGGCGTCATCGGCAGTTTGCGGCGGGCACCGTCGGCGCGGGCGAACAGAGAGGCGACACCGTGCGCCAGCGACCAGGTATGCAGCGCCACCATCAATCCCGGCGGCCGGCCCGGCATGTGAGAGACCAACACTTCGGCCGCCTCGCGCAGCACGGCAAAGGCACGGCCGCCGGCCTGCTGCAGGCCTTCATGCGCCTCCAGCGGCACGCCGGATTCGAACATGGCGATGTAATAGGATGGCTGCTGGCGCGCAAAATCGAGATAGGCCCGTCCCATGCGCTCATAGGCGACAGCCGGTGACGGCCGCCCTTCCTGCCACGCGGCCTTCAACGCTTCAGCGAAGCGGTCAAAGCCCGTGGTGGCGACGGCAGCGATCAATTCGTCGCGGTCGCGAAAATGCCGGTAGGGCGCGGCCGCACTCACCCCGGCCCGCCGCGCCGCCTCGGCGAAGGTGACGCCGGCGATGCCCTTCTCGGCGATCAGGTCGAGCGTCGCCTGCACCAGGGCTTCCCGCAGGTTGCCGTGGTGGTAAGAACGCGTTTCGCCGTTTCGGGTCCAGCTCATGTGAATGTGAAATACATTAGCACGATGACGTCGTCACGACCTATTCGCCCTCATCGAAGAGCGGCATCTGGTTGACCGTGGTCGGCACCGCAAGGCCCATATGCTTGAAGGCATGGGCGGTCAGCACCCGGCCGCGCGGGGTGCGCTGCACGAAACCCTGCTGCACCAGATAGGGCTCGATGATCTCCTCGATGGCATCGCGCGGCTCCGACAGCGCTGCGGCAATGGTCTCGACGCCGACCGGGCCGCCACCATAATTCAATGCGATTACAGTGAGATAACGCCGGTCCATCTGGTCGAGGCCAAGCGCGTCGACCTCCAGATGGCCGAGCGCGTGGTCGGCCGCCGCGCGGTCGATGATCTCCTTGCCGGCCACCAGCGCGAAGTCCCGCACCCGGCGCAGCAGCCGACCGGCGATGCGCGGCGTGCCGCGGGCGCGGCGGGCGATCTCGCGCGCGCCATCCTTGGAGATCGGAATGCCGAGCACGCGCGCGCCACGCGACACCACCAGTTCAAGCTCGTCTATGGTGTAAAAATTAAGACGAATCGGGATTCCGAAACGATCACGCAACGGCGTTGTAAGCAGACCGGAGCGGGTGGTGGCGCCGACCAGAGTAAACTTGGATAGCGATATCTTTACCGATCGCGCGGCAGGTCCTTCACCGATGATCAGATCGAGCTCGTAATCTTCCATCGCCGGGTAGAGGATTTCCTCCACCGCCGGATTAAGGCGATGAATCTCGTCAATGAACAGGACATCCCGCTCCTCGAGATTGGTCAGCAGGGCGGCAAGATCGCCGGCTTTCGCGATCACCGGACCGGAGGTGGAGCGGAAGCCGACACCCAACTCGCGCGCAACTATTTGAGCGAGCGTGGTTTTTCCCAACCCAGGCGGTCCGACAAACAAGACGTGGTCGAGCGCCTCGCCCCGCGCCTTCGCCGCCTTGATGAAGATATCGAGATTGGCGCGGGCCTGCTCCTGACCGACGAACTCCGCCAGCATTTGCGGGCGCAGGGTGGCCTCCGCCAGGTCTTCCTCGCGCTTGTCGGGGGCGATCAGCCTCTTCGCGCTCATCGGCCGCCCCGCCCTGCCTCA
Organism: Ancylobacter sp. 3268; assembly: GCF_031456575.1. Lineage (NCBI taxonomy): Bacteria > Pseudomonadati > Pseudomonadota > Alphaproteobacteria > Hyphomicrobiales > Xanthobacteraceae > Ancylobacter > Ancylobacter sp. 3268. The sequence continues at coordinate 263,699 of NZ_JAVDUX010000004.1, forward strand.
GTGCAGTGAGATGTACGATGCGGCCGATCTGCCGTGCTGGACGCGCAGTGAGTGCAGAAATCCCGCCTCATCGGGCCAGTTCCTTCAATCCGAGCCGGATGAGCTTGGCGGTATCGGCTTCCTCTCCCGCCTCGCGGACCGCCGCCGCCACCGCGGCGCTGGCCTGGACCTGCGCATAGCCGAGATTGACCAGTGCCGAGACGGCGTCCGCCATCGGGGCGGGGGCGGAGCGGGCCTCGAGCTGGCCGGCAAGGCTGACGGCTGCCGGATCGACATCGGCGAACCCCGGCGCCTTGTCCTTCAGCTCGGCGACGATGCGGGCGGCGACCTTCGGGCCCACCCCGTTCGCCCGCGCCACCATCGCCTTGTCGCCGAGCGCCACCGCATTGGCGAGTTCGGAGGGCGACAGCACGGAGAGCACGTTGAGCGCCACCTTGGCGCCTACCCCTTGAACGTTCTGCAGCAGCAGGAACCATGCCTTCTCCGCCGGCGACGTGAAGCCGTAGAGCCGGATCATGTCCTCGCGCACGAAGGTTTCGATGAACAGCGTCGCCGCCTCGCCCGGCGAGGGCAACGCCTGCAGCGTGCGCCCGGAGCAATGGACGAGATAGCCGACGCCCTGCACGTCGAGGAGGACATGGTCCTCGCCGGTGCTGTCGACGAGACCTTTGAGCTTGCCGATCATGGCGTCCCCGTCATCGTGCCGCCACCTTGGCCTCGAACCGCGCGCGCAATGCCGCCGCGCCCCTATGCTGGGCATGGGTGACGGCGACCGCAAGCGCGTCCGCGGCGTCGTCGGTCTCGAAGTCCGCCTGCGGCAGCAGCACCTTCATCATCATGCGGATCTGCGCCTTCTCCGCCCGCCCGGCGCCGACCACCGTCTTCTTGACCAGCAGCGCCGCATATTCCGCCACCGGTACCCCGGCGAGGGCCGGCGTGAGCAGCACCACCCCGCGCGCCTGCCCAAGCTTCAGCGTCGAGGCCGGATTCACGTTCACGAAAGTCTCTTCCACCGCCGCCTCGTCGGGCGCGAAGGCGGCGATGATGCCGCAGAGCTCGCGATGCAGGACCGCGAGGCGCTCGGCCAGCGTGCCCTCCTCCGGCGGCAGCACCGTGCCGCAGGCGATGAAGGACAGCCGCGTGCCGGCAGCCTCGATCATCCCCCAGCCGGTGCGACGGAGGCCGGGATCGAGGCCGAGAATGCGAATCGGAGCGGAAGCCATGCCTTAGGGAGTAGCCGAACAAACGACGAACGGCCAGAGTCCGGGCTGCCGGAAAGCTCGTGATGTCGTCCCAGGCGAGGCGCATGGTTAACGCGGGATTAAGGGGCGGCACCAACCCCGACGCCCGAAGCCGCGACACGAACACCGCTTTCACCTGCCTTGGCGGCCTTGTCCTCAGTGCCGTCCTGCTGGCACGTGATCAGACAATAGCGGGCCGGACGATTCTCCGAAGCGGCCGCCCCTCTTGCAGCAAACAACGCCATGGCCGAAGCACGCCCGGCCATGGCGCGAAGGTATCTCAGCCGCGCCGCGCCGGCACCAATGCCCCGCTGGCCAGCACCACGCCGAGGCCGGTGGCGACAATGCCGATGATCGCCGCCATGTCCGGATGCTCGTCGAGCAGCGGCACGGCGAGCCCCGCCGCCAATGCCGGCACCAGACCGGTGAAGGCCGCCGCCCGCGAGGAGCCGAGCTTCTCGATCGCCATGCCGAAGGCGACCAGCGCCACCACACCGGAGCCGATACCCTGCACCAGCAGCAATTGCAGCACCTCGGCGCCATAGCCTTCGCGCAGCGCCGCGAACACGCCCGGCAGGCCGACCGGGGTGAGGATGATCGCCGACCACACGCCGATCAGCCCCACCAGTTCCTTGGCGTCCAAGCCGGTGCGGCGGAAGGCCAGGGTATAGCCGGCCCACAGGGCGGCGCCGGTGAGCAGCAGCAGATGGCCGCGCCAGGCGCCATCCGCCGAATTGAGCAGCCCGCGCCCGCCCAGCGTGACGACGCCGAGCGCGATGCAGACGAAGCCGGCGGCACGCACCCAGCCCAGCCGCTCCTTGAGCGCCAGCACCGAGATCACCGCCACGATCAGCGGCATGGTGCCGGGCAGCAGCGGCCCGACATCGGCGGCCGGCACGAAGCGCATCGCATTGGCGACCACCAGGAAGAAGATCGCGCCCGACCCCATGAAGCAGAACAGGAACGGCACCGCCCGGCCGCGCGGCCACAGGCCGATCTTCAGCCACCACGGCGCCAGCACCAGCGCCGGCACCACGAAACGCAGCCAGCCGACCGCCGAGGGCGTAAGATGGCCGACCACCGCATGACGGGTGGAGACGATCCAGCCGCCCCAGATGGCGACCGCGAACAAGGCGAGAGCAGCACCGACCAGCCGGTCGCTGCGCTCGGAAGCGGCGCGGGCGGCGGCAACGGCCTCCGCCGGGGCGCAGGGTGGGGAAACGCGCATGAGAAGTCCCGGTTAGGCGCGCGGCTCATCTCACCCGGCGCGCCATGTGTCGTTACCAATCTGGGGTGAGCAGGGCCGGCCGGCAAATGAGTTTTGCCGATATGCTCATTCATCAAAAGTGATGGAACGTGCGAACCCATAAAAAACAGCGATTGACCCACCCTCGCCCCGACGCTAGCAAACGCGGAGGGCGCCGTGGGCGCCGTTTCGCATGCGGCCGGCGGCGCCCGCCGCGCCGCCCTTCGGCGCAGGTGCGTTCATGTCCTTCGACGCGGCCCTCGTCTGGGCCATCGCCACCGCCCTCCTCGCCGGCGCCACACGCGGCTTTTCCGGCTTCGGCGGCGCGCTGATCTTCATGCCGCTGGTCGGCGCGGTGTTCGGGCCGAAGCTGGCGGCGCCTACCCTCCTGATCATCGATACCCTGCTGACGCTGCCGATGGTGCTGCGGGCGATGCGCGCCTGCATCTGGCGGCAGGTGGCGCCGCTCGCCGTCGGTGCGGTGCTCGCGGTGCCGTTGGGCGTGCTGGTGCTGGAACGGGTCGACCCGGTGGCGCTGCGCTGGGCGATCGCCGCGCTGGCAATGGCGCTGCTGATGCTGCTGATCCTGGGACAGGGGCTCAAGGCGCCGCGCTCGCTGGCGGCAAAGCTGGGCATCGGCGCCGTGGCCGGCCTGCTGGGCGGAGCCGCGCAGCTCTCCGGCCCGCCGGTGGTGGTCTACTGGCTCAGCACCGGCCAAAACGCCGCGACGGTGCGGGCGAACCTGTTCGCCTTTTTCGCGCTGGTGACGCTGGCCTCCGGCACCGCCTATCTCGGCCGCGGGCTGGTCGATGCCGAGGTGCTGAAACTGTCGCTGATACTCGGTCCGACCTATGCGCTGGGGCTGGTCGCCGGCGCCCGCGGCTTCAGACGGGCAAGCGACCGCCAGTTCCGGCTGATCGCCTATGCCATCATCACGCTGGCGGCGGTCGCCAGCGTGCCGCTGCTCGACCCGCTGCTGCGGCCATAGGGAGCGCGGCCAGCTCCCTCGCCCCGTCGGGGAGAGGGGGTGGGATAAGGGGTCTTCGACGCTTCCCAATCGCCAGAGCCCCTCACCTACCCGCTTCGCGGGCCACCTCTCCCCATTGTGGAGAGGGAAAGCTCACATGACCTTCATAAAGATCAGCGCTCAGGCGCTCATCTTGGCCATCATCGCCTCGGAGACCTCGAAATTGGCGTAGACGTTCTGCACGTCGTCATTATCGTTGAGGCTGTCGACGAGACGGATCAGCTTCTCCGCCACTTCATCGTCCACCGCCACCGTGTTCTGCGGGCGCCAGACCAGGCCGGACTTGCGGGGCTCGCCGAACTTGGCTTCCAGCGCCGCCGCCACCTCGTGCAGGTTCTCCATCGAGCACACCACCTCGTGGCCGTCCTCGGACGAGACGACGTCGTCGGCCCCCGCCTCGATGGCGGCTTCCATCATCGCGTCCTCGGAGGCCTTGGCGGCGTCGAACTCGACCACGCCGATGCGGTCGAACATGAAGGACACCGCGCCGGTCTCGGCCAGCGAGCCGCCCGACTTGGTGAAATAGGAGCGCACTTCCGAGGCGGTGCGGTTGCGATTGTCGGTCAGCGCCTCGACGATGACGGCGACGCCGCCGGGGCCGTAGCCCTCGTAGCGGATCTCGTCATAGTTCTCGGCGTCGCCGCCGGCCGCCTTCTTGATGGCGCGGTCGATATTGTCCTTGGGCATGTTCTCGGCGCGGGCCGCGAGGATGGCGGCGCGCAGGCGCGGGTTCATGGCAGGGTCCGGCAGGCCGAGCTTGGCGGAGACGGTGATTTCGCGCGCCAGCTTGGAGAACAGCTTGGAGCGCACCGCGTCCTGCTTGCCCTTGCGGTGCATGATGTTCTTGAACTGCGAATGCCCGGCCATGGCCGCCTCCACTTCGCGGGCCAGTTGGAGCGGCCCTGCGTCAGAAATTCCAGGAGAAATCGTGTGGCCGGCTTATAGGCGAGAGCATGGCCACCCGTAAAGCGGGTCCGCATCGTCCCGCCGGGGCTACCAGAAGGACGGTGCCACCGGCTCCAGCAGGCCACCGAGGCGCACCGGCGCCACCTTCAGCGCCCGCCCATTGGCATCGGTCTCCACCGCGAGGCCGGACAGCGTGCCCGGCCCGGTCGCCGGCTCGAAGCGCGAGGAGCCGATCTTGCGGGTGAAGCGGCGCAGCGGCTCCTCCTTGTCCATGCCGATCACCCCGTCATAGGCGCCGCACATGCCGACATCGGTCATATAGGCGGTGCCGCCGGGCAGGACGCGGTGATCGGCGGTCGGCACATGGGTATGGGTGCCGATGACCAGGCTGGCGCGGCCGTCGCACCAGTGGCCGAAGGCCTGCTTCTCGCTGGTGGTCTCGGCATGGAAATCGACGATCGCCGCGTCGCAGACCAGGCCGAGCGGCGCGGCGTCGAGCTCGCGGTCGATGGCGGCGAAGGGATCGTCCATCGGGTCCATGAAGGTGCGGCCCATGACATTGACCACCAGCACGCGCGCTCCCGACTGGGTCTCCACCAGCGCCGCGCCGCGCCCCGGCGTGCCGGCGGGATAATTGGTCGGCCGCACCAGACGCGGCGCGCGCTCGATGAACACCAGGGCCTCGCGCTGGTCGAAGGCGTGGTTGCCGAGGGTGACGGCATCCGCCCCGGCGGCGAGGAACTCCTCATAGATCGCCTCGGTGATGCCGAAGCCGCCGGCGGCGTTCTCGCCGTTCACCACCACGCAGTCGAGCGCCCATTGCGCGCGCAGGCCGGGCAGTTCGTCGAGCACGACCTGTCGCCCGACGCGGCCGACCACGTCGCCCAGAAAGAGAATGCGCAACCCTTAATCCTCCGCCGCCACCGTGATGATGCCGGCGTCGGTGACGACGGCGTCCAGGCGCTCATCATGCGGCTCGGCGGGAAGGCAGGGAAGCTCCTGCACGGCGAAGGCGTAGCCCAGCGCCTCGACCCGCTTCGCCCGCCGCAATGCCGCGAGCGTGCGGTCGTAATAGCCGCCGCCATAGCCGAGCCGATGGCCGCTTGGGTCGAAGGCGGCGAGCGGCACCACCAGCACGTCCGGCACCACCACCAGCGCCGTTTCCGGCGGCACCGGGATGACCAGCCGGCCGGGGCCGGGCACCTCGACGAGCGGCTCCTCGGCGCTCCACAGCCGGAACACCAGCGGCGCCTTCGGATCGACGACCACCGGCAGGGCCAGCCGCGCCCCGCCGGCGCGCAGGCCGGCCGCGAGCGGCGCGGTATCGATTTCGCTGCCGATGGACGCGAACAGCGCCACCACCTCGCCCTCGACCGGACCGAGCCAGCCGAGCGCATGCGCGGCGGCACGGGCCGACGCCGCGGCACGGCCGAGCGAATCCAGCCCCGCCCGGCGGGCAAGCGCCGCAGCACGCAGGGACGGCTTGTCGAGATGTGGCGAGGGTACGGTCATGATGATCAGCGCGGAGCCGCGATGGCCGTTGGAAATCGATCCCGGGAACCTACAGCGTAGGTGGGCGCCGTGTGTCCGGACCCAGGGGTCCGATCAGGGACAGCTCCCTTTGAGATCGATAAGGCCCCGGGGATAATGTTCTCCTGACGAACCTCGCAGCCCCGCATGACAAATCTAGGACGGCGAGAGCCGGATTTAAAGAGGGATGATGAGGTTATCCGGGGATGGGTGGGGGACAGGGGTGCGAGAGGCGGGGATTTTGCCGAAAAGTCCCTGGAGGGGCAGGATCGGCGCCCGGCTTCGCCTCCCCTGCTCCGGGAAACAGGGCTGAGAAAGCGGCAGGTGCGGCGGCGCGCTTTCTCTATCATGCCTCTCCCCGGTGGGGAGAGGTGGCCCGCGCAGCGGGTCGGTAAGGGATGACGCTGCTGGGGAACCGTAGAGCCCCCACCCCAGCCCTCTCCCCCTCGGGGAGAGGGAGCCGGACGCATCGGCGGGACATGACGCACTCGGAAAGCGCGCCGGAACAGCCCGCCCCCTCACACCTCCAGCATGATCTTGCCGATGTGCAGGCTGGTCTCCATGCGGGCATGGGCGGCGCTGGCCTGCGCCAGCGGGAAGACCTGGTCCAGCACCGGCTTCACCTTGCCGGCCTCGATCAGCGGCCACACCTTCTCGCGCAGCGAGGCGGCGATGGAGGCCTTCTCGGCATTGGGACGCGAGCGCAGCGTCGAGCCCATATGCGACAGCCGCTTCAGCATCAGCCGCATGAAGTCGATCTGCACCTTGGAGCCTTCCATGAAGGCGATCTGCACGATGCGCGCGCGCGGCGCCGCCGCCTCGTAATTGCGGGCGATGTAGGAGCCGCCGACCATGTCGAGGATGACGTCGACGCCGCGCCCGCCGGTGGTTTCCTTGATCACCGACACGAAGTCGGCGCTCTTGTAGTCGATGGCGACATCGGCGCCGAGCCGGCGGCAGACATCGCATTTCTCGCCGCTGCCGGCGGTGGCGAATACGGTGGCGCCGAACGCCTTGGCGAGCTGGATCGCCGTGGTGCCGATGCCCGAGGTGCCGCCATGCACGAGGAAATTCTCCCCCGCCTTCAGCCCGGCAAGATCGAACACATTGGTCCAGACGGTGAAGAAGGTCTCGGGCAGCGCCGCCGCCTCGATCATCGACAGGCCGGCAGGGACCGGCAGCGCCGCGCCGGCATCGGCGAGGCAATATTCGGCATAGCCGCCGCCGGAGACCAGCGCGCACACCTTGTCGCCGGGCTTGAAGCCGGCCACGCCCTCGCCAAGCGCCACCACCTCGCCGGCGATCTCCAGGCCCGGAATGTCCGGGGCGCCGGGCGGTGGCGGATACAGGCCCTTGCGCTGCATGACGTCCGGCCGGTTGACGCCGGCGGCCGCCACCTTGACCAGGATCTCGCCGGCGCGCGGCGCCGGCAGCGGCCGCGTCTCCGGCACCAGGGCTTCAGGACCGCCGGGGGTCGGCAGGCCGATGGCGGTCATGGTGGCGGGCAGATCGGTCACGGAGATGTCCTCGCGGTTTCAAGCGCCGGAAGGGCGGCGTTCTCGTTGGGCAGGCAACTTGTTGAGCCGTCTGGTTAAGTCATGCTGCCCGCACTGGCAACCGACCCCGGCGCGCAATAGATAGCCTGATGAGAGATGGCCCGACCATCGCCAGCGAGGAGACCCGACATGATCGAGGACGATCCCTTCGGCAGCCGCCCGGCCTTAAAGCCGACCGCCCACGAGATCGGCAGCGACCTTTCCACCCTGTCGGAGGTCGAGATCGAGGAGCGCATCGCGCTGCTGGAAGCGGAAATTGCCCGGTTGCGCCAGGCGCTCGACCGCAAGCGTTCGTCGCGGGCGGCGGCGGATGCGTTCTTCAAGCGCTGAGCCCGGGGCGGGAGCGCCCGGTCCGGGGCGCCTCGGTTAACGAGGCGTTAAGCTTTCCAAAGCATTATCGGGGATAGTCCAGCCTCTGGACGCGAGTGGCACCTGTCACTCTGTTTGACGCCTCCCTGTCTTCACCTATCGAGCCGCCCATGGGCGGCTCTTTTTTGTCCCTTCCCGCCGACGGTGGGTTGCGGGGACATCGGCGCCGTCCGTCGCACGCGACTGGACAGCCGGCCCGGCGCGCGCGACATCATGCTCGGGATGACGGGCGGGGCGGGCGAATCGGGTGCGGCGGAGCCGTCGCACCGCGCGGAGTGGTGCACATGGCGAAGCGGACGCCAGACGGACGGGGTTGCGGCGGGCCGGATGCCGACAGGCCCCTCGATGGCCCGGCGCGTCTCGACGGCGCGGTGCGCCTTGACGATCCCGCCCCCGCGCTGCCGGCAGGCGCCTCCCTTCCCCATGCCCAGGCCGCTGCCCATGCACAGGCCGCGGCCCGTGCCCCTGCCGATGACCGGCTGGTGAGCCTCGCCGAACGGCGGGTCGCCTCGCCCGCCTTCGCGGCGCTGTTTGCCGAGGGCATCGCGCTGATCGACGAGAGCGCCGACTATCTCGACGGCCCCGGCCGCGCGGATGCCGCCGCGCTGGAGCGCCGGGCGCACGCCCGCTATGCCGAGGCGAGCCGCAGGCTGACCACGCGGCTGATGAACCTCACCTCCTGGCTGCTGCTCCAGAAGGCGGTGGCCGAGGGTGACATGAGCACGGAGACGGCGCGCCGCGAGGCCGACAAGGTCGAGCTCGGCGCCGACGCCGCACCCGAGGCGGAAGACCGCCTGCCGGCACCGCTGGCGGCGCTGATCCTCCGCAGCCTCGACCTCGAGCGGCGGGTGCGGCAGCTCGACGCGGCGCTGCGGGCGCGCCGGCCTGCGGAACGCCCGGTCAATGCAGTGGCCGGCCAGATCGGCCGGCTGCGTTCCGCCTTCGAACGCCCGTGACGCACCCGGCCCGGCGCCGGCGAAGCCTTGCCGCGCCGGGCATGGGCCCCGCCCGGCGGGTCGTCGATTGCCTAAAGCCATGACGGCAAAAGAAAACCCCCGTGCGCCGCACGGGGGTTTTGCTTATCAACGGCTGCGAAGCGCGACGGCTGCCGGGCCAATCAGGCCTTGAGGAAGCCGGCGAACTTCTTCTGGAACTTCGACACGCGGCCGCCGCGATCAAGCAGCTGCTGCGAACCGCCGGTCCACGCCGGGTGAACCTTGGGGTCGATGTCGAGCTGGAGGGTGTCACCCTCCTTGCCCCAGGTCGTCCGGGTCGTGTACTCGGTGCCGTCCGTCATCACCACTTTGACGAAGTGGTAGTCGGGATGGATGTTGCTCTTCATGGGTTGCATCCTCGCCACCGCGGGGCGGCCCCTTTTCGGGAGCCACGCGGCGATCTTCAAAACGATCCTGCCGGAAATCCGTGCGGGTCTATAACCGAGACCTGAGCGTGACACAAGTCGATCACACCAGCGCCGCCCCCGCCTCCCGCCGCGGACGCGCCGACCTCTCCCCGCTCAGGGCGCTGTGGCCGCATGTGCGGCGCTACAAGGGGCGGGCCGGCGCCGCCCTCGTCGCCCTCGTCGTCGCCGCGCTGGCGACGCTGGTGGTGCCGGTCGCGGTCCGGCGGATGATCGACTTCGGCTTCGATGCCGACCATGCCGGCTATATCCGCCAGTATTTCCTCGTCATGATCGGCGTCGTCGGCGTGCTCGCGGCCGCCTCGGCGTTCCGCTACTGCCTGGTCATGACGCTCGGCGAGCGCATCGTCGCCGATCTGCGCGCCGAAGTGTTCACGCATCTGCTGAAGCTCGACGGCGCCTTCTACGACCAGGCCCGCGCCGGCGAGATCGTCTCGCGGCTGACCGCCGACACCACCCAGATCAAATCCGCCGTCGGCGCCTCCGCCTCCGTCGCGCTGCGCAACATCGTGCTGTTCATCGGCGCGGCGGTCATGATGGTGATCACCAGCCCGTGGCTGTCGGTGATCCTGCTGGTGTTGATCCCGGCGATCGTGGTGGTGCTGCTCGGCTCCGGGCGCGGGGTGCGCAAGCGCTCGCGCGAAGCGCAGGACACGCTCGCCGGCGCCTCCGCCTATGCCACCGAGGCGGTGGGCGCCATGCGCACCCTGCAGGCCAACACCGCCGAGGACGCCGCGAAGCAACGCTTCGACGGCGCCGTCGAACACGCCTTCGACGCCGCGCGCGACGCCATCCGCGCCCGCGCCTTGCTCACCGGCGTCGCCATCTTCCTGATCTTCGCCTCCATCGTCGGCATTCTCTGGGCCGGCGCCAACGCGGTGCTCTCCGGCTCGATGAGCGCCGGCACGCTCGGCCAGTTCGTGCTCTATGCGGTGCTGGCGGCGAGCGGGCTCGGCCAGCTCGGCGAGGTGTGGGGCGAGGTCTCGCAGGCCGCCGGCGCCACCGAGCGCATCGCCGAGCTCATCGCCGAAGAGCCGAAGGTCGCCGCGCCGGCCGCGCCGCTCGCCCTGCCGGCACCGCCGATCGGCGCGGTGCGCTTCGACGCGGTCGGCTTCGCCTATCCGACGCGACCGGACATTCCGGCGCTGTGCGGCGTCTCCTTCACGGTGAAGCCGGGCGAGCGGGTGGCGTTCGTCGGTCCCTCCGGCGGCGGCAAGAGCACGCTGTTCCAGCTGCTGCTGCGCTTCTACGATCCCTCGAGCGGCCGCATCGAGGTGGACGGCATCGACATCGCCGCCGCCGATCCGCGCGCCGTGCGCGCCCGCCTCGCGCTGGTGCCGCAGGACGTCGCCATCTTCGCCGCCTCGATCCGCGAAAACATCCGCCTCGGCCGGCCGGAGGCCAGCGACGCCGAGGTGGAGGAAGCCGGGCGGCTTGCCGCCGCCGACGAATTCGTCGAGCGCCTGCCGGAGCGCTGGGAGACCCTAGTCGGCGAGCGCGGGGTGACGCTGTCCGGCGGCCAGCGCCAGCGCATCGCCATCGCCCGCGCCATCCTGCGCAAGGCGCCGATCCTTCTGCTCGACGAGGCCACCTCGGCGCTCGACGCCGAAAGCGAGACGCTGGTGCAGCAGGCGCTCGACCGCTCCATGCAGGGGCGGACCACGCTGGTGATCGCCCACCGCCTCGCCACCGTGCTCTCGGCCGACCGCATCCTGGTGATGGAGCACGGGCGGATCGTCGAGGAGGGCCGCCACGCCGAGCTGGTGGCCAAGGGCGGGCTCTATGCCCGGCTGGCGGCGCTGCAGTTCGGCGAGAACGGGCCCGCGGCCCCGCAAATGGCCGAGGCCTCGCCGATCTGACGAGGAACGGCGGAAGGAGCGGCATGCGATCTCTGGGGAAGATCTTCCATCTCGACGACGAAAGCGGCGTGCTGCGCCTCTCGATCGCCATCACCGGGCTGATCGCCGCCTTCGGTATCGGCATCGGGCTGCTCTCCGGCTCGTTCTCGATCCTGTTCGACGGCGCCTATTCGCTGATCGACGCCGGCATGAGCCTGCTGGCGCTGGCCGTGGTGCGGCTGATCCATGGCTACACCCACATCACCTCCGCCACGCGGCGGCTGCGCGAGCGCTTCACGGTCGGCTTCTGGCATCTCGAACCGATGGCGCTCGGGCTCAACGGCGTGCTGCTCATCGGCGTGTCGGCCTATGCCTTCTTCAACGCGGTGAGCCTGCTTCTGGACGGCGGACGCCCGCTCGAATTCGATCTCGCCATCCTCTACGCGGTGATCACCGCGACCGCCTGTACCGGCGCGGCGGCGCTGGAGATGCGCGCCAACCGCCGCATCCGCTCGGCGTTCATCGCCCTCGACGCGCGCGGCTGGATCATGTCGGCCAGCATCACCCTGGCGCTGCTGGCGGCCTTCTGCATCGGCTCTGCGATCGAGGGCACTGCCTATGGCTGGATGGCGCCTTATGTCGATCCGGCGGTGCTGGCGCTGGTGTGCCTGATCATCATTCCGCTGCCGATGCGCACCGTGAAGCAGGCTCTCGCCGACATATTGCTGGTGACGCCGCCGGAATTGAAGGCGCATGTCGATGCGGTGGCCCATGACGCCGTGCGCGCGCACGGCTTCCTTTCCTTCCGTGCCTATGTCGCGAAGGTCGGGCGGGCGCAGCAGATCGAACTCTATTTCATCGTGCCGGCCGACGGACCGCCGCGCCGCATCGGCGAATGGGACGCCCTGCGCGACGAGATCGGCAAGGCCATCGGCCCCGACAGCCCCGACCGCTGGCTCACCATCATCTTCACCGCCGACCTCGAATGGGCGGAATGACGCGGCCCGCCGTCACGGCCGGCCCCGGCCTCATCTGCGCTGCATCCGCAGCGTCGGCCGGCCGGAAGTGGGGTTGGTGCCGTGCGCCGTCACCACGAAGCCGGCGGCGGCGTAGAAGCGCACCGCGCGGTCGTTCTCCTCGTTCACATCCAGGGTGAGGCCGGCGGGCGAGACCGCCGCGGCGGCATCGATCAATGTCCGTGCAATGCCGCGCCCCCAATAATCGGGATGCACCACCAGCTGGTCGACATAGCCGCTCGACGGATCGACGGTGACGAAGCCCAGCACCCGGCCGGCGGCGTCCACCGCCGTCTCCACCCGCACGCCGCTTTCCACCAGCTGGCCGATGCGATGGCACAGCCAGCCGCGCCGCGCCTCGAAATCGATCTCCGGCATCGCCTCCTGCCAGCTCTCGACCCAGAGATTGGCGATTGCCGGCATCTGCTCCCAGCCGAAAGAACGCAACAGCGGTGCGCCGGGAGGGGTCATCTCAACACCAGCGTCTCATGGCCGGCATCTCATGGCCGGCATCTCGAAGGCCACATGTCGGCGCCCGCCCCTCATCGCTCGGTGAGCTTCAGTTCGATGCGGCGGTTGCGGTTGCGGGCCTCATCGCTGTCGGTGCCGTCGAGCGGCTGATACTCGCCGAAGCCGGCGGCGACCAGATGCACCGGCGCCACCCCCTTGCCGGCGAGATACTGCACCACGGCGATGGCCCGTGCCGCCGACAATTCCCAGTTGGAGGGATATTGCGGCGTCTGGATCGGCCGGTCGTCGGTATGGCCGTCGACGCGCAGCACCCAGGCGAGATCAGAGGGAATCTCCTTCTCCAGCTGGATCAGCGCCGCGGCGATCTGGTCCAGCGCCGGCATCGATTCCGGACGCAGATTGGAGGAGGCGCGATCGAAGAAAATCTCCGACTGGAACACGAAGCGGTCGCCGACCACCCTGATGCCCGGCCGGTTGCCGAGAATGGCGTTCAACCGGCCGAAGAACTCCGAGCGGTAGCGGGTCAGCTCCTGCACCCGCTGGGCCAGCGCGACATTGAGCCGGCGGCCGAGATCCGTAAGGCGGGCCTGGCTCTCGCTGTCCTTCTTCTCGGCGATGTTGAGCGCCTCGTCGAGCGCCGCCACCTGCTTGCGCAGGGCGGCGATCTGCTGGTTGAGCAGCGCGATCTGCTGGGCGGCGTCGGCGGTGGCGTCCTTCTGCTGCGCCAGCTGGCGGCCGAGCTCGGCGTTCTGGCTCTGGGCGGCGGAAAGATCGGCCGGTGCCGAGGACGCCGCCTCGGCGGCATCGAGCAGGTCCGCGCGCTCCTTCTCCAGCGCCGCGAGGCTGGCGCGCAGGCTGCCGATCTCGGAGGAGGCATCGTCCTGGCCGGCGCGCTCCAGCGCCAGCTGCTCGGTGAGCGCGCGAATCTGCGCCTGCAGGCGCGCGAGCGCATCGTCGCGGCCGGAGATTTCCTGGGTGAGGAAGAACTGCGCCAGCACGAAGACCGAGAGCAGGAAGATGAACACCATGAGCAGCGTCGACAGCGCGTCGACGAAGCCGGGCCAGTAGTCGATCGTCCGTTCGCGACCGCGGGAGCGTCCCAGCGCCATGTGCTAGCCTCCTTGCCGCCCGCCCCTCAGGCCCGCTCGCGGTCGCTCTCGCGGGCGATGCGTTCGAGCAGCTTCTTGATGTCCTTCTGCTGCTCGGCCTGCGCCTCCACCCAGTCGCGCACCATCTGCTGCTCCGAGCGCATGTGCTGCACCAGGCCCTGCAGGCTCTCGGCCAGATGCGCCATGGCGGTGGTGACGCGCTGCGAGCCGGCCTCGGTCATGGTGCGGTCGAGCCGGCCGATCGCCTCGGTCAGCTGGGTGAGGTCGAGCTGGCTGAGGCTGCCCTGCGGCAGGAAGGCGGAGGGCGGCGGCAGCGGCACCGGGCCGGCGGCGCCGACCGGGCTGGCCAGCGGCACGACGGCGGGGATCGGCGCCGGAACCGGCTTCACCTTCTCGATGCCGAGATCCTCCACCGTGGTGGCGAGCCAGTCCTCGAGATCGGTGTAGAAGCGGTTCTGCGCCTGCCCGGCCTGCAGATCGAGAAAGCCGAGCACCAGCGAGCCGGCGAGGCCGAACAGCGAGGACGAGAACGAGATGCCCATGCCGGAGAGCGGCGCGGCGAGGCCGGTCTTCATCGCATCGAACACCGAGCCGGAATTCGGCCCGACATCCAGCGAGGAAATCACCCCGCCGATCGAGCTCACCGTCTCGATCAGGCCCCAGAAGGTGCCGAGCAGGCCGAGGAACACCAGGAGACCGGTGAGGTAGCGCAAGAGGTCGCGGCCCTCGTCGAGGCGGGTGCCGATCGATTCCATGATGCTGCGCATGGTCATCTGCGAGATCGACATGCGGCCGACGCGATCGCCCAGCAGCGCCGCCATCGGCGCCAGCAGCACCGGATTGCGCCGCACCTCGAGGCCGGGATCGACCAGCCGGAACGAGTTCACCCAATCGACCTCCGGCAGCAGCCGGAACACCTGGCGGAAGGCGAAGAGGATGCCGATGGCCAGCACGCCGAAGATGACGCCGTTCAGCCCGGGATTGTACAGGAAGGCGCGCCAGATCGGCTCGTGCAGCACCGAGGCCAGCGCCACGCAAAGCAGCAGGAACACGAACATCCGCACCAGGAAGATGCGGGGCGAAGACAGCTTGAGGAAGGGGTCGTTCGCGTCCATTGCCGGTGGCCGTCTCCTGCGCGCGGCGGCACGCAGGGCAGGCGGCCGCCGAAATCAAGGCCGGACTATGCCACAGCGCGTTCGAAATGGAACGCACCCCAACGGATTTCCGAGGAATATGCGCGGATTTCTCAGGCCTTGCGCAGGACGGCGAGAAGATCGCGGCGGATGCCGTCATTGCCGGCGATAATGTCGCCCTTGGCCAGCATCTTGTCGCCGTCCTCGAGATCGGAGACGTAGCCGCCCGCCTCGCGCACCAGGATGATTCCGGCCGCCATGTCCCAGGGCGAGAGGTTGCGCTCCCAGAAGCCGTCGAACCGGCCGGCCGCCACCCAGGCGAGGTCGAGCGCCGCGGTGCCGGTGCGGCGCAGGCCGGCGACGCGCGGGGCGAGCGCCGCATATTCGCGCCCGAAGCCGGCGAGGTCGCCGCGGCCCATATGCGGCATGCCGCAGCAGATGACGCTGTCGGCCAGCGCCCGGCGGGCGGCGACGCGGATGCGCCGGTCGTTCATGAAGGCGCCGGCGCCCTTCTCGGCGATGAACAGCTCGTCGGTGACCGGGTTGAAGATCACGCCGGCCACCGGCACGCCGTCGCGCACCAGCGCCAGCGAGACGCAGAACAGCGGGATGCCGTGCAGGAAATTGGTGGTGCCGTCGAGCGGATCGACGATCCAGCGGTGCGATTCATCGGTGCCCTCGCGCTCGCCGCTCTCCTCCATGACGAAGCCGAAGCTCGGGCGGGCCTTGGAGAGCTCCTCGTGCAGGATTCGCTCGGCCTTGCGGTCGGCGTTGGAGACGAAATTCGCCGGCCCCTTCAGCGACACCTGCAGATTCTCGACCTCGCCGAAGTCGCGGACGAGGGAGCGGCCGGCCTTGCGCACGGCAGCGACCATGACGGTCATGAGCGGGGAGCGGATCATCGGACGGTTCCGGCTGGAGACGGGGCGCGCGGCGGTCGACAGGCGCCTTCGCGCGGCAGAGCTGGGCGGGCGTGAGGCGAATATTCCGTTCCTGTGCCCGTCGCGGGCGACAACGTCAAGTGCGGCGGCCACCCACGCCGGGCCACCCACGCCGGGCCGCCCGCCCAGGGCCGGACGGCGGCGAGCGCGGACCGGCCGCCGGCCCTCACCCCATGCCGACATCCGAGGAGGGGCTGGTGCCGAGCTCGCGGGCAAGGCGCTCCATGCGCTCGGAGGCCTTGGTGAAGGCGTCCGACACCGTGCGCTCGGCCAGCTCGGAACGCTCCGTCGCCACGGCGAGGCGCACCCGCTCGGCCTGCAGCTCCTGCTCCAACGCCCGGTGGCGGCGGCGCATCTCGCTGAGCTCATCGGCCAGCGTGATCGCCGCCATCACGCTGAGACGCTGGTCGCCGATCTCGCCGAACGCCTTGCGCAGGTCGTCGATGCGGGCGTCCACCTCCTGGCCGAGGCGGGAGAGATGCTCCTCCTGGCCGTCGTCGCAGGCCATGCGATAGGCGCGCCCGGCAATGGTGACGGTGACATGGGCCATGGCGGACGCCCTCAGCGCTCATGCGCGGCGAGCACCGCGCGGATGGTTTCCATGGCGCTGCCGAGCCGGCGGGCGACGTCGTCGCTCGCCCCCATCAGCCGCTCGGCCCGCGCCTGCGCGCCGTCGAGCTGGGCGGCGAGGCGGGAGCGGTCGGCACCGAGCACATGGATCTGTTCGGCGAGCGCCGCCTCCTGGCGCTCGACCTCGAGCCGCCGCTCCACCGCCGCCTCCAGCGCCTCCATGGCGGCGTTGAAACGCCGCGCCGCAGCGTCCACCGGGGCCGGGTCGGTCATTCTGGCTCGCTCCATGGAATGAAAGGGTTTGATTCGATTAGATTGGTCCCGCCCCGCGCCGGGCGTCAACCGGCGGGGAAAGCCGATCCTTTCCCAGCTCCGCCCTTTGACAGGATGACCCGTGATGATATCACTCGCGCCCGTTCATGCCGCGGTGCGGCAGGCTCCGGCGCCACCGGGGCGGCCACATGCGGAAAGCCGGCGACCGCCTCCGCGCGGCATGCCATAACAGCCGCCCTGCACCCGATACGCACGCGCCCATGCGCGCCCCCTTTGGGAGTCACCAGACCTCATGTCGAACCGTGAAAAGCACGACCGCATGGCCAATGCCATCCGGTTCCTCGCCGCGGACGCTGTCCAGGCCGCCAATTCCGGCCATCCGGGCATGCCGATGGGCATGGCCGATGTCGCGACCGTGCTGTTCGGAAAGGTGCTGAAGTTCGATCCCGCCGATCCGCACTGGCCCGACCGCGACCGCTTCATCCTTTCGGCCGGCCACGGTTCGATGCTCATCTATTCGCTGCTCTACCTCACCGGCTATGAGGGCATGAGCCTCGACGACATCAAGAACTTCCGCCAGCTCGGCTCCAAGACCCCCGGCCATCCGGAATACGGCCACACGGTCGGCGTCGAGACCACCACCGGCCCGCTCGGCCAGGGCCTCGCCAACTCCGTCGGCTTCGCGCTCGCCGAGCGCATGCTGGCGGCGCAGTTCGGCGGCGACCTCGTCGACCACCACACCTATGTCATCGCCGGCGACGGCTGCCTGATGGAAGGCATCTCGGAAGAGGCCATCGAGCTCGCCGGCCGGCAGAAGCTCAACAAGCTGATCGTGCTGTGGGACGACAACCACATCACCATCGACGGCTCGACCGCGCTGTCGGTCGCCACCGACCAGCTCGCCCGCTTCGAGGCCTCCGGCTGGAACGCCACCCGCATCGACGGCCACGACCCGGACGCCATCCTCGCCGCGCTGGAGCGCGCCAAGACCTCCGACAAGCCGACCCTGATCGCCTGCCGCACCACCATCGGCTTCGGCGCTCCCACCAAGCAGGGCACCAACGGCGTGCATGGCGCGCCGCTCGGCGCCGACGAGCTCGCCGCCGCCCGCAAGGCGCTGGGCTGGGACTACCCGGCCTTCGAGGTGCCGACCGACGTGCTCGACGCCTGGCGCCTTGCCGGCCTGCGCTCGCGCCAGGCGCACAAGGCGTGGGGCGAGCGGCTGAAGGCCGCCGACCACGAGCTGCGCGGCGAGTTCGAGCGCCGCGTGCGCGGCGAGCTGCCCTCCAAGTTCGCCGAGGTCTATGCCGGCATCGTCGCCAGGGCGCATGCCGACAAGAACCCGGTCGCCACCCGCAAGTCCGGCGAGATCGTACTGGAAGCGCTGACAGCCGCGCTGCCGGAGATGGTGGGCGGCTCGGCCGACCTCACCCACTCCAACAACACCAAGACCAAGGCCACCTCGGTCTATGTCGAGCCGCCGAAATATGACGGCCGCTACATCAATTACGGCATCCGCGAGCACGGCATGGCGGCGGCGATGAACGGCATCGCCCTGCATGGCGGCTTCATCCCCTATGGCGGCACCTTCCTCGTCTTCTCCGACTATTGCCGACCCTCGATCCGCCTCGCGGCGCTGATGGGGGTGCGGGTGGTCTACGTGTTCACCCACGATTCGATCGGCGTCGGCGAGGACGGCCCGACCCACCAGCCGGTCGAGCAGATCGCCGCGCTGCGCGCCATCCCGAACCTGCTCGTCTTCCGCCCCTGCGACACGGTGGAGACGGCGGAAGCCTGGAAGCTCGCACTCGAGCACAAGACCGGCCCCAGCGTGCTGGCGCTGACCCGGCAGAACCTGCCGCTGATGCGCACCGATCCCAACACCCGCTGCCTGACCGCGAAGGGGGCCTATGAGATCGTGCCGGCCTCCGACGACGCGCAGGTGTCGCTGTTCGCCTCCGGCTCCGAGGTCTCGCTCTGCGCCGCGGCCCGCGACATCCTCGAGGCCGAGGGCATCCCGACCCGCGTGGTCTCAGTGCCGAGCTTCGAACTGTTCGCCAACCAGCCGGAAGAAAGCCGCCGCCAGGTGGTGGGCACCGCGCCGGTGAAGGTGGCGGTCGAGGCGGCGATCCGCCAGGGCTGGGATGCCGTGGTCGGCTCCGACGCCGCCTTTGTCGGCATGACCGGCTTCGGCGCCTCCGGCCCCGCCGGCAAGGTGTTCGCGCATTTCGGCATCACCGCCGAGCACGTCGCGGCCGCCGCCAAAAGCCGACTGAAGAAGAGCTGAACTTTCGGATCGACGATTCGCCGCACGTCAAAGTCATGAGTGAAGTCATGACTTTGACGCATGCTGCGGCGTCGAGCCCTGCGCTGACGCCATATCGACCAAACAGGCGGCTGGTGTCGTAAGGTTGGGCGCGCTATGAGCCTTGGTGCTTGTACCGGACAGGAAGTAATCACTCGGGGGAAGACGCATGACGCTCAAGGTTGCCATCAACGGCTTCGGACGGATCGGCCGCAACGTGCTGCGCGCCATCATCGAATCGGGTCGCACCGATATCGAGGTCGTCGCCATCAACGATCTCGGCCCGGTCGAGACCAATGCTCACCTTCTGCGTTTCGACAGCATCCATGGCCGTTTCCCCGCCGAGGTGAAGGTCGAGGGCGACACCATCACCGTGGGGGCTCGCCGGCCGATCAAGGTCACCGCCGTGCGTAACCCGGCCGAGCTGCCGCACGCCGCGCTCGGCGTAGAGGTGGCGCTGGAATGCACCGGCATCTTCACCGCCCGCGACAAGGCCGCCGCGCATCTGGAAGCCGGCGCCAAGCGCGTGGTGGTCTCCGCCCCCTCCGACGGCGCCGACCTCACGGTGGTCTATGGCGTGAACCACGACAAGCTGACCAAGGACCACCTGGTCATCTCCAACGCCTCCTGCACCACCAACTGCCTGGCGCCGGTCGCCAAGGTGCTCAACGACGCCGTGGGCATCGACCACGGCTTCATGACCACCATCCACTCCTACACCGGCGACCAGCCGACGCTGGATACCATGCACAAGGATCTCTACCGCGCCCGCGCCGCGGCGCTGTCGATGATCCCGACCACCACCGGCGCCGCCAAGGCGGTGGGCCTGGTGCTGCCCGACCTCGCCGGCAAGCTCGACGGCACCTCGATCCGCGTGCCGACGCCGAACGTCTCGGTGGTCGACTTCAAGTTCGTCGCCAAGAAGACGGTGACCAAGGACGAGATCAACGCGGCGATCAAGGCGGCCGCCGACGGCCCGCTCAAGGGCATCCTCGGCACTACCGACCAGCCCAACGTCTCCTCCGACTTCAACCACGACCCGCACTCCTCGATCTTCCATCTCGACCAGACCAAGGTGCTGGAAGGCAATTTCGTGCGCGTGCTGAGCTGGTACGACAATGAGTGGGGCTTCTCGAACCGCATGTCCGACACGGCGGTCGCCCTCGGCAAGCTGATCTGACCCCAAACGGCCGGGCCTCGCGAGACGCCCGGCCGTTTCGTTTGCGGGCGCGCGCGGGCGCCTCCCGATTGCCCTTGCGGCACCACAACCCGGCGCTCCGCCGGGAGCCAGCAACCAGGCCGAAGCGCCAGAGCCGGACAGAACGCCAATGACCGCTGCTTCCAACCCCGCTCCCTCCGCCTTCCGAACCCTCGACGACGCCGATGTCGCCAACAAGCGCGTGCTGGTGCGCGTCGACCTGAACGTGCCGACGGATGCCGGCCGCGTCACCGACGACACCCGCATCCAGGCCGTGCTGCCCACCATCCGCGAGATCAGCGACAAGGGCGGCAAGGTGATCCTGCTCGCCCATTTCGGCCGGCCGAAGGGCGTCGATCCCAAGCTGTCGCTTGAGCCGATCGCCGGCGAGGTGGCGAGCCGCCTCGGCAGGCCGGTCGCCTTCGCCCCCGCCACGATCGGCGCGGTGGCCGAGGAAGCGGTGGCCAAGCTTCAGCCCGGCGAGGTGCTGCTGCTGGAGAACACCCGCTTCGACCCGCGCGAGGAGAAGAACGACCCGGACTTCGTCACGGAACTGGCGAAGCTCGGCGACATCTATGTCAACGACGCCTTCGCCACCGCGCACCGCGCCCATGCCTCGACCGAGGGCCTCGCCCATCACCTGCCGGCCTATGCAGGCCGCTGCATGCAGGTGGAGATCGAGGCGCTGGCGAAAGCCCTCGAAGCACCGGAGCGCCCGGTGATGGCGGTGGTCGGCGGCGCCAAGGTGTCGTCCAAGCTGGAACTGCTCGGCAATCTCGTCGCCAAGGTCGACCTTCTGGTGATCGGCGGCGGCATGGCCAACACCTTCCTTGCCGCCGAGGGCAAGGATGTCGGCAAGTCGCTGTGCGAGCACGATCTCGCCGGCACCGCCCGCGAGATCGTCGAGAAGGCGGCCGCCGCCGGCTGTGAGATCGTGCTGCCGGTCGATGCGGTGGTGGCCAAGGAATTCCGGGCGCATGCCGACAACCGCGCCGTCGCGGTGGATGGCGTTGGCGCCGACGAGATGATCCTCGATGCCGGCCCGGCCTCGATCGACCATGTCGTCGCCAAGCTGAAGACGGCGAAGACGGTGGTGTGGAACGGCCCGTTCGGCGCCTTCGAGCTGCCGCCCTTCGACGCCGCGACGGTCGCGGTGGCCAAGGCGGCGGCGGAGCTGACCGGCGAGGGCAAGCTGCTCTCGGTCGCCGGTGGCGGCGACACGGTGGCGGCGCTCAACCATGCCGGCGCGGCCGATGGATTCACCTATGTCTCGACGGCCGGCGGCGCCTTCCTCGAATGGCTGGAAGGCAAGCCGCTGCCGGGCGTCGAGGCGTTGCGCCGCTGATGCGCGATCCTCGGTTGGCGCGGCTGTGCCAACGCATTGTCTAGACGTATTTTTCAGGCCGGGTGGCATCATCCGGCCTGATGCTTGGCCAGAGCCGCCCCGTCGATGCCGTTCATCGACAAGAAGGCGGCCTGGTTTCAGAATGCTGGAGCGGGTTCGCGTCGCAGGGAGCGTTCGCCCTTGCGGAACCTGATCCAACTGCCGCATCGGCAGTCGGTCGCGCGCGACATGGCGCGGACAGGCCGGATGCCGATGCTATAACCATCGCCGATCGGCCGCGCGGGTTTCGGTCGGCGACTATTTCATCGGTTCGTTTTGCGGGAGACAGACGAATGACGACCAGCCTCGACGAGGTAGCGTATAAAATGTGTGCGGGCGGCAAGGGCATCCTGGCCGCGGACGAAAGCTCCAGCACCATCAAGAAGCGTTTCGACGCCATCGGGGTCGAATCCACCTTCGACAACCGCCGCGACTATCGCGAGATGCTGTTCCGCTCCGACGAGGCGATGACCAAGTACATCTCCGGCGTCATTCTGTTCGACGAGACCATCCGGCAGAAGGCCAAGGACGGCACGCCGCTGGTCGAGCTGATCCAGAAGGCCGGCTCCATCCCCGGCATCAAGGTCGACGCCGGCGCCAAGCCGCAGCCGGGCGCCCCGGGCGAGACCATCACCGAAGGCCTCGACGGCCTCGGCGGCCGGCTGAAGGAATATTACGACCTCGGCGCCCGCTTCGCGAAGTGGCGCGCGGTGATCGACATCGGGCCGCACATTCCGAGCTACACCTCGATCCTCGCCAACGCCCAGGCGCTGGCCCGCTATGCGGCGCTGTGCCAGGAGGCCAACATCGTGCCGATCGTCGAGCCGGAAGTGCTGATGGACGGCGACCACGACATCGACCGCTGCTACGACGTCACCGAATGGGTGCTGAAGGAAGTGTTCCAGCAGCTGTTCTACGCCCGCATCCGGCTCGAGGGCATGGTGCTGAAGCCGAACATGATCGTGCCGGGCATGAAGTCGCCCAAGCAGGTCTCCTATGAGGAAGTGGCGGAGAAGACCATTCGCTGCCTGAAGAACTGCGTGCCCTCCGCCGTGCCGGGCATCGCCTTTCTCTCCGGCGGCCAGTCGGACGAGGCGGCGACCGGCCATCTCGATGCGATGATCAAGATCGGCAACCTGCCGTGGAACCTCACCTTCTCCTATGGCCGCGCCCTGCAGGCGGCGCCGCAGAAGGCGTGGGCCGGCAAGGCTGAGAACTGGGCCGCCGGCCAGGCCGCCTTCACCCACCGCGCCAAGATGAACTACCTCGCCGCGCTGGGTAAATGGGCCGCCGACGAGGAGAAGAAGGCGGCGTGAGCCGGCCTGCCCTCGCGACAACAAATCGAGTACGCCGCCCTTCGGGGCGGCGTTTTCATGTCGGCGACCGGGTTCGGCGGGCAGGGTCGTGGGGTTCCCCCGTCCTTGCAAGGAGTGCCCGGCGTTCAGGCCGCGCCGCGCTGCCGCAGCCAGCGCAGGCCGATCCCCGCGACCGCGACCCAGATCACGACGATCGCCACCAGCCCGCCCCGGCTGACCGGCCTGCCGCGCCCGGCCGCGGCGGCGCGGTATTCGGCCATCAGCGGCGCCGGAACCAGCCTGACCACCAGCAGGATGCCGAGCGGCACGATGACGAGATCATCGAGATAGCCGAGAACCGGCACGAAATCGGGAATGAGGTCGACGGGGCCGAGGGCATAGGCGGCCACGGCACCGGCGACCAGCTTGGCGTACCACGGCGTCCGGGGATCGCGCGCCGCGATCCACAGGGCGAGCACGTCCTGCTTCAGGGCCCGCGCCCATTGCTTCGCGCGGGCGAGCGGCCCGATCCTCACCTCCCGGCCTCCTCTTCGCAGGGATCCTCGACCGGGGATCGGCGCCGGCGGGCAACCGGCGCCTCACTCTGTCGGCAACGGGCGCTCCGGCCCGCCCCATCAACGGCGGAAGCCGCCGCCGCCGTGGAAGCCGCCAAAGCCGCCGCCACCGAAACCGCCGCGGTCGAAACCGCCGCCGCCCCAGCCGCCGCGATCGAAGCCGCCGCCACCGCCGCCCCAGCTGCCGGAACGGGCGAAGTCATCGACGCGCTGGTCGCCCCAGCCCTGGAACTGGCGCTGGGTGTTCAGGCGATCGATCTGGCCGGCGTCGCTGTCGCGCTGCCAGCCGCCATCAGACGCCTGGTGCTGCCAGTTTCCGTCCGGCGTGTACTGGTGGATGGTGCCGTCATGGTCGGTATAGATGTTGCCGTTGTTCCAGCCGACCGCATTGCCGGAATGGACATTGCCGGCGACGCCGCGGCTGTCGACATCGACATGGCCGTCGTCGCGGGTAACCCCGGTCTCGGAGGCATGGCCGAAGCCGGTCGTCGGGTTGTAGCCCGCCGACTGGCGGCCGGCGGCAAAGTTGCCGGTATTGGCATTGCCCACCGCGCCGGCGCGGGCGCCGCCAAAGGCGCCGGTCGACGGATTGTAGTAGCCACCCTCGCGGCCGGCGGCGAAATTGCCGTTCCACGGGTTGAAGGCGGCGCCGGAGCGGCCGGCGAATTCGGTGCCGCGCGCGGTGACGCCATTGAACGAATTGGCGCGCCATTCATTGCCGGTCCAGGGATTATAGCCCCAGGCATGATCGACGGTCGCCGCGCCGCCCCAGCGGCCATAGATGTTGGTCTGGTTGACGTTGACGCCGGCCCACGGCCCGCCCCACGGCCCGACGCCCCAATACGGCCCCCACCAGGGCGACATCGCCCCCCAGGCATAGCCGGCGGCAAAGCCGAAGGCGAAGCCGCTGGTCCAGCCGAAGGCGGCGTTGTAGCCATAGGTATCCGGGCAACCATACCAGTAGGTGCCGACATAGCCGACGCAGCCGTAGCCGGTGCCGTAGAGCACCGTGCCGCCCGGGCCGACCACCACGCCGAGATAGCCGGGCGTATAGCCGACGGTCACCGCATCGGCGGTCGAAGCGTAGACATAGACATAGGTGACGTAGTGCAGCGGCGAGGAGGTCGGGATGGTGTAGATCGCCGCCGGCACCACGTCGGCGATCACCCACGGGCCGGACGGCGCGGACGCCATGAACCAGGCGCCCTGGAACAGCGCGTAGTAGCGGGTGGCGTCGAGCTCGATCACCGGCGTGCGGGTGTTCTCGGCATAGCTCAGCTGGGTGCCGCGGATCGGCACGAACTTCGCGGTGCCGCCATCATACTGGATGGTGAGCTGGGTGGAGCGCGACACGCTCGCGGTCTGCGGCACCAGAGTGGAGATCGCCGCTTCCTTGGCCTGCGGCGTGCCGGGCACCGCCACCAGGGCGTTGGCCACCGGATCGGTGGTCGAGATGCTCTTGAACTGCGCCGGCAGCTGATTGCCGGCCACATAGCTCCACGGGCCATTGAGGCCGGCGGCGCGGAACCAGCGGCCGGAGACCAGCAAGTAATAATTGTTGCTGTCCGGGTCCATGATCACCGCATGGTCGGCATTGCTCATGCGCAGCAGCGAGGTGCCGCCCACCGGCTCCATGGTCGGGGCGCCGGCGGTGACCACAAGCTCGGCCGGTGCGGTGGAGACGATGAGCGCCGGCGCCTGCGGCGGCTTCTTGCCATCGGCCGGCAGCAGCGTCTCGGCCTGCTGCGCGTAATTGGCCATCGAGCCGGCGGCCTGCAGCGCATCGGAAGGCTGCGCCAGCACGGCCCACGGGCCCTCGATCGCCTTGGCCTGGTACCAGTAATCCGCCGCCTGGGCATAGAAATTGCCGGAACCGTCGGCGAGCAGCAGCGGATGGGTGTTGATGACGCGCTGGAAGCCCTGCGCACCCGCGACCGGCCGCAGCACCGGCGAACCGGCGACCTGCACCAGCAGGGTCGGCGCATCGACGAACAACAGCTTGGGCGGAGTGTTCTCGACCGGCTGCTCCATGTCCTTGGTGAGCTGCTTGTTGGCGGCATAGCTGGTGAGCAGGTGGTCGAGCGCCACCGTCAGCCCCTCGGCCGGGATATGCGCCTGCAGCGCGCTCATCACCTGGGTGTCGAGGCCCGGCTGGGTCGGCACGTCCACCTTGGTGATGGCGATGCTGGTGAGCTTGGCGAGCCGCGCCGGCTTGTCGATGGCGACGCGGGCAGTGAAATAGGCGATGCCATAGGTCGGCGTGCCGGCGGCGGCGCCGAAGGCGACCGCGGCGCGGCCGGAAATGGCGTCGCCGTTCCAGCTCTCGACCAGCGGCTGGTAGATCTCCAGCGCCTTGTCGCCGATCGTCACGCTGCGCGGCCAGGAGAGCCCGGCGGCGGTGGCGGGAGACGGCGCCTGGGCGCCCGCGGGGGCGGTCTGCGCCCAGGCGGCGGACGAAAGCGCGGCGAGGCTGCCGGCAAGCGCCAGCAGCGCGGCCGGACGGACGCGAAAGGCACGGGATGAACGGGCGGGCATGTTTCCTCCACCGTCATTGGGCCGTGACCACGGGCTCCCAAAAGCGGGCCTGCACCGTGCGGCGAGCTGCGGCAGCCATTGCTTAGCATCGCCCGCGCACGCCCGCGACGGAAAAGCGCAACATGACAAACCCGTGTCGGCGCTGGTGAATTGTCCCTCGCGCCGCGCATGGCCGGCACGGCCGGGCACGGGCGCGCGACCGGCGGGACCGCGCCTCCGGCGAAATCGTTTCAATTTCCCCGGAAGTTGTTCTAGGACTCGGCGCCGGCCGATCGCGCGCGTTTCGGCCGTGCTTTCGCCGCCATCCTGCGACATGGCTCGATCATGGCCCGATCCGAAAACAAAACCGTCCCGCTGGCCCCGCGCCTTTATCTGCTGCTGCCTCCCCTCGCCGGCCATGCCGAGACCGGGGCGGAGCACCTGACGGCCGTGCTGCGCGACGTGACGGCGGCGACCGATCTCGCCGCCGTGCTGATCCGTCCCGGCGAGGCCGGCGCCGGCGAGCTGCGCGGCCTCGTCGCCGCCGGCCAGGAGGCGGGCGCCGCCTGCCTGATCGACGGCAACGCCGCGCTCGCCGCCGCCACCGGCGCCGACGGCGTGCACGCCACCGGTCTCGCGGCGCTGAAGGGTGCCCTCGCCGCCGTGCGGCCGGACGGCATTGCCGGCGTCGGCGATCTGAAGAACAAGCACGACGCCATGAGCGCCGGCGAGAGCGGCGCCGATTACGTGATGTTCGGCGAAGCCGACGCCCAGGGACGCCGCCCGCCCTTCGACAGCACGCGCGAGCGCGTGCAGTGGTGGGCGGAGATCTTCGAGACGCCCTGCGTCGCCTATGCCCGCTCGCTGGAGGAAGTCGACGCGCTGGTCGCCGCCGGCGCCGACTTCATCGCCGTGGACACCCTGCTTCTCGACGATACCGCCGACGCCGCCCGCAGCCTCGCCAGCCGGCTCGTGCCGGCGGGAGCCGGCTGATGCCGGCGCGCCACGTCACCGGCGCCGTCGCGGCGATCCTCGCTCTCGCCGCCGCGGGCGGTTTCGCACGCGGCCAGACCTCTGCGGAGACCGCATCGCCGGGGACCCCACCGCAGCAGGCCGCGCCGCAAACCGCCGGTTCGCAAGCCGCCCCACCGCAGGCCGTCGTATCGCAGGCCGGGAGCCCGCCGAACAGGAAGGGCGCGCCGCTCGACGCCGCCTATGGCGCCTTCCAACGCGGCGACTATGCCGCGGCGCTGAAACTGGCAGTCGAGCGGGCGAACAGCGCCCAGGACCCGGTCGCCATGGTGCTGGCGGCGGAGATTCTGTCGCAAGGCTACGGCGTGGTCGAGGACCGCGCCGCCGCCCGCCAGTGGTACGAGGCCGCCGCCGCCAAGGGCAATGCCGACGCCCAGTTCGCCCTCGCCGCGCTGAAGCTCAAGGAAGCCGGCAACAACGCCCAGACCAAGAGCGAGGCGCTGCCGCTGCTGCGGGCCGCTGCCGAGCAGGGCCACCCGCTCGCCTGCTACAATCTCGGCCTGCTCTATCTCGAGGGCGAGGCGGCGCCGAAGGAGCCGAGCCTGGCGGCCGAATGGTTCCGCAAGGCGGCCGACCAGGACGAGCCGGATGCGCTCTATGCCCTCGCCATCCTCTATCGCGAGGGCCGCGGCGTGCCGCGCGACGCCATCGAATCGGCGCGGCTGCTGCAGCGCGCCGACGAGATCGGCCATGTCGTCGCCACCACGGAATATGCCATTGCGGTGTTCAACGGCTTCGGCATGCCCAAGGACGAGGAGCGCGCCGCCGAGCTGTTCCGCAAGGCGGCGCTGGCCGGCAACGCCATCGCCCAGAACCGCTATGCCCGCATGCTCTCGGCCGGGCGCGGCATCAATCAGGACAAGCCGCTCGCCGCCGCCTGGTACAAGGTCGCGCAGTCGCAGGGCGGGGGCAAGGATGCCGAACTCGACAAGATGATCGCCACGCTGACGCCCGAGGAACGGGGCAAGGCGGAGGCGATCCTGCGCAAATGGGCGGGCGGCACCTCGGGCTGATCCGCCCGCGGCGCCGGCCCGGCTTCCCCTGCGTGCCGCAGCCGGCTGCCTTGCCCCGGCCGTCACACGCCGCTACTCATCGTGGCGCATCGCGCTCGCAAGGCGCGCCGCGCAGCCTCAGGAGACCCCGTTTTTGGCCATTGCCCGTCGACTGGTGCCTCGCGCCCTCATCCACTCGCTCGTCGCGTTCCTGCTGGCGCTGGTGCCGGCGATGACGCTGGCGCCGGGCGCGGCGCGTGCGCTCGATGCGGTGGCGATCCGGCTCGACGCGCCGGTGATCGACCTCGCGCCGGCGATCGAGCGGCACGACACCGAGGGCAACAGCATCCCGGTCTCCACCGTGCCGGGAGCCGACGGCATCGTGCGCCGCTTCGAGGTGCGCGCCGTCGCCCCGACTCCCAATGGCAGCAAATGGGCGGTGTTCGCGCTCGCCAACAACACCGACGAGCAGGTCGACCGGCTGATCGTCGCACCGCATTACCGCATGGTCGGCTCCGGCGTGTTCTGGCCCGACCTCGGCAATCGCCGCATCCTCAACCTGACCCCCAGCCAGGGCTTCCGCCCGGAACTGCAGAGCGCCTCGGACGCCGACGTCTATCTCGTCACCCTCGATCCCGGCACCACGGTGACGCTGGTCGCCGAGCTCACCGACGGCAACCTGCCGCAACTGCACCTGTGGGAGCCCGAGACCTTCAAGGACAAGGTCAACTCCTTCACCCTGTATAACGGCATCGTGATCGGCATTGCCGGCCTGCTCGCGCTGTTCCTCACCATCCTGTTCGTGGTGAAGGGCAGCGCGATGTTCCCGGCCGCGGCGCTGCTGGCCTGGGCGGTGCTCGGCTATATCGGCCTTGATTTCGGCTTCTGGTCGAAGGTGTTCGGCATCTCGCCGCTCGCCCAGCAGTTCTGGCGCGCCGCCGGCGAGGCGATCCTCGCCGCCACGCTGGTGGTGTTCCTGTTCGCTTATCTCAATCTCAACCGCTGGCATGTGCGCTACATGCACATCACCGCCGGCTGGCTGGTGTTCCTCGTCGCGCTGGTCGGCCTTGCGCTGCTCGACCCCTCCGCGGCGGCCGGCATTGCCCGCCCCTCGCTGCTGGTGGTCTCGGTGATGGGCTTCGCCGTGGTGATGTGGCTGTCGCTGCACCGCTACGACCGCGCGGTGCTGATCATCCCGACGCTGTTCCTGCTGATGGTGTGGGTGATCACCGCCGGCATGGCCGTCTCCGGGCGCATCGGCAACGACCTCGTCGCCCCGGCCCTGCTCGGCGGCCTGGTGCTGATCGTCATGCTCATCGGCTTCACGGTGATGCAGCACGCCTTCGCCGGCATCGGCTCGGTGGCCGGCAGCGCCCAGGAGCTGGAGCGCCGGGCGCTGGCGGTGGCCGGCTCCGGCGACATCGTGTGGGACTGGGACGTCGATGCCGACCGCATCCATGTCAGCCCGGAAGCCGAGCAATTGCTCGGCCTGAAGGCCGGCGCCCTCGACACCGAGGCGACCGGCTGGCTGGAGATCATCCACCCCGGCGACCGCGACCGCTTCCGCGCCACCCTCGATGGCCTGCTCGACCAGCGGCGCGGGCGCATCGACCAGGATTTCCGCCTGCGCTCGAAGGACGGCCACTATCTGTGGTTCAACCTGCGCGCCCGGCCGGTGGTGGGCACCGACGGCGAGGTGGTGCGCTGCATCGGCACGCTCTCCGACGTCACCGACAGCCGCACCGCCGAGGAGCGCATGCTGCACGACGCGGTGCATGACAATCTCACCGGATTGCCGAACCGCGAATTGTTCCTCGACCGGCTCGCCTCGGCGATCGGCTTCGCGCGCTCGGACGAGACGCTGAAACCGACCATCATGCTGGTCGATCTCGACCGCTTCAAACAGGTGAATGCCAGCCTCGGCATGCCCGCCGGCGATTCCATCCTGCTCACCGTGGCGCGGCGGCTGATGCGGCTCGCCAAGCAGCAGGACACCCTCGCCCGGCTCGGCGGCGATCATTTCGCGCTGATCCTGATGAGCGAGCGCGACCCCGAGCGGGTCACCGCCTTCGCCGACACGCTGCGCCGCACGCTGCGCGCGCCGATCACCTTCGGCGACCGCGAGATTTTCATCACCGCCTCCATCGGCCTGCTGCTCGCCGACAGCCAGAAGCGCACGCCGCAGGAGATGCTGAAGGATGCCGAGCTGGCGATGTATTTCGCCAAGCGGGTCGGCGGCGACCGCATCGAGGTGTTCCGTCCCTCGATGCGCACCCAGAAGCTCGACCGGATGACGCTGGAGAGCGACCTGCGTTCGGCGCTGGAAAAGGGCGAGATCGGTGTGGTCTACCGGCCGATCATGGACCTGGCGACTCGGACCATCGCCGGCTTCGAGGTGTCGACGCGCTGGCAGCACCCGACGCTCGGCACGCTCTCCCCCGACGACTTCATGACGCTGGCCGAGGATTCCGGCCTGGTCGTCGATATCGGCCTGTTCGTGCTCGACGCGGCGGCGCGGCAGCTCGGCGCCTGGCAGCGGGCGATGCGCGGCGACCCGATCTTCGTCACCGTCGACATCTCGTCGCGGCAGATGCTGCGGCACGATCTTCTGCAGGACCTCAAGGCCATCCTCGCCCGCAACGTGGTGGCGCCCGGCACGCTGAAGCTGGAGCTCTCCGAATCGCTCGCCATGGAAAACCCGGAATATGCGGCGCAGATTCTTTTGCGCATGCGCGAACTCGGCGCCGGGCTCACGCTGGACGATTTCGGCACCGGCTATTCCT
This sequence comes from Ancylobacter sp. 3268, assembly GCF_031456575.1. NCBI lineage: Bacteria > Pseudomonadati > Pseudomonadota > Alphaproteobacteria > Hyphomicrobiales > Xanthobacteraceae > Ancylobacter > Ancylobacter sp. 3268. The sequence continues at coordinate 294,423 of NZ_JAVDUX010000004.1, forward strand.
CGCTGGCCTATCTCCAGCGCTTCCCCTTCGACACCATCAAGGTCGACCGCACCTTCATCAAAGCGCTGGGGCGCAACGGCAACAAGGCGCAGCGGCCGATCATCCTGCGCACCATCGTCACCATGGCGCATGATCTCGGCATGGAGATCGTCGCGGAGGGGGTGGAGTCGGAGGCCTCCGCCACCGCGCTGGCCAAGCTCGGCTGCCGTTACGGCCAGGGGCCGCTGTTCGGCGAGGTCGTGTCGGCGGAAGAAGCGCGCCGGCTGCTGCAGCCCGAAGCCTCGCCGACCTCGTTGCTCGAGCGCGGCCGGCTGCTGCGTCGCGGCGGCAAGCCGGATGCCAAACCGGCCGGACAGACCAATGGCAATGGCAGCAGCAATGGCAATGGCGACGCCGCCAGCCGGCCCGCTGCCGGACCGCTGCCTCGCCCGGCGCCCGCCCGCCCGGCGGCAGCGCCCGCCGCTCCGGCCCGCCCGGCCGATTCTTCCGGCGACGCGCCCGCCAAGGCGTCCTGACCGTCCCGCTCCGGCCCACGACATCACGGTCGGGACGACTTCCGGCGCAAGGTCGGTTTTCGACCGCGCAGGGAACGAGGCGGGCTCGCCGCCTCAGGCGTGGCCGGCCTCGGTGGAGAGCATGCCGGGATCGATGCCGAGCTTGCGCAGCGCCCGCTCATATTTTCCGGCCGCATCGGTGCCGAACACCAGCGAGGCGTCCGCCGGGCAGTTGAGCCAGCCGTTCTGCTGGATCTCGTTTTCCAGCTGCCCCGGCGCCCAGCCGGCATAGCCGAGCGCCAGCACCGCGCTGTGCGGTCCGCCGCCGCCGGCGATCGCCTTCAGAATGTCGAGGGTGGCGGTGAGGCAGATGCCGCTGTCGATGGGCAGCGTCGAATCCTGGATGAAGAAATCCGAGGAATGCAGCACGAAGCCCCGCCCGGTCTCCACCGGCCCGCCCTTCAGCACCGTCACTTCGCCGGCGGCGCGCGGCAGGTGGATGCGCTCCTCCTCCGGCACCACGTCGAGCTGCACCAGGAGGTCGCGGAAGCTGATATGGCTGGCCGGCTGGTTGACGATGATGCCCATCGCGCCCTCGGGCGAATGGGCGCACATATAGATCACCGCGCGAGCGAAGCGCTCGTCGCGCATGCCGGGCATGGCCACCAGCAGCTGTCCATCGAGGAAGCTGGTGTCCGTGGGACGGTCGTCGCCGCCCTTGTCCTTCTGGCCGATCCACATGCAGGGAAGCCTAGTCCCGACCCGCGGTTTTTCAAGTCCGCTGCGGCACCCGGCAGCACCTGTCCGCCGGGCCTCACATGAAATTGCGGGAGCGCCGGCTTTCCGTCGGTCGCGCGACGGGCTATCGGCTGGATATGTTCATGCATTCCCGCCTCGCCGCCCCGCTTCTCGCCGCTCCCTTCGTGGTCGCGCTGTGCCTGCCCTCGGCGCGGGCGGCGGAGGAATCGCCATGGTCGGCGCCGGAAGGCACCGCGGTGCGGCTGGTCGCCGGCGCCCGCGAAGGGGCGGTTCACCGCGCCGGCGTCGAGATCCGGCTGGCGTCGGGCTGGAAGACCTATTGGCGCTATCCCGGCGATGCCGGCATCCCGCCGCAGTTCAATTGGAGCGATTCCGACAATGTCGAACGGGTGGAGATCGACTGGCCGGCGCCACTCCGCTTCGATGAAGGCGGCGCCACCTCGATCGGCTACAAGCACGACGTGATCCTGCCGCTGCGGGTCGTGCCGAAGGACCCCGGCCAGCCGGTACGGCTCGATCTCGCGCTCGATTTCGCGGTGTGCTCGACCATCTGCCAGCCGGCGAGCGCCAGCGTCGCGCTCGACATCCCCGCCGCCGGCGCCGCCCCGACCTCGCCGGCGCTGGAGAACGCCGCCGCGCAGGTGCCGCGGCCGATCGGCATGGGCGCTTCCGGCGCGCCGTCCATCGAGGAGGCCCGGCTGGAAGGCACGGGCGACAAGGCCCGCATCCGGGTGACCGCCCGCCTTGCCGATCCCGCCGCCGGCGATCTGTTCGTCGAGGGCCCCAACGAGGACTGGGCATTGCCGCTGCCCGAGCGCCAGCCGGGCGCCGATGGCCGCACCGTCTTCGTGCTGCCGGTCGAAGGCGTGCCGAAGGGGACCAGCCTCGCCGACAGCCCGCTGCGCTTCACCCTCGTCGACGGCAAGGGTGCCGGCCCGGCGCGGGCGGTGGAGACGACGGCGCGACTTTCCGCCCCCTGAAAACACTTTCCGTGCGATGGGAACCGATTATGCTACCGGCGCCGCGCCGGGGCCGCGCCAGATCCGCTCCGCCGGAACCGCCTCGCGCGGCGCAGCTGTGTCATATGACGTCCGTTGAAAGGAACTCCCCATGACGATCAAGGTCGGCGACAGCCTGCCGAGCGCCACCTTCCGCGTCGCCACCGCGGACGGCCCGGTGCCGAAGTCCACCGAGGAAATCTTCAAGAACAAGAAGGTCGTGCTGTTCGCGGTGCCGGGCGCCTTCACCCCCACCTGCCACAAGAACCACCTGCCGAGCTTCATCGCCCGCGCCGACGAGATCTTCGCCAAGGGCGTCAGCACCATCGCGGTGACCGCGGTGAACGACCCCTTCGTGATGGAGGCCTGGGAGAAGGCCTCCGGCTCCACCGGCAAGATCCTGTTCCTCTCCGACGGCAATGGCGAGTTCGCCAAGGCGCTGGGCCTCGACTTCGACGCTTCCGCCGCCGGGCTCGGCCTGCGCTCCAAGCGCTACTCGATGCTGGTCGATGACGGCGAGGTGCTGATCCTCAATGTCGAGCCGGTGCCGAGCAAGGCCGACACCACCAATGCCGACGTGCTGCTGACCCAGTTCTGATCCCGCCGCACCTGCCCTCCCCCGGCGGCAACGCGGCCGGGGGAACCGCCTCAGGCGATGATGTCGGGCAGGATCTGGTCCTCGACGAAGCCGATGCGGTCCTTGAGCGACAGCTTGCGCTTCTTCAGCCGGGCAAGCTGCAGCTGGTCGCAGCCGGGAATCGACTGCAACGCCTCGATCGCGCTGTCGAGATCGCGATGTTCCTGTCGCAGGCGCTCGAGGAGCGCCTGCAGCTCGCGTTCCTCATCCGCCGTCATCTGTGCCAAAACGCCGACCCGCAACCCGATTCGTTTTATCGCGCCATGTCGCGCCGGGCGATTATCACCGTGGTTGCCGCTTGCCGCAATACACCCACCGACGGCCATCCTCCGCACGAGCCGCGCCTCCCGCACCGCACCGGTATGCTGCGGCGCAGCGCATCGTTTCGTCGACAGCGCCGGACTTCGGTGACAGACTGATGACGTTCCTAATCCAGACAGGGAGATCACAGTCCATGTCCATGCAGGCGCATGTTGCGGAACTCGAAAGGCGCCACCAAGCGCTCGACAGGGAACTAAAGGCCGAAATGGCCCATCCGGCATCCAGCGAGTCGAGAATAGCGGAACTCAAGCGGCGCAAGCTGCACCTCAAAGACGAAATCACCCGGTTGAAGACGGTGCATTAGCGGGTTCGAACATGGCAGGCCGATCTATCGCGGGCTTGTGAACCGCCAGCCCCATATCTCAGGCCAAGCGCTGTGGATCAATGCGTGGAAGGTACAGCGTCTTTCGCCGCCGGCCCCAGGGCCGGCGGTTCGCGTTTCGCGGCATTCACGTCGGCCGCCCGTGAGGTCGACCAAGGTCGTAAGCATTTCAGCGTTCTTGCAGGCGAGGCCCGCCACCGGTTTCCTTGACGAAAATACCTCGAAGAAAAAAACCATCGGTTTCAGGGAGACGCCGAACATGACCACCTCCGCCCCCGCCGCGGCGGCCGCCGGCTATGGTGCCGTCCAGGCCGCCGCACTGAACGACCCCAAGCGGTTCTGGAGCCAGGCGGCCAAGGCGATCGACTGGATCGCCCCGCCGCGTCAGGTGTTCGATCCCGGGCTCGGCGCCTATGGGCGCTGGTTCGTCGGCGGCCTCACCAATGTCTGCCACAATGCCATCGACCGCCATGTCGACGCCGGGCGCGGGCCGCAGCCGGCGATCTTCTACGACAGCCCGGTCACCGGTACCCAGCGCAGCGTCACCTATGCCGAGATGCTGGCCGAGACCCGCACGCTCGGCGCCATGCTGCGCGACCTCGGCGTCGAGAAGGGCGACCGGGTCGTCATCTACATGCCGATGGTGCCGGAAGCGGTGATCGCCATGCTGGCCTGCGCCCGCATCGGCGCCGTGCATTCGGTGGTGTTCGGCGGTTTCGCGGCGGCGGAACTGGCCGGCCGCATCGACGACGCCCGGCCCAAGGTGGTGCTCGCCGCCTCCTGCGGCGTCGAGCCAAGTCGCTTCGTGCCCTACAAGCCGCTGCTCGACCTCGCGCTCACCATGACCCGGCACCAGCCGCAGGCCTGCGTCGTCCTGCAGCGCCCGCAGCTGGAGGCGACGCTCAGGCCCGGCCGCGACCATGACTGGGCGAAGCTGCGCGAAAAGGCGGCCGCCGGCGGGCGCGGCGTCGATTGCGTGCCGATGGGCGCCACCGACCCGCTCTACATCCTCTATACCTCCGGCACCACCGGCAAGCCGAAGGGCGTGGTGCGCGACACCGGCGGCTACATGGTGGCGCTGCGCTGGTCGATGGAGGGCCTCTACGGGGTGAAGCCGGGCGAGGTGTTCTGGTCGGCCTCCGACATCGGCTGGGTGGTCGGCCATTCCTACATCGTCTATGCGCCGCTGATCACCGGCTGCACCACCGTGCTCTATGAGGGCAAACCGGTCGGCACCCCCGATGCCGGCGCGTTCTGGCGGGTGATCGAGGACTACAAGGTGTCGGCGCTGTTCACCGCCCCGACCGCGCTGCGCGCCATCAAGAAGGAAGACCCGAACGGCAGGCTGATCGGCAGCTACGATCTCTCCAGCCTGCGCGCCCTGTTCCTTGCCGGCGAGCGCGCCGACCCGGACACGGTGACGTGGGCGGCCGCGAAGCTCGGCGTGCCGGTGATCGACCACTGGTGGCAGACCGAGACCGGCTGGGCGATCGCCGGCAATCCGATGGGCCTCGGCCTGATGCCGGTGAAGCCGGGCTCCACCGGCGTGCCGATGCCCGGCTACCGGATCGACATCCTCGACGAGGGCGGCCATCCGGTCGCCGACGGCAAGATGGGCTCGATCGCCATCAAGCTGCCCTTGCCCCCCGGCTGCCTGCCGACGCTGTGGCGGCAGGACGAGCGCTTCGTCGAGAGCTACCTCGCGGAGTTCCCCGGCTACTACAAGACCGCCGATGCCGGCTTCCGGGACGCCGACGGCTACCTGTTCATCATGGGCCGCACCGACGACATCATCAATGTCGCCGGCCACCGGCTGTCCACCGGCGGCATGGAGGAGGTGCTGGCCGGCCATCCCGACGTCGCCGAATGCGCGGTGATCGGCGTGCATGACGAGCTGAAGGGCGAGGTGCCCTGCGGCTTCGTGGTGCTGAAATCGGGAGTCGAGCGGGCGCCGAACGAGATCGAGGCGGAGATCGTCGCGCTGGTGCGCGAGCGCATCGGCCCGGTCGCGGCGTTCCGCATCGCCATCACCGTGCCGCGGCTGCCCAAGACCCGCTCCGGCAAGATCCTGCGCGGCACCATGAAGAAGATCGCCGACGCCGCGCCCTGGAACATGCCGGCCACTATCGACGATCCGGCGGTGCTGGACGAGATCGCCGCGGTGCTCAAGCAGCGCGGGCATGTGAAGCCGAGCGCCGCGTGAGGTCGGCGGATAGCTACGCCGGCTCGATTATCCATCCGGGCAGCGTGACCCGGCCGGCGGCGACGATTTCGCCGCCGGCGACCCACACGGATGCGCCGATGCAGGCGATCCTCTCGCCGCTCACCACCAGACCATCGCCGTCCCGGCAGGCGAAGATCGGGTACGGCGTCGCCCGGCTATAGCGGAGCAGCGCCGGCAGATGGCGCGCATCCGCATCGAGATGCGGCAAGAACTCGAACGGCACGAGGCCGAGCGCCGCGCCGTCGGCGACATCCTCCGGCCGGCCGCCGGAAAACAGCGAGTCGGCGGCGATGGTCGGGGTCATCAGCAGCGCGCCGGCGCTGGTGCCGATCAGCATGCCGCCGGCGAGCGCCCAGTCGCGCAGCGGATCGATCAGCCCGGCCTTGCGCAGCCGCCGCAGGAAACCACCGGTATTCCCGCCCGACAGATGAATGGCGTCGCAGGCGAACAGCGCCTCACGCTCGGCCGCGTCGGCGAGCGGATCGTGGAAAAGCGCGAGATCAAGGCCGAGGCGGGCATAATGGGCTTGCCGCTGCATGTAAAAGCGCCGGTCGGGCTCCGGGCCGGACGGGATATAGCCGATGCGCCGGCCGGCGGCGCGCGCGGTCAGGAGCGCCAGCAACCGCGTATCGACGGCAGCGTTGGCGGGGACGATCTGGTCGCTGTAGAGCACGAGATTGAGCCGGGCGCCGGCCGCATCGATGATCATGACCCTGTTGTCCCGGCAATGAAAAAGCCGCCGGAGGCGGCGGCTTCATCGTAAGCGATTTCGGCGTCCATGGCCGGAAGCACGACCGAACGCCTGACGGGCGGCGGGAACGCCGGCCCGTCAGGCAAGGGCGAGCGGGACGCTCACTCCTCCTCGCCGCTCTCGCTCTTGCGCGAGCCGCCGAGCTTGGCGAACACGGTTTCGAGGTCGAGCGAATCTTCCTTCGGCTTGCGCGGGGCGGTGAAGCCTTCGTCATGCGGCGCGTGCGAGGTGGTGACCTCGGCCGGCAGCAGCGTGGCGCCGTCGCCGGCAACCACCGCCGGGCGGTCCTTGGAGGAGCGCTGCACCTCGATGTCGAGGTCGATCTGCGAGCACAGGCCGAGCGTCACCGGGTCCATCGGCGTCAGGTTCTGCGCATTCCAGTGGGTGCGCTCCTTGATCGACTCGATGGTGGTCTTGGTGGTGCCGACCAGCCGCATCACCTGGCTGTCCTTCAACTCCGGGTGATTGCGCAGCAGCCAGAGAATGGCGTTCGGCCGGTCCTGGCGCTTCGACACCGGGGTGTAGCGCGGGCCGCGGCGGCGCTTGGGCTCCGGCAGGCGGACCTTGGATTCGAGCAGCTTGAGCCGGTAGTTCGGGTTCTTCTCGGCGCGCTCGATCTCCTCGCGCGACAGCTGGCCGGAGGAGACCGGGTCGAGGCCCTTGATGCCCTGCGCCACTTCGCCATCGGCGATGCCCTTCACCTCAAGCACGTGCAGCTTGCAGAAATCGGCGATCTGATCGAACGTCAGCGCGGTGTTCTCCACCAGCCACACGGCGGTGGCTTTCGGCATAAGAGGGGCGTTCGCCATGGGGCGCGTCTCCTGTAAATGGCTTTCGGCCAGTAAACTTTGGGCCAGTAAACGTCGCATATGCGGGTCCGCTCGCTCCGCCACCCCCTCGGGGGCGGAGCCTCGGACCGTCTCGCGATGACCGGGATGCCGCGAATATAGGCCCGCCGGCCCGCGCGTGCAAATCCAAAGACGGCAGTAAAGGAGGACGGGCCGTGATCGCGGGCGGTCTTCGCCGTCCGATCCCGCCATGCCGCGCCGGCGATGGTGCCGGCACCTACCGGGGCGGCGCGCTTGACACTGCGGGTCGCTCCACCCATGAGGAAGCGGAGCCGGATTTTTCCGGCCTCCGTTCAGACATTCGCCGCCGCCGCGCCCCGGCGCGATGGCTCCGTGACGGAACCCGCGATGAGCGCCATCGACACCACCGCCGAGAAGCCGGCCCTCCGCGTCCTGCTCTGCGCCCCGCGCGGCTTCTGCGCCGGCGTGGTGCGGGCCATCGATGCGGTGGAACGCGCGCTGGTGCTCCATGGGCCGCCCGTCTATGTGCGGCACGAGATCGTCCATAACAAATATGTCGTCGAAGGGCTGAAGGCGAAGGGCGCCGTCTTCGTCGAGGAACTCGACGAAATCCCCGCCGACACCACCGCCCCGGTGATCTTCTCCGCCCATGGCGTGGCGAAATCGGTACCGCTGGAGGCGGCGGCGCGCAATTTCTACGCCATCGACGCCACCTGCCCGCTGGTGACCAAGGTGCATCGCGAGGCCACCGTGCACTACAAAAAGGGGCGCGAGGTGGTGCTGATCGGCCATGCCGGCCATCCGGAAGTCATCGGCACCATGGGCCAGCTGCCCGAGGGCGCGGTGACGCTGATCGAGACCGCCGAGCAGGCGCAGAGCTTCACCCCGCGCGATCCGACCAATCTCGCCTATACCACTCAGACCACGCTTTCCATCGACGATACCGCCGCCATCGTCGACATTCTGCGCGCCCGCTTCCCGGCGATGACCGCCCCGCACAAGGAAGACATCTGCTACGCCACCACCAACCGCCAGGAAGCGGTGAAGAAGGTGGCGCCGCATGTCGACGCGATGATCGTGGTCGGCGCGCCGAATTCATCGAACTCGCAGCGCCTGCGCGAAGCCGGCGAACGCGCCGGCTGTCGCGTCGCGGTACTGGTGCAGCGGGCGAGCGAGATCGACTGGGCCCTGTTCGATGGCATCACCTCGCTGGCGGTCACGGCCGGCGCCTCGGCGCCGGAAATCCTCGTCGAGGAAATCATCGACGCCTTCGCCGCGCGTTTCGCCGTCAAGGTGGAGACGGTGCACACGGTGGAGGAGGACGTGTTCTTCCCGCTGCCCCGGCAGTTGCGGCCCGATATACCGGACGCCGCCGCCGAATAGCCGCCGGTCCTCCCTCCCCCCTTCCGTCCCCAAGGTCCGCCCGTTCATGGCCGTCTATACCGATGTCCCGCCGGAAGAGCTCGAAGCCTTCCTTTCCACCTATGAGCTCGGCCGGCTGCGGGCCTTCAAGGGCATCGCCGAAGGGGTGGAGAATTCCAACTTCCTTCTGCAGACCGAGGCCGGCAGCTTCATCCTCACGCTCTACGAGAAGCGGGTGAACCCGGACGACCTGCCGTTCTTCATCGGGCTGATGCAGCATCTTGCCAGCCGCGGCATCGATTGCCCGCAGCCGGTGAGGAACCGCGACGGCGTGGCGCTCGGCCGGCTGGCGGGACGCCCGGCGCTGATCGCCACCTTCCTCCTCGGCACCTCGGTGCGGCGCCCCAGCGCCGCCAACTGTGCCGCGCTCGGCACCGCGCTCGCCGGCCTGCACCGGGCGGGAGCCGACTTCACCGCCTTCTCCCGCGTCAACGCGCTGTCGGTCGCCGGCTGGCGCCCGCTCTACGAGCAGGCGGCGGTGCGCGCCGACACCGTGGCGCCCGGCCTCTCCGCGCTGATCGCCGACGAGCTTTCGGTGCTGGAGCCGGGGTGGCCGGCGGGCCTGCCGGCCGGGGTGATCCATGCCGACCTGTTTCCCGACAACGTGTTCTTCACCGACGACGCCCTCTCGGGGTTGATCGACTTCTACTTCGCCTGCAACGACACTCTCGCCTATGACGTCGCCATCTGCCTCAACGCCTGGTGTTTCGAGGCGGATGGCGCCTACAACCAGACCAAGGGCCGGGCGCTGCTCGCCGCCTATCGGGCGGTGCGTCCCCTGTCGCCGGCCGAGATCGCCGCGCTGCCGGTGCTGTGCCGCGGCGCGGCGCTGCGCTTCCTGCTGACGCGGCTGGTGGATTGGCTGAACGTGCCGCCCGGCGCGCTGGTGCGCCCGCACGACCCCAAGGAATATCTGCGCAAGCTGCGCTTCCACCGCTCGGTGGAAAGCGTGCGCGACTATGGGGTGGACGCGTGAAGACCGCGCCCGGCACCGCCCGCATCTTCGCCGATGACGAGACCAGGGAAGCCGCGAAGCCGCCCGGCAGCGTCGCGGTGTGGACCGACGGCGCCTGCTCCGGCAATCCCGGCCCCGGCGGCTGGGGGGCGATCCTGCGCTACGGCGATCACGAGCGCGAGCTGTCCGGCGGCGAATCGCCGACCACCAACAACCGCATGGAGCTGATGGCGGCGATCTCGGCGCTGGAAGCGCTCAAGCGCCCCTGCACCGTCGACCTGCACACCGACAGCGAATATATGCGCAACGGCATCACCAAATGGATCGCCGGCTGGAAGCGCAATGGCTGGCGCACCGCCGACAAGAAGCCGGTGAAGAATGTCGACCTGTGGGAGCGGCTGGAGGCCGCGCTCGCCACCCACGACATTCGTTGGCACTGGGTGAAGGGCCATGCCGGCGACGTGATGAACGAGCGTGCCGACGAACTGGCCCGCGCCGGCATGGCGCCCTATAAGGCGGGGCGCAGCTGAGCAGCGGATCACGCCCATGCCAGTACCCGATATCGATCCTGACGGAGCCGTCGCCGGCATGCCCCGCACCCTGCTGCGGCTCGAAGGCTTCGCCGTCGCCGTGGCGGCGATCCTCGCCTACCGCCATCTCGATGCCGGCTGGGGCACCTTCGCCCTGCTCATCCTCGCGCCGGATCTCAGCCTGCTTTCCTATCTCGCCGGGCCGGGCCTCGGCGCCACCCTGTACAATGCCGCGCATTCCTACCTTCTGCCGGCGCTGCTCGCCGGCATCGGCCTGGCGCTCGGCCGGCAAGGAGCGGCGGCGGTGGCGCTGATCTGGATCGCCCATATCGGCCTCGACCGCGCCCTGGGCTACGGGCTGAAATATCCGGGCGGTTTCGGGCTGACCCATCTCGGCCGGATCGGCAAAGCGCAGCGGCATGGGGATCAAAAGCGTTCGCCCGATTGACAAAGGCCCTATGGCTCCGCTATCAGCCGGGCCTCGAATTCAAGCTGGCGGACGGGGCGCGGCCATGGAGGCGCCGTCTCATGCGCAGGCGCACTCGATCCGAAGGTGAAGTATTATGAAGATCCGCAACTCGCTCAAGTCGCTGCTCGGCCGTCACCGCGACAACCGTCTGGTGCGCCGCAAGGGCCGCGTCTACATCATCAACAAGACCCAGAAGCGCTTCAAGGCCCGCCAGGGCTGAGGCTTTCCGCGCGAGCGTCTCCCGGCCGGCGCGATCACCGGCCGCAGCCAGACGCTCCCCGTGCGGCGCGATCACGTTTTCGCGGCGCGGCATTTCCGGCAATTGACGAAGGCGCCATGTTTCCCGAAACTCGGGGCATGCGCGCCTTTTTTGCTGTCCTGTTTCTGACCGTCTCCCCGCTCGCCGCCCTGGCGCAGACCGCGCCACCGGCCGAGACGCCGCCGGCCGCCAAGGCGGAACCGGCGCCGCAGGCGGCCGATCCGCAGGCCGCCTCGCCTCAGGCCGACTCGCCTCAGTCCAAATCTCCCGACGCCGCAGGCGCCGGCGAGCCCGACCGCGCCAAACGCCTCGATGCGCTGTTCGCCGCCCTCAAGGTGGCGCCGACGCCGGAATCGGCGAAGAGCATTGCCGACCGCATCGACATCGCCCTGACCCCTTCCGGCAGCGAGACGGTGGATCTGCTGATGAGCCGGGCGGCGATCGCCACCCAGGCCAAGGATTACGACCTCGCCCTCCAGCTGCTCGATGGCATCCTGGTGATCGACCCCAACCATCTCGACGCCTGGAATCGGCGCGCGACGGTGTTCTATCTCCAGCAGGACTATGCCGATGCGCTCGCTGACCTCCGGCAGGTGATCGCCCGCGAGCCTCGCCATTACGCGGCCTGGATGGGCATCGCGCTGATCGCCAAGGACCTCGGCGACGAAAAGCACGCGCTGGAGGCGGTGCGCAAGGCGCGCGACATCTATCCGCAGTTCGAGCAGGCCGAGAACATGGAGGAGACGCTCTCCCTCTCGGTCGAGGGCAGGCCCATCTGACTTTTGCCGAACTGATCCTTGCCGGTCCGCTCTTTCAGGGAGCGGATTCGGCCGATCAGGAGCGGCGCCTCAGGCCCGCGTGTAATCCACGAAGCTGAAGGCGTATTCGTCCTTCCCGGTCTGGAAAGGCCCCTCGCGGTCGGTCTCCCGCCACGCCGCGCGGTCGAAATCCGGGAAGAACACGTCGCCCTCCGGTTCGCCATGCACCTCGGTGAGCCGCAGCCTTGCAGCGAGCGGCAGCGCCTGCGCATAGATCTGCGCACCGCCGACCACCGCCATCTCGTCGACGCCCAGCCGTTCCGCCTCGCGCGCGCCGATGTCGAGCGCCGCTTCCAGCGACGGCACCACCCGCACCATGTCCGCGGCCGGCTGGAAGGCGGCGTCGCGGCTGATGACGATGCTGGTCCGGCCGGGCAGCGGCCTGCCGATGGAATCAAAGGTGCGCCGGCCCATCAGGATCGGCTTGCCCCACGTGATGACGCGGAAACGCTTCAGATCGCCGGAGATGCGCCAGGGCAGGTCCGGGCCGCGCCCGATCACTCCATTGGCGGCCACGGCGGCGACCAGCACCAGCGCGACGCTCACGCCGCCGCTCCCTGCAACGCGGCCATCACCGCATCGGCGGCGGCCAGCCCGGTGAGATGCGCGCCATGCGCCGTCGAATAGGCATGGGCGGAGACCGCCTCGCCGGCGAACAGCACCCGCCCACCCATGGCCTGCGCCACGGAAGCCGGCGACAGCCGCGCCCGCAGCGGCGCAAGACCCGGCAGCGCGCAGCTATAGGCACCGCCGATCAGCGGGTCGGCGACCCAGCCGGTGGTCGCCGTGCCTTTCACCCGCGCACGTATATCGGCGCCGAAGGCATCGACCAGCGCCGCCAGGGCGAAATCCACCATCGCCTCGGCACCGGCGGCGACGAGCCCGGCAGCGTTGGCGCCGCCAAGCTGGCCGATCGCCATCGGCGCGCCGAACGGATTCAGCGTGAAATTGATCGGCTTGCGGGTCGGAGCGCGCAGATCGAGCGTATCGACATAGGTGGTGGGCGGCTGGCCGAACACGTCGCGGTCGAACAGCAGTGCCACCTTCTCCGCCGCGCCGAGCGGCAGCGCCGCGAACGCCTCCTCCAGCACTACCGGCAGGCCGGGATTGAAGCGGATCGCTCCCTTCGCCATCACGCTGGTCGGCACCGCGACAATGGCGTAGCGGGCCTTCAGCGTGCCGCGCGGCGTCGCCAGCGCCACCCCGGATCCGGACCAGTCCACCGCCTCCACCGGGCAGGAGGTGACGATATCGAGCGCGGGGGCGGACCGCGCCGCCACCGCCTGCACCAGCGCGCCATAGCCGCGCTCGACCGGGTAATTCTCCGCCGTATCGGAATAGGCGGCGTAATCGAGCGTGGAGACCTGTTCGGCCTCGGCCGCGGTCATCAAGGTCAGCCAATGGCGGGATAGCCGCAGCCAGGGGCTTGAGAGATCGAGGCACTCGCTGGCGGCGATGTCGCGCCCCGCCTCGCCGGCCGCGTGCACGGCAGAGAAGGTGCCATCGATCGCAGCCCAGATGGCGTGACGCTCGGCCTCGTCGGCCCAGCGGTCGCCGAGATGGGTTACCCGCGCCTGCCGCGTGCCGCGCGCCAGATAGCCGAAACCGAGTTCGTCGGCAGCCGCGCGCAGCGGATTGACGGAGGCCGAATGCAGCCAGTGGCAGCCACGATCCCAGGCGAAGCCGAAGCTGGCGGTATCGGTGAAGGCGCGTCCCCCGGTGCGGCCCGCCGCCTCGATCACCCGCACCTTGATCCCGGCCCGGTGCAGCCGTGCACCGGCCGCCAGGCCGGCGGCACCGGCGCCGACCACCACGACGTCGTACTGTTCGCTCATGAAACCGCCGCTCCCGGCCGGGTGAAACGCGGCGGAAGCGCCGCCGGCAGGCCGCCGTCCGTCACTTTTTGCGGAATGCGTCGAGCCGGACCACCTGCGCGCCGCCTTCCTTGACGTCGTCAGGCTTGCTGTCGCCCGGCTTGCCAGAATCCGACTTGCCGGGCTCCGGCGTGGTGCCGGCTTTCGCATCACCGCTCTTGCCGTCGCCCGATTTGGCCGGATCGGGCCTGGCAGCCCCGGCCTTGGGAACGCCGGAGCCGGTCACCGCTTTGGGAGCCGGCACGGCAGCCGGCTTGTCCTTCGCCGTCTCGGCCTTGGCCGCCGCGCCCGCCGCGGCCGGCCGCGGCTGCGGTGCCGCCGGGGCCTTTGACGGCTCCCGCGCCGCCGGACGCGCATCGGCCAGGCTCGCCACCTCGGCGCCCCCCATGGTGGCGGCGGGCGTCCCGGCCTCGGCATCGTCCTCCGCGGACGGCGGCGGCTCGAATTGCAGCCCGAACTTCACCGACGGATCGAAGAAGCCCTTGAGCGCGTCGAAGGGGACGTGCAGGCGCTCGGGAATGCCGTTGAAGGACAGGCCGACCTCGAAGAAGAGCTCGGTAACAACCAGGTCCCAGAACTGGTGCTGGAGGACGATGGTCATCTCCTCCGGATACTTCTCCTTCAGGCGCGCGGAGAGCCGCACGCCGGGAGCGCAGGTATCGAAGGAAACGTAGAGATGATGATCGCCCGGCAGCCCGTCGCGCGCGACATCGGTCAGCACGCGGCGCACCACGGCGCGCAGGGCTTCCTGAACCAGGAGATCGTAGCGGATAAGGTCGACGCTCATGAGGGCAATGAACCCGATTCCGGCCGTCGTTGCCAGCCTGTGCCGCCATGGAGGCGATAAATTTGATGGACGAGAGGTTAAGTGGAGGCTTCTGTTGCCAGGTGCCTCCGAACCCCGCCTTACAGTGCTACCCGCAAGGACTTATTTCCCAGAGATCAAACCGCTCACGCGGCCTGAGCAACCGGAGCATAGTTGTCGTTGGCAACTATATGTTCGGTCCGATGACGGCGGTACCATGCCGAGCGAAAGCCCACCCTTTACGCCCTCGTCGATCCTGTTTCGCCCCCGCCGGAGCCCAGCGCCGCGCAGGCGATGCGCGCATCTGGGCTCGGGTGGAGGCGCCGGGTACTGCCCCCGGGTCCGAAGGGTTTATTCCGATGGCCGTTTATCGCCATATCCGGCTTGCGCCGGCACGTTGAATATAGGCGGGCGCGCGTCCGGTTGAAAGGGGTCATGCGCGCATTGCCGCCGCCAAGGCGCCGTCATCCCCGGATCATGCTTCGGTCTGGTCGCCATATTGCAGCTTGTCGAGCGGGATATCGCCCACGCCGACTCCGAGCTTCTCCGCCAGCTCGTCGATACGCGCCTGCAATGCGGCCATCATCAGGTCGCGCATCAGATCGTAGCTGAGCGTTGCGTCGGAATGGGCGCTACGCAATTCCTCATCGCCGCGCAGGATCAGCATCGGCGTCGAGCGGCCGCCGACCACCGACAGATCGAGCGGATGCGTCGGATCGGCCTCGAGCAGGCTCAGATGCACGCGCGCCCGATAAAGCGCGATCTTCAGATCTTCCGGGCTGTGGATGGTCATCGGCTTTCTCCCCTCATGTCGCGGCGGCCGTCGATGGGCCGGCGCCGCGGGCGCGCTTTGCACAACAACCGCCGCGAGGGCTCGCGGTTCCCCGGAATACCGCCGCAGCCGCATCTCGGCGATGGCGCCGACGCCGGGCGGGACGGGAAAACCGCCACCCGAGGGAACGACCGGCGCGCTCGCCCGTTTGTTTCGCAGTCCTGGGGACATGGTTGGGGGCAGAAAAGGAGCGATACGATGAAATTCACCCACCTCGCCGCCGGCGCCCTCGCAACGTCGATCGGCATCGCCGCTCTCGCCGGCCCTGCCGCCGCGCAGACCTATATTCGCAATTATGGCTCTGCCTATGATCCGCTGCCGGGCCCGACCTATTACCAGCCCGGCTATGTCACCTCGGGTGAACGGGTGATCGTGCGGACCGATCCGCGCTACGTGACCACCTCCCAGCGCTATGTCGCCGTCGAGCCGGCCGATCCCTACGGGGCCGAAATCGTGCATGGCTACGGCAACCAGCCGCTGCGGGTGATGCCGAGCCTCACGCGCAGCGGCTTCAACGGCCAGCCCTGCTACACGGTCGAAAAGACCAATAATGTCGGCCTGCTGCGCAGCTACACCTATTGCCGCTAAGGCCGCGCGCACCGGCGCAACGCACAGCTTTCCACACCGCGACCGCGGGCGGCACATGCGCCGCCCGCTTTCATGCGCTATATCTAGTAGGCACTCTATCCCGATAGCCTATGGTGGCGCGACATGCGGCAATATCACGAGCTTCTGGAACGCCTCCTCGCCGAGGGAATCCGCAAGGACGACCGTACCGGCACCGGCACCCTCTCGGTGTTCGGCCATCAGATGCGTTTCGACCTCGCCGAGGGCTTTCCGCTCGTCACCACCAAGAAGCTGCACCTGAAATCGATCGTCCATGAGCTGCTGTGGTTCCTCGCCGGCGACACCAACATCGCCTATCTGAAGGCAAACGGCGTCTCGATCTGGGATGAATGGGCCGACGCCAACGGCGACCTCGGGCCGGTCTACGGCCACCAGTGGCGCTCGTGGCCGGACGGCCATGGCGGGGTGATCGACCAGATCGCCCAGGTGGTCGCCGACATCCGCCGCAATCCGGATTCGCGCCGGCTGATCGTCTCGGCCTGGAATCCGGCCGATGTGCCGCAGATGGCGCTGCCGCCCTGCCATTGCCTGTTCCAGTTCTACGTGCTTGACGGCAAGCTGTCCTGCCAACTGTATCAGCGATCGGCCGACGCCTTTCTCGGCGTCCCCTTCAACATCGCCAGCTACGCGCTGCTGACCCACATGGTTGCGCAGGTGACCGGGCTGAAGCCGGGCGACTTCGTGCATTCCTTCGGCGACCTCCACCTCTATTCCAACCATGTCGAGCAGGCGCACCAGCAATTGTCGCGCGCGCCGCGCCCGTTGCCGACGCTGAAACTGAATCCGTCGGTCACCGATCTGTTCGCCTTCCGCTTCGAGGACATCGCCGTGGAAGGCTATGATCCGCATCCGGCCATCAAGGCGCCGGTGGCGATCTGAGGCTTTCGCCGCGGGAGCCGCCCAGAATGAGCCTCACCCTTCGCCCGGCGCGGCCGGAAGACGCCGCGCTGATCTATTCGTTCATCCGCGAGCTGGCCGAATATGAGCATTTGCTGCACGAGGTCGAGGCGAGCGAGGCCGACATTGCCGAGGCCCTGTTCGGCGCCGCGCCGAAGGCGTTCTGCGACATCGCCGAATGGGAGGGCGCTCCGGCCGGTGTCGCGCTGTGGTTCTACAATTTCTCCAGCTTCGCCGGCCGGCACGGCATCTATCTCGAAGATCTGTTCGTGCGGCCGGCCTTTCGCGGCCGGGGTATCGCCAAGGCGCTGATGCGCCGTCTGGCCCGCCGCTGCGTCGAGGAAGGGCTCGGCCGCTTCGAATGGTCGGTGCTTGACTGGAACGAGCCGGCGCTCCGCGTCTATCGCGCGCTGGGCGCCCGGCCGAAATCGGCGTGGATGCTGCACTCCCTTTCCGGCCCCGCGCTGCGAGAACTCGCCGGCGCGGCCGAGCCCCCGGAAAACTGAAAAAGCCGCCGGCACGCGGCCGGCGGCGAGTGAAACGGTCGGGGAATCCAGCCCGGTCAGATTGACCGGATCGCGGCAGCGCTACAGCCGCTGCGGGCCGGCATCCGGCCCGTCCGGAGGCGGCATGCCGGGACCGCCATGCGGCGGGCGGCCGAACTCGCGGCGGTCGGCGCGCTCCCAGCCATGACCGCGCTGCGGCCCGTGGTGCCGGTCGCGGCGCCATTCGGCTTGGCGGTCACCCCGTGCCTCGCGGAACAGCACGGCGAAGCGGTGCTTCTGGCCGTCGTCGAGGCTGGCATAGAGCGGCGCCGCCGCGTCCGCGAGTTCCTTCAGCGACGTGCCCTCCGCAAGGAGGCGGTTCGCCCGCTCGCCCAGCCGGGCGACGACGTCGCGCTCGGGACCAAATCCGCGCGGACCTTCGGGTCCGGCACCAGGAGGCGGTGGGGGCGGCGCTCCGGCACCCGCCTGCGGAGCGGGGCCGCCGGGCGGAGGCGGAGGCGGGGCCCCGGCGCCGGGAGGCGGCGGAGGTGCGCCGGCATCGGCCTGCGGGCCGGGACCGCCCGGGCGCGCGCCACGCTCGGCACGCATCGCCTCGCGGCGCTCGCGCATCTCCTGCCGCCATTCGAAGCGCTGCTGGCCATAGTCGCGCAGCGCCGCCTCCAGCGGCAGCCACAGCTTTTCCTGATCCGCGGTGAGTTTCAGCCCCGCCTTGAGCGCCGCGATGCGGGCGTCGGTCATGGCGGCGGCATTCTGCTGCATCTGCTCGGGAGCGGGGCGCCCCGGGCCTCCGGCCGGACCATTGGGCGCGGCGATGCCAAAGCTGACGCCGGCAAGCAGCACGGCGGCAGTAGCGGCGAGAACGGTGCGTTTCATCGGCCTCATCTCCATTTCGATGAGGCCGATATTGGCGCGGATTGCCCGAAGCCTCAAATGAAACTTCGGTAATGTGAAACGAAGACTATTTGTTTACTTATATGAACAGCTCATTCAGCCAGATGAATGGCAGATGAATGGATCAGCCCGGAGAAATCATCTTCTCCGGCCGTACCACCGCATCGAACTCTTCGTTGCTGACATAGCCGCCGCCGACCGCCTCCTCGCGCAGCGTGGTGCCGTTCTTGTGCGCGGTCTTGGCGATCTTGGCGGCGTTGTCGTAGCCGATCTTCGGGGCGAGCGCGGTGACCAGCATCAGCGAGCGCTCCAGCGCCGCCTTGATGTTGTCCTCGCGCGCCTCGATGCCGACGACGCAGTTCTCGGTGAAGCTGACCGCCGCATCCGCCATCAGCCGCACCGACTGCAGGAAGTTGTAGGCCATCACCGGGTTGTAGACGTTCAGCTCGAAATGCCCCTGACTGCCGGCGAAGGTGAGCGCCGCATTGTTGCCGAAGATCTGCACGCAGACCTGGGTCATCGCCTCGCACTGGGTCGGGTTCACCTTGCCCGGCATGATCGAGGAGCCCGGCTCGTTCTCCGGCAGGGAGAGCTCGCCGAGGCCGGAGCGCGGGCCGGAGCCGAGCAGGCGGATGTCGTTGGCGATCTTGAACAGCGAGGCCGCCACCGTGTTGATCGCCCCGTGCGAGAACACCATGGCGTCATGGGCGGCCAGCGCCTCGAACTTGTTAGGCGCGGAGGTGAAGGGCAGGCCGGTGATGGCGGCGATGTGCTCGGCCACCTTCTCGGCGAAGCCCACCGGTGCGTTGAGCCCGGTACCGACCGCGGTGCCGCCCTGCGCGAGCTGCATCAGCGCCGGCAGGGTCTGTTCGATCCGCGAGATGCCGTTCTCGACCTGCTGCGTGTAACCGGAGAACTCCTGCCCCATAGTGAGGGGGGTGGCATCTTGCGTGTGCGTCCTGCCGATCTTGATGATGCCAGCCCACTGGCGCGCCTTGTCGTTCAAGGCGTTGCGCAGCTGCGAGAGTGCGGGGAGCAGCCGGTGAACGATCTCCTCCGCGCAGGCGATGTGCATCGCGGTGGGATAGGTGTCGTTCGACGACTGGCTCATATTGACGTGGTCGTTCGGGTGCACCGGCTTCTTGGAGCCCTGCACGCCGCCCAGCATCTCGATCGCGCGGTTCGAGATCACCTCATTGGCGTTCATGTTGGACTGGGTGCCGGATCCCGTCTGCCATACGGCGAGTGGGAAATGCGCGTCGAGCTTGCCTTCGATCACCTCCTGCGCCGCGGCGATGATCGCCTTGGCCAGCGCCGGGTCGAGCCGGCCGAGTTCGAGATTGGTCTCCGCCGCCGCCCGCTTGACGATGCCGAGCGCGCGGACAACCGGCAGCGGCTGCTTTTCCCAGCCGATCTTGAAATTGCCGAGCGAACGCTGCGCCTGCGCGCCCCAATACTTGTCGCTCTCAACCTCGATGGGGCCGAAAGTATCGGTTTCGATACGGGTCGTCGTCATGGGAAGCCTTTCGGATCGGGCGCTACAGGCATTGGCCGGCACATCGCCCGAAGGGGCGGCGTAGCGCGGCGCGGCGCCGGTTTAGCATGGGCGCGCCAGCCCGCAAATGCGACCTCGGACGAGGCCCGGCCATCGGCCGCTTCCGCTGCCCGCCACCGACGTCGATGCTTCACGAAGACGTGAACAGCGGCCGGATACCTCCGCCCGCGCGCCGCGCCCTTGGCCTTACCGAGGGAAGGGAAGGAAATGAACAGAATGCCGCCACAGCCATGCGGTATAAAGAAAAACGCTTTTATTTTCGCAATAACTTTCGACGTTTATCTTAGGTTTATTCTGTGACAGAAGCGTTTTTACATCTCAGCTTGAACCGGCGCGGCGCTAGACTGGAAGCGAGGGCGGGATCGGCGCTCGTTTCGGTCCAGGGCGGTCGTGCAGGGCCGATGGGGGAGACGACGTGGCCGACCTGATCAACCTGCGGCGTTACCGCAAGAAAAAAGCGCGCGAGGCCGCGGAACTAACCGCCGCAGAGCGGCGTTTGGCGTTCGGGGTGTCGAAGGTGCAGAGGAACGCCGACGACGCCGCGAAGCAGAAGCGCGACGCGGCCTTGGATGGGCATAGGCGAATTCGAGAGGACGAAACATGAAGAGCCCCGTGGTTAAACGGTCGATCGTCATTGCCGGTCACAAGACGAGCGTCAGCCTCGAGGATCAGTTCTGGGATGCGCTGAAGGAGATTGCGTCCGAGAAGCGCAGCACGTTGTCGGATATCGTCGCGTCGATCGATTCCGGACGCAACCAGGGCAACCTGTCATCCGCGATCCGCCTCTATGTGCTCGCCCATTATCGTGCGACGCCGGCGCGCCGCGAAACATCGGAAGCCACCGAGCGCAACGCGGCTTCCCGCCCTAACGTTGCGTAACAATCCCGCCATACCATATCAGCGTACGCGACGGCGCGTTGTATCCGGGTGCAGCGTCACCTATAACCGCCGTCGTCGCGTCTTCTCATGTCAGGGGCGCGTGGCCTTTTCAGCACGATAGCGTCTGACGGTTCTGCGTTTGCGAGCCTGGACCCATCGGGCACGCAAACGGGAGTTGGCGCGTATGCCGTGGAAGAACCAGAGCGGCGGACCATGGGGTGGTGGTCCGCGTGGTCCCTGGGGCAGTGGCCCGCAATCGCCGGGTCCGAACTCTCCCGATCTCGAAGATCTGATCCGTCGCGGCCAGGAAAAATTGCGCACCGTCGTGCCCGGCGGCTTCGGCAGCGGCAAAGGCATTCTCGCCATCGTGGCGATCGCCGTCGTGGTTTGGCTGCTCTCCGGCTTCTACCGCGTCGAGCCCGATGAGCAGGGCGTGGTGCTGCGTTTCGGCAAGTTCGTCTCCACGTCCAATCCCGGCCTGAACTACCACCTCCCCTACCCGATCGAGACGGTGCTGACCCCGCAGGTGACCCGCGTCAACCGCATCGACATCGGCATCCGCTCGGGTGACGATCCGCGCCGCGGCGCCGCCATGCGCGACGTGCCGGAAGAGAGCCTGATGCTCACCGGCGACGAGAACATCGTCGATGTCGACTTCGCGGTGTTCTGGATGGTGAAGCCCGCCGCCCCCGGCTCGACCGAGGATATCGGCGCGGCGAACTTCCTGTTCAACGTCCAGAATCCGGAAGGCACCATCAAGGCGGTGGCGGAAAGCGCCATGCGCGAGGTGGTCGGCCGCACCAACATCCAGCCGATCCTCACCGGCGCCCGCCAGAACATCGAAACCGCGGTGCACGACCTGATGCAGCGGACGCTGGACGAATACCTGTCCGGCGTGCTGGTCACCCAGGTCCAGCTGCAGAAGGTCGATCCGCCGCAGCAGGTCATCGACGCCTTCCGCGACGTGCAGGCCGCCCGCGCCGACGCCGAACGGCTGCAGAACGAGGCGCAGGCCTATGCCAACCGCGTCGTCCCCGAGGCGCGCGGCGAGAGCGCCCGCATCACCCAGGGCGCGCAGGGCTACAAGGAGCGCGCCATCATCGAGGCCCGAGGCCAAGCCTCGCGCTTCCTCAGCGTGCTCGCCGAATATCAGAAGGCGCCGGACGTGACCCGTCAGCGCCTCTATCTCGAAACCATGGAACGCATCTTCGCCGGCATGGACAAGGTGATCCTCGATACGCAGGCCAACGGAACCGGCGGCCAGGGCGTCGTGCCCTATCTGCCGCTCGGCGCCCTCGAACCCCGCCCGACGACCCCCGCCGCGCAGGGAGCCGCGAAATGAGAAACAGCTTCGGTCTCGTCCTTGCCGTCGTCGTCGCGCTTGCCGCCATCGTGCTGTTCTCGGCGCTGTTCTCCGTGTACCAGACCCAGCAGGCGCTGGTGCTGCGTTTCGGCGAGCCCATCCGCGTCATCGAAACGCCCGGCCTCAATGCCAAGATCCCGCTGGTCGACAGTGTGATCTTCATCGACAAGCGCATCCTCGACCTCGAGAATCCCTCTCAGGAAGTGATCGCCGCCGACCAGAAGCGTCTGGTGGTCGATGCCTTCGCCCGCTACCGCATCACCAACCCGCTGCGCTTCTACCAGGCGGTGGGCACCGTGGAGGGCGCCAATTCCCGCCTCGCCACCATCCTGAACTCGTCGCTGCGCCGTGTCCTCGGCGAAAGCACCTTCATCCAGGTGGTGCGCGACGAGCGCGAGACGCTGATGACCCGCATCCGCGACCAGGTGAACCGCGAGGCCGCGAATTTCGGCATCAACGTCATCGATGTGCGCATTCGGCGCGCCGACCTGCCGGAGGCCAACAGCCAGGCGGTGTTCCAGCGCATGCAGACCGAGCGTCAGCGGGAGGCCTCGGAGATCCGCGCCCAGGGTGGCGAACAGGCGCAGACCATCCGCTCGCGCGCCGACCGCGACTCGACGATCATCGTCGCCGAGGCCAACGCCGCCGGCGACAAGCTGCGCGGCGAGGGCGAAGCCCAGCGCAACGAGATTTTCGCGCAGGCTTACGGGCAGGATAAGGGCTTCTTCGACTTCTACCGGTCGATGCAGGCCTATGAGGAAGCGATGAAGAACACCGATACCCGCATGGTCGTTTCGCCGACCTCGGACTTCTTCCGCTTCTTCAACGCGCCCAACCCGGCGGCTGTCCCCCCGGCGCCCGGCGCCGCGGCAGCCCCCGCCCAGCCGGCGAACTGAGTTCGGGCGACGATGTCCGATCTCATCGTCGCGCTCGGTCTGGTGCTGGTCATCGAGGGCCTGATGCTGGCAGCCGCTCCCGGCGCGATGCGCCGCGCCATGGAGGCGATGGAGAAGCTGCCGGACGTGCCGCTGCGCATTGCCGGCCTCGTCGGCGCCCTTGTCGGCCTGCTGGTGGTCTGGCTCATTCGAGGCTGATCTTTCCGCCGGGTGCCCTGCGCATCCGGCGGCCTCTCGCGCGAAGGCGCGCGGCGCGGCTCGCGCGCTTTTGGCTTGCATCGCGCCCGCCCCCGGTTAAGCGTTCGCCGATGAAGCCCTGTTCCGCGCCGCAGCGGAAGGGGCCGATCCCGTCGGGACGCGAAGGAGGCACCATGTCCGCACCCCATCGAGGCGCCGCTCTCTCCAACCTGTCGCTCGCCGCGATGCTCGGCCTGTCCCTGCTGTTCGGCGCTGCCGCCCCGGCGCTCGCCGCCGCCACCAAGGGCCCGGACACCGTCGCCGATACCGCCGCGCGGGTAATGGACGCGGTGGTCAACATCTCCACCTCGCAGACCGTCGCACCCTCGCGCAGCGTGCCGACCCCGGAACTGCCGCCCGGCTCGCCTTTCGAGGAGTTCTTCGAGGAATTCTTCAAGCGCCGTCAGCAGCAGGGCGAGGAGAATGGCGGCCGGCCGCGGCGCGTCTCCTCCCTCGGCTCGGGATTCGTCATCGACCCGGCCGGCTTCATCGTCACCAACAACCATGTCATTGCCGACGCCGACGAGATTTATGCCAATTTCGCCGACGGCAGCAGGCTCAAGGCCGAGCTGGTCGGCCGCGATACCAAGGTCGATCTCGCGCTGCTCAAGGTGACGCCGCCGGAAGGCAAGACGCTCACCTCGGTGAAGTTCGGCGATTCCGACGTCTTGCGCGTCGGCGACTGGGTGATGGCGATCGGCAACCCGTTCGGCCTCGGCGGCACGCTGACGGTAGGCGTCATCTCGGCGCGCAACCGCGACATCAATTCCGGCCCCTACGACAATTTCCTGCAGACCGACGCCGCCATCAACCGCGGCAATTCCGGCGGTCCGCTGTTCGACATGGATGGCAACGTCATAGGCATTAATACCGCCATCATCTCGCCGTCCGGCGGCTCGATCGGCATCGGCTTCGCGGTGCCGGCCAATACCGCGGTGCCGGTGATCGCCCAGCTGAAGGAGTTCGGCGAGACCCGTCGCGGCTGGATCGGCGTGCGCATCCAGCAGGTGACCGACGAGATCGCCGAGAGCCTGTCGCTCGGCAGGACGCGCGGCGCCCTGGTCGGTTCGGTGACCGACGACGGCCCGGCCGCCAAGGGCGGCATCAAGGCCGGCGACGTCATCGTCAAGTTCGACGGCAAGGACGTGAAGGACATGCGCGCGCTGCCAATCATCGTCGCCGATACCCCGGTCGACAAGCAGGTCGATGTGGTGGTGGTGCGCAAGGGCAAGGAAGAGACCCTGAAGCTTGCCGTCGGCCGCCTCGACGAGAACGACAAGCCGGCCGACACCGAAGCCCCGGCGACGCCCGACAAGCCGGCGCCGGACGCCGCGACCACCACCAAGCTGATGGGGCTGGAGATCGCCGAGCTCACGCCGGAGCTGCGCAGCCGGTTCAAGCTGAAAGACGACGCCAAGGGCGTGGTGATCGTGACGGTGCAGCCGAACACCCCCGCCGCCGACCGCGGCCTCGTCGCCGGCAACCTCATCCTGGAGGTGAACCAGGAGGCGACCGCCACGCCGAAGGACGTGGAGAACCGCATCGCCACGCTGAAGAAGGACGGCCGGCGCTCGGCGCTGCTGATGATCAGCGACGCCGGCGGCCAGGTGCGCTTCACCGCGCTGCCGGTGGATTGAGGCCTATCGCGCGCCGACGGCGTCCTCCGGGAAGCCGCCGGCCCGCTGCCGGGGAAGGCCGAGCCCTTCGGTCCACGGCCCGGTCAGCCGCCTCGCCGAAGCCGGCCACCCCCGGCTCCGGCGCCTCGCGTCACCAGCCGGCAAGAACCGGGCTCCACCAGAGCAAGGGCATACGGACAGGCGCAGAAATCCGGCCTGGCCCGGCATTCAGCCGAACGGCGGAACATCCCTGCAACGATCGATGCTTGGCCCAGCGTTATGATTCGCCCGGCGTTATGCGTCGCCGCGGTTCCGCCAGGCGTCTCGCCACGACGAGCGAGATCATCCTCGACGCCGGCAATCCGACGACAGCCGTCGAACTCCATGCTGGAGCCGCCAAAAGAAGCCCCATCGAAACGCCCGTGCAGCGCGTCTACGGCGCCTTCGCCGGCGGCAGCGGCGCGGCGGCGCCCCCGGCCTGCGCGGTGGGCTTCTGGCCCCCCTCGGTCAGCTGCACCGTCCAGCTCTTCTGTTCCTGCGTATCCACCTCGAAGAAGCCGGTGCGGTCGAAGCCGCGCGCCAGGCAGTTCTCGATGCCGCGAATGGTGAATTCCTTGTCGCGGGTGCACATGAAGGCCTTGCCGGCCCATTCCCCGCCCTGGTCGTAATCCATCGCATAGACGTAATAGAACCGCGCCACCAGATCGCCGCGCAGCAGCGTCTCGCAGCTGCGCGCACCGAGGTTCCACCAGCCCTCGGTCGCCCACGCCTCGCCGTCCTTGTAGCCCAAGGCAATGCCGACCCGGCTGTTCGAGCGGTTGCACAGACGGAAATCCGCCGCCGCCGGCACGGGAGCAAGCGTCGCCAGGAGCGGCAGGGCAACGAGCGCGGCAAGCATCAGCCGCGCGCACCGGCGCGGCTGTCCCGGCTTGGGCAGGTCAGGGATCGACAAGAACGGCACGGAAATCATTTACGTTGGTGCAGGTAGGACCCGGCGTCAGCAGATCGCCGATCGCCTCGAAGAAGCCCGTCGAATCGTTATTGGCGAGAAAGGCGGCAGGATCGAGACCGGCCGCCGCCGCGCGCGCCAGCGTGTCGGGCGTGACATAGGCGCCGGCAGGATCGGAGGCATCGCCGCCGCCGCCATCGGTGCCGTCGGTGTCGCCGGCGACCGCATAGATCTGGCTCGCGCCGTCCAGCGCCACCGCCAGCGCCAGCGCGAACTCCTGGTTCGGTCCGCCGCGGCCATTGCCGCGCATGGTGACGGTGAGCTCGCCGCCGGACATCAGCACCGCCTTGCGGCCGGCGGCCTTGAGTTCCTTCGCCTGCGCCGCCTGCGCCGCCGCCACCTCGCGGGCCTCGCCCTCGAGATTGTCGCCGAGCAGCACCGGCTCGTAGCCGGCCTCGCGCACCAGTTTATCGGTGGCGACGAAGCTGTCGGACGGCCGGGAGACCAAATAATACTCGGCATTGGCGAAGGCGGCATCGCCGGGCTTGGGCGATTCATTGGCCGCATCGCGCAGCGCCACCGCGATCGAGGGCGGCGGATCGATGCGGTAGCGGGCGAGCACGTCGCGCGCCTCGGCCAGCGTCGAGGGATCGGGCACGGTCGGGCCGGAGCCGATCACCGCCGGGTCGTCGCCCGGCACGTCGGAGATCGACAGCGTCACCACATGCGCCGGCTGCGCCAGCGTCGCCAGCCGGCCGCCCTTGATGCGTGAGAGGTGCTTGCGTACCGTGTTGATCTCGGTGATGTTGGCGCCGGAACGCAGCAGCGCCTTGGTCAGCGCCCGCTTGTCGTCGAGCTCGACGCCATAGGCCGGGGCGATCCAGTTGGCCGAGGCGCCGCCGGAGAGCAGCACCAGCACCAGGTCCTCCTCGGTCGCCGAAGCGGCGAGGTCGAGCGCCTTCTGCGCGCCGGCAAGCCCGGCGGCGTCCGGCACGGGATGGCCGGCCTCCACCATCTCCAGCTGCCGGGTTGGCCGGCCATAGCCATGGCGGGCGACGCCGATGCCCTTGAGCCGCGCGGGATCGAAGCCGTGCTGGTCGAGATAATAGGATTCGGCGACTTCCAGCATCGAGCCGGCCGCCTTGCCGGCGGCGAGCAGGATCAGCCGGCCGTTAGCCGGCGGCGGGGGCAGCGCGGGGGGAAGACAGGTGGAAGGATGGGCAGCCGCCACCGCCGCAGAGAACAGCCTGTCGAGAAACGCGCGCGCCGATCCGTCCGTCATTGCAACCCCTGACCTTGCCCTGCCGAGCTTTCATTCTTGCGCGCGGATCGGTCGAATCCGGTTCCCGCGCGACGCGAAACGGGCGTATTCCTATGGCACCAGAGCCCGCTCGTCACTATCTCCGCCGCCACTTTCGTAGCATGGGACATTATGCGCCGGCCCGATCTTTCCGATGAACCCTCGCCCGCCGAGCTCGACGCGGCCGACGATGCCTTTCATCCGTTCGAGCGCATCGACGGCGAGGCTGCGGCCGGCCTTCTCCTCATCTGCGATCACGCCTCGAACGCCCTGCCGGCGCGCTACGGCACGCTCGGCCTGCCGCCCGCCGAACTGGAGCGCCACATCGGCTACGACATCGGCGCCGCCGGCGTGACGCGGGCGCTGGCGAGCGCGCTGGGCTGCCCGGCGGTGCTGTCGCACTTCTCGCGGTTGCTGATCGATCCCAATCGCGGCGAGGACGACCCGACGCTGGTGATGCGGCTGTCCGACGGCGCCATCGTGCCCGCGAACCGCCATGTGGATGAGGCGGAGATCGCCTACCGGCTCGATCATTTCCACCGCCCCTATCATCGCGCCGTCACCGCCGAGATCGCCCGCATGACGGCGACCGGCGTGGTGCCGGCGATCTTCTCGGTGCACTCGTTCACCCCGGTATGGCGCGGGTCGCCGCGGCCCTGGCATGTCGCCCTGCTCTGGGACCTCGACCCCCGCTTCGCCCGCCCGCTGATCGAGGGGCTGGAGGCGCAGGGCGACCTCATCGTCGGCGACAACGAGCCCTATGACGGCGCGCTGAAGAATGACTGCCTGTATCGCCACGGCACCGTCACCGGCCTCGCCCATGTGCTGATCGAGATCCGCCAGGATCTCATCGCCGACCTCGACGGCCAGATCGCCTGGGC
The DNA here is from genome assembly GCF_031456575.1 of Ancylobacter sp. 3268. Classification (NCBI taxonomy): domain Bacteria; kingdom Pseudomonadati; phylum Pseudomonadota; class Alphaproteobacteria; order Hyphomicrobiales; family Xanthobacteraceae; genus Ancylobacter; species Ancylobacter sp. 3268. Next base: position 322,299 of record NZ_JAVDUX010000004.1, read on the forward strand.
CGACCGGCTGGCAAAGCTGCTGCCCGGCATCCTGGCCGGCGCGGAACTGCATGAGCGGCGGCTGTTCGGCTCGCGCACCGGGCCGGTGGCGCCGCTCGACATCGCCGAACTGACCGCCGCCTGAGCGCGGCGGGCAACCGACCGGAGGATTCCATGGCCGACGACATCACCGCTCCCGGCGAGACCAGCCGCACCGAATTGGAAGCCGCCGCCTTCCGCCGCCTCGTCGAGCATCTGCGCGGACGTACCGACGTACAGAACATCGATCTGATGAACCTCGCGGGCTTCTGCCGCAACTGCCTTGCCAACTGGTATCTCGACGCCGCCAGGGAGCGCGGCCTGCCGCTCACCAAGGACGAGAGCCGCGAGATCGTCTACGGCATGCCCTATGAGGAATGGAAGGCCAGGCACCAGGCCGAGGCGACGCCTGAGCAGCAGGCCGCCTTCAAGGGTCCGGGTCACTGAGCCCGCCCGACGCGGTCGAAGCTGTGCATGGCGGTGGATAGCGGGCGCAGCCGCCCGCACTTCCCCCTGGCGAACTTGACGCCGGCGAGCGCTTCCGCTCCTGATCGCCGCCCGTTTTCATCACCCGACGAGCCGGATCGCTCCGGCGGGAGAAACCATGTCCGACATTCCGAACGACCAGCCGCTGTCCGATGCCGCCGCCGGCTTTGCCAAGGAACAGCTGAAATCCTTCATCGAGCGCATCGAGCGCCTCGAGGAAGAGAAGAAGACCATTTCCGAGGACATCAAGGACGTGTTCGCCGAAGCCAAGGGCACCGGCTTCGACGTCAAGGCGCTACGCGAGATCCTGAAGATCCGCAAGCAGGACGCCGACCAGCGCGCCGAGCACGAGGCGATCGTCGACCTCTATCTGCAGGCGCTGGGCATGGTCGGCAGCTGAGCCAAGGGCAGGGCCGCTCCGCCGACCGCCGCACCGGCTGTGATCGGCGGGCCTGACCGGAACAATGGAAAACGGCCCCGGCTTGCACAGCCGGGGCCGTTTTCCTTGAAGAGCCTGTCAGACGCCGCGTGGATTGACGCCGGCCGGAGGCCCGCCCCCGTACTTGAGCCGGCCGTCAGAGCTTGCGGGCGAGCGGCGCCGGGCCGTCGATCACCGCGATCACCGGCACCGCGACCACCGCCGCACCGCTGAAGCGGCTGGTCGACAGGCCGTTGGACCCATCCTTGCCGAAGCCCGCCGCCACCACCTGGCGCGGCGGCGCGACGAAGGCGGCGAAGCGGCGCAGTTCCGGCGTCCGCATCACCACATGCGTCGCCACCGTCGGGCTCAGGAACAGCCCGCGAATCTCCGCCTGCATCTCCGGCGTATAGGGGCCGGTCGCTTTCGGCGACCCGGCGGCGGCGCGTGCCGGCGCATGCGGCGCCGGGCCCGTCGCCAGCGGCGCATTCACCCCCGGCACCTGCGCCGGCTGCGCCGCGCGACCCGGCTGCAGCCGGTTGGTGGGGAACACGCCGGCGGTCGCCGAGGCATAGGCCAGCGCCGGGCCCTGCCCATTGGCGCCGTTGGCGACGAAGAGTTCAGGCAGCCGTCCCGCTTCGGACGGCCGGGCGGTCGGCAGCGGCACCGCCACTGGCGCCAGCGAGGCGACGACGGCACCGGCTTTCGGCGCATCGCCTGGGCGAGCGGTCGGCAGCGGCACCAGCGCCGCCGAGGCGGCAGGCGCCGGGGTGGCGGCCGGGGTGGCGGACGCCACCGCGAAGGGGATGTTCGCCGGCGCCTCGGCCGGCACGAGCGGCGCATTGCGCGCCTGCGGCGCCGGCTTGGGCAGCGGAACGGCGGCAGCCACCGCCACCGGGGCGGCCGCAGCCGGGGCCTGGGCCTGGGCCTGGGCCGGAGCCTCGGGCGCGGCGGCCGGGGCCGGACGCGCCGGGGCAGCGGCAACCCTGGCCGGCGCCGCGCTCTCCTCGTCGTCCTCGGAATCGCCCTTGCCGAACAGCGCGGCGAACAGGTTCTTCGGCTTGGGATTGTTGCCGCTGCCAAGGCCGGCGAAGGCGCCGCCGGCGCCGCCGGGCTCCTTGCCGCGCGCCTCGACCTCGGCCAGCGCCAGGGCATAGCCGGACATCGGCTTGCCATCGGTGGGCACATGCACGGTCTTGCCATTGGGGAAGACGCGGGCGAGCTCGGGCCGGGTCATGCGCGGCCAGTGCCGCACGCCGCCGGTGTCGAGATGCACGAAGGGCGAGCCGGAGGTCGGGTAGAAGCCGACGCCGCCGCGCTGGAGCCGCAGCCCCGCCTCGCGGATCTTGGAGAGCGGCACGCCGGGAATGTAGAAATCCATCGCCTTGCCCTGCATGTGCAGGCTGGTCTGGGCGACGCCGCGCGAGCGGGCGCGGAGCATGGCGTTGGTCTCGGGCGAGCGGAAGCCGCCGATCACCTCGATCGGCTGGGTGGCGCCGGTCTCGCGATAGACCTCCCACACGATGTCGAACAGTTGCGGGTCCATATTGGTCGGCTGCTTGCGCCGCCAATCCTGCAACAGCACGTTGAGCTGCTTCAGCGCCGCCGGGTCGTAGCGGCCATTGCGCTTGAAGGTGACGGTGGCGCTTTCGCCCGAATGGACGTGATGCAGCGTCAGCGTGCGGGTATCGCCATTGGCGACCGCGTCCTGCAGCATGTCGGTGCCGCAGACGGTCACCAGCGCAGCCAGAACGGCCGCCTTGACGACGCGGTGCGACAGAAGACGCGATGATCGGATGTGATTGAAGCGTTGATGGATGCGCACGAACCCCAAACCCGATAAGCGAACGTTTCCTTGAGACGAACCGGCATCGTCGCCAGCCCGGACATGGTGAACATAGTCTTGTCAGGTTTGGTTAAGGGCACGTTTACGGCCCAACCCCCGCACTCATTGGCACTCTGGCTAAAAAGCGACTGTGGCGAAAGAGTGCCGCATCAACAAAATTGCGTCAGATCGGTCGCTGGCGGGCCACTTTTCTGCCCGCCGTGTCGACAAGACCACAGTATTACCGTCGCCCCGGCCGATCAGCGGCGCTGCGGGGCGTTGCCGCGGTCGGCGACCTGCGCCGCGCCGCCAATGCCGAGAATCGTCTTGGTGGCGGCATTGGTGCCGTAGAGGTCTGGACGGGTCACCAGCCGGCCGTCGCCATCGACATAGGTGGTGAAATAGACGAGGTGAACCGGGAAGCGCTGCTTCAGGTTGAGGTACTTCTCCTTGCCGCCGATCAGCTTGGAGATGCGCTGCTGGTTCCAGCCCTCGCCCGGCAGGCCGAGCGAGAACAGCACCTCGGCAAACTTCATCGGCTCGTGCACGCGCACGCAGCCATGGCTGAGGGCGCGCTGGTCGCGCGCGAACAGCGAGCGGTTCGGGGTATCGTGCAGATAGACCGAGTGCTTGTTCGGGAACATGAACTTCATGTTGCCCAGCGCGTTGCGCTCGCCCGGCGGCTGGCGGAAGGAATAGCCCTGCGAGCCGCGGCTCCAGTCCACCGTGCCGGGGTCGACGGTGCGGCCGTTGCGCACCACGTCGATGCCCTGGCGGGCCAGCGCATAGGGGTCGGAGCGCAGCTTCGGCAGCATCTCGTTGCGCATGATGCCGGGCGGCACGTTCCAGGACGGGTTGAACACCGTGTACTGCATGTTCTCGGTCATCACCGGCGTCTGGTTCTCCGGCTTGCCGACGATGACCCGCGTCTCATGGATCGTCTGCTCGTTGACGACGATGCGCACCATGTATTCGGGGATGTTGACGATCACATAGGTCGGCGCCACCGCATGCGGCAGCCAGCGCCAGCGCTCCATATTGGCGATGATGTCGGCGGTGCGGTCCTCGCCGGCATCGTTCAGCGCCGCCAGCGTCATCGGGCCGACCGCGCCGTCGGCACGCTCGCCGACGGAGCTCTGGAAGGCGCGCACCGCCTCCACCAGTTCCGGCGAATAATAGGTGTCGGTCGGCGCGCCGGGCACGCCGAGCCGGGCGCGCAGCGCCGGCACGCGAGGATCGTCGTCGCCGGGCCGCAGGGTCGGGCCGGCCGGCACGTGCGGCGGCGGCGCCCCGCGCCGCTCGCCCTGCAGGCTGGCGAGCTGGGCCTTCAGCAGGCGGTATTCGTCATATTGCGGGGCGTAGCCGGCGAGCACCGCCCGCGCATCGGCTGCGCCGGCCACCTCGGCGAGCACGACGCGCGGATCTGGCACCGTCGGCGAAGGATCGATATTGGCCGAGATGCGCTTGGGATCGAATCGCCCGCTCTGCACATGGCGGGCATAGAGCATCAGCGTCGAGGCCAGCTTAAGCTCGGCGGCAGCGAGTTCGGCGTCGCTCGGATGCGCGGCGAGCGCCGGCACCTCATAATCGGCCGGCTGCAATCCATCCTGCCAGGAGGCGGCGAATTGCTGCTGCACCGCCGTGCCGAGCGGCGACCACGCGGTCCCGGCGGTGAACAATGGCTGGTACTGGCGCTCGGCATAGAAGGCGGCGAGCGCCTGCTGCTCGTTGGCGCGGGCGGCGAAGCGCGGCAGCTGGTCGGCGATCAGCTCGCCGATGCGCGCCGCCACCGCCGCGGCCGCGCCGGGCTCGGTCGCCGAGACGCCGATGGCCGTCGCGGGGGTGGCGGTGGCCGGCTGCGTGGCGCCCGGCGTGGCGGCACCCGGAGCCGGGGCCCCGGCACCGATTGCCGGCGCGGGCGCGGCCTCCTGGGCTGCCGGTGCGGCAGCGGGTTCGGCGCCCGGCCCTGGCTCCGCCGGATGCGGCTGGCTGCGCGCGCCGTTAATGTCGAACGGCGCCGGCTCGCCGCCGAGCGCGGCGAGCAGCGACGCGCCCTGCCCGGCGCTGCGCATGCCGGCGGCGGCGGCATCGAAGGCGTATAGGCTGTCGGCGGTGCCGTTGCCGGCGCGCGCCGCCGAGGTCGGGATGCCCGTCAACCCGGCACCCGCGCCGCCCTGCATGCCGGCTTCCGACAGGCCCTGCGCCCGCGCGCCGGCCGTGCCGGTCGCCACTCCTCCGGGGACACAGAGCCCGGCCCACACCGCGGTTCCCGCTAGCAAGGTGCGCGCCATTGCCGCGAGACGGAGCGTGGTGCCGCCATTCATACGCCCGGACATCATGCTCTCCGCTCCTCGCCGTCAACCCGAACAGGGGCGAGATCCGGCCCCTGTTCTCGCTCAATACCTCAACCGTTCAACTCACAAAGCCGACAAAAAGATCAATGCGCCGAAGCCGTCGCTTCGACGCAACATCCGGGGGCGAGCGAAACAGGTCTGTGGGCGATACTCTGCCGGGGGGCGGTAAAGGCGGTGTTAAGCATGAGCGCCTCGCGCCATGCCTGTCCCCGCCTTTGCCTTTCCCTCCTGCACACGAGGCTCCGGCTCGCGGTTTTCCCTTGCCGCAGGGGGGCGGATTCCTATAATCCGCGCCTTCTTTTCCGGGGAAGGGCCGTACATGTCCGCCGTCACGACCGCCGATGCGCGGCCGATCGCCATCATCATGGGCAGCCAGTCCGACTGGGAAACCATGCGCCACGCCGCCCAGACGCTTGACGAGCTCGGCGTCGCCCATGACTGCCGCATCGTTTCCGCCCACCGCACCCCGGAGCGCATGTTCGATTTCGCCAGGGGCGCCAAGGCGGCCGGCTACAAGACCATCATCGCCGGCGCCGGCGGTGCCGCCCATCTGCCCGGCATGGTCGCCTCGCTCACCACCCTGCCGGTGTTCGGCGTGCCGGTGGAATCCAAGGCGCTGTCCGGCCTCGACAGCCTGTATTCCATCGTGCAGATGCCGGCCGGCATCCCGGTCGGCACCCTCGCCATCGGCAAGCCCGGGGCGGTGAATGCCGCCCTCCTTGCCGTCGCCGTGCTGGCACTGTCCGACGAAGGGCTGTCGATCCGCCTCGCCGCCTGGCGCGCCGCCCGCACCGCCTCGGTCGCCTTCGAGCCCACCTCCGGCGAGCCCGCCTGATGCTGAAGCCCGGCTCGACCATCGGCATCCTCGGCGGCGGCCAGCTCGCCCGCATGATCGCCCTCGCCGCCGCCCCGCTCGGCTTGAAGGCGCATATCTACGCCCCGGAGGACGGCAGCCCGGCCTTCCAGGTGGCCGATGCCCACACCCAGGCCGCCTATGACGATCCCGCGGCGCTGGAGCGCTTCGCCCGCGCCGTCGACGTCGTCACCTACGAATTCGAGAACGTGCCGGTCGACACCGCCGGGCACCTCGCCCGATTCGTGCCGGTGCACCCCGGCGCCAAGGCGCTCGGCATCACCCAGGACCGCCTCGCCGAGAAGAACTTCGTCAACGGACTCGGCATCGAGGTCGCTCCCTTCGCGGCCGTCGACGGCGACGCCGCGCTGGAAGCGGCGCTGGCCCGCATCGGCCGTCCGGCGGTGCTGAAGACCCGCCGCTTCGGCTATGACGGCAAGGGCCAGGTGATGATCCGCCCCGGCGAGGATGCCGCCGCTGCGTTCAAAGCCATCGGCCGCCACTCGGCGGTGCTGGAGGGCTTCGTGCCCTTCGAGTGCGAGGTCTCGGTGGTCGCCGCCCGTGCGCTTGATGGCACGGTGGCTGCCTATGAGGTGACCGAGAACGAGCACCGCCACCATATCCTGCACAAGTCGACCGTCCCTGCCCGGCTCGGCGCCGCCTCGGTCGCCGCCGCCGCCGATATCGCCCGGCGCATCGGCGACGCGCTCGATTATGTCGGCGTGTTCGCGGTGGAGCTGTTCGTGGTCGGCAGGGGCGCGGAAGAGCGCCTCGTGGTCAACGAGATCGCCCCGCGCGTGCACAATTCCGGCCATTGGACGCTGGGCGGCGCCCGTACCAGCCAGTTCGAGCAGCATGTGCGCGCCATTGCCGGCTGGCCGCTCGGCGCGGCGGAGCGGCTCGGCGCCCGCGTCGAGATGACCAACCTCATCGGCGAGGAGGCGGAAACCTGGCCCGCCGTGCTCGCGGAGCCGGGGGCCATGCTCAGCCTCTACGGCAAGGCCGAAGCCCGGCCCGGCCGCAAGATGGGCCATGTGACACGGGTATTCGCGGACTGACGCCCGGAGGCCCCTTCGGGTGCCGCCATCGGCCGGTATCTTGACCTCTCGCCAGCGCCACCGGCGCAGCGGCTTGGCACGGGGCAACGCCCTTGCATGGCTCCGGAGCGCTCCGCCCACCCTTTTCCCTCAGGTCAAGGCGACGGAGAGCCTTCGCGAGCCTCGTTGCCCGCCCCCCGCGAATGAGCAGCGCCGCTCACGAAGACGTGCGCCGCCGTGCCGAAATGAAGGCGATGGTGCCGGCGTATCTGTAGAGTGCGCCCTCCGACAGCCAACGAGCCGCCAATGCCCTTTCTCCGCGAACGCTCCGCTGCCAGGGGCTCCGCCTACCGGTGGAGTCCCGAGAAGATCGCCGCCCTGTTGCTGGTGCTCCTTCCCTTTGCGCTGCTGGCCATCCGCATCCTGCGCGGCGACCTTGCGACCGATCCGCTCGGCCTCGGCGCACCGGGATTGGGCGGCCCGGGGTTGGGGGCCGGCTTGGGTGCTGGTGCGGCGGGCGGCCTCGGCGGCGGTGCCGCCGGCGGGCTGGGCGGCGGCCCCGCCCTCGGCGCCCGTCCGCTGGTCGAGACGCTGCGCTTCCTCGGCGATTGGGCGGTGCGGTTGTTGCTGATCACCCTCGCCGTCACCCCGGCGCGGCGGCTGTTCAACTGGCCGAAGCTGCTGAATGCCCGCCGCACCCTCGGGCTCGGTGCCGCGGCGCTGGTGGCGGTGCATTTCGGGCTCTACTGCATCGATATGGGGTCGCTGTCGGTGGTGGCGCGCGAGATCGTGCTGCGCATCTATCTCACCATCGGCTTCGTGGCGCTGCTCGGGCTCGCGACTCTGTCGGCCACGTCCTGGGATGGCGCCATCGCCCGCCTGGGTGCCGAGCGCTGGAGCCGGCTGCACCAACTTGCCTACCCGATCACCGCGCTCGCCATTCTGCACTTCTTCATGCAGCAGAAGCTCGACGTCACCGAGCCGACGCTGATGGCGGGATTCTTCCTGTGGCTGATGGGCTGGCGGGTGCTTCAGCGCTACGGGCGCGGCACCGGCCTCGCCCCGCTGGTGCTGCTCGCCTTCGGCGCCGGCCTCGCCACCGCGCTGGTGGAGGCCGGCTGGTATCTCGCCGCCACCGGCATCGATCCGGTGCGGGTGCTGGCCGCCAATCTCGCCTTCGCCTATTCCATCCGCCCGGCCTGGTGGGTCGCCGGCCTCGGCGTCGCGGTGGCGCTGGCGAGCGAGGTGGCGCTGAGGCTGCGCCCGCTGCCGGCACGGCGCGTGCGGGCCTCCGGCGCGACCTCCTGAAGCCTTCCGGCCGGCGTCGGGCGAACCGGGTACACGCCGGTGCCGATCCCATGCATGGATGCGGCGCGGCCGCCGCATCGCGGCCGCACGACCGCCCGCAGGCCTGACGACAGGAGCAACACGCCATGACCGAAACGCGCCCGCCATTGCCGCCCTTCACCCGCGAAACCGCCATCCAGAAGGTGCGCGGCGCCGAGGATGGCTGGAATTCCTGCGACCCGCACCGGGTTTCGCTGGTCTATTCGCCGGACAGCAAATGGCGCAACCGCGCCGAATTCGTCAGCGGCCGTGAGGAGATCGTCGGCTTCCTCACCCGCAAATGGGCGAAGGAACTCGACTACCGGCTCATCAAGGAGTTGTGGGCCTTCACCGATAACCGCATCGCCGTGCGCTTCGCCTATGAATGGCACGACGATTCCGGCAACTGGTTCCGTTCCTACGGCAACGAGAATTGGGAGTTCAACGAGAACGGACTGATGGTGCGGCGCTATGCCTGCATCAACGACCTGCCGATCCGCGAGGCCGACCGCAAGTTCCACTGGGATCGCTCCGGCCCGCGCCCGGCCGATCACCCCGGCCTGTCCGACCTCGATCTCTGAACCGCATCCCGGCACGGCAAAGGCGCGGACGGCGGCCGGCTCCGGCCCGCCGGCTCACGCGCCCGCGCCAAAAGCCGCGGCCACCGCCCGCGCCGCCTCGGGCGGGGTCATCCAGGCGAAGCCGTCGAGCTGGTGGCGGAACCAGGTGTCCTGTCGCTTGGCGTAGCGGCGGGTATCGGCGATCCCCGCCTCGATCGCCTCCTCGAGCGACAGCTCTCCCGCCAGATGCCGCGCCAGATGCGGCACGCCATGCGCCTTGAGGAGGGTGCGGTCGGCCGGCAGCCCCCGCCCGACCAGCCGGCGCACTTCCTCCAGCGCCCCGTCCGCCATCATCTGGCGGAAGCGGTCGGCGATGCGCAACCGCAGCGCCGTGCGGTCGGTGGCGAGGAACACGCCGAGCGTCTCCTGCGGCCGCAGCACCGCCGGGCTCGTCGCTTCCTCCTGCCAGTCCGCCAATGACCGGCCGGTGGCTTCGAACACCTCGATGGCGCGGGTGAGCCGCTGGGTATCGCTGGGCCGCAGCCGGGCGGCGGTGCGCGGATCGAGACGCGCAAGCCGCGCATGCAGCGCTTCGGCCGCCTCACCGCGCCCCCGCACCCGCGCCTTCACCTCGTCCGGCACCGTGGGCATGGGCGACAGCCCCTGCGTCAGCGCCTTGAAATACAGCCCGGTGCCGCCGATCAGGAACGGCAGCCTGCCTTCGGCCTCGACTTCGGCCAGGACGCGGCGGGCATCCTCCACCCAATGGGCGACGGAATAATCGGCGTCGCCGTCGACATGGCCATAGAGCCGATGCGGCGCCCGCGCCTCCTCCTCAGCGGTCGGGCGCGCGGAAAGCACGCGCAGATCGGCATAGACCTGCATGGAATCGGCATTGATCACCACGCCGTCGAGACGCGCGGCGAGAGCGAGCCCCAGCGCCGACTTGCCGCTCGCCGTCGGCCCTGCGATAAGCACCGCGCGCGGCCGGATGGGCTCTTGCCCGCCGGTCTCCATGCTTCATCCCTCCCGCGCGCACTACCCGCGCAACGCCTTGTTGCCCGGCGCCGGCCCGTCGGCAACCCCATAATCGAGCCGAACATGTCGAGCCATTCGCCGAGCCATTACGCCGTCCTCGTCGCCAACCCCGCCGCACCCGCCGTCGATGCCGCGCTGACCGCCCGCGCCGCGGCGCTGCTGCCGGGCGCGCACCCGCCCCGCGTGCTGGCCGAGGGCATCGCCGTCGAGATCGGCTTTTCCGGCACGGCCGATATCGAGGCATTGCGCACGGCGCTGGCGCCAGCCCCGGTCGATATCGCCCTGGTGGCCGCCGAGGGGCGGCGCAAGAAGCTGTTCCTCGCCGACATGGATTCCACCATGATCGGCCAGGAATGCATCGACGAGCTCGCCGACTATGCCGGCATGAAGGCGCATGTCGCCGCCATCACCGAGCGGGCGATGCGCGGCGAGATCGCCTTCGAGCCGGCGCTGCGCGAGCGCGTGGCGCTGCTGAAGGGTCTGCCGGTCGCCGTCGTCGACGAGGTGATCGCCGAGCGCATCCGGCTGACCCCCGGCGGCATCGAGCTGGTGCGCACCATGCGCGCCCACGGCGCCCGCACGCTGCTGGTGTCCGGCGGCTTCACCCTGTTCACCCGGCGCATCGCCGCGACGATCGGTTTCGACGCCGACCGCGCCAATGAGCTGATCGTCGAGGCGGAAAGCTTCGCCGGCACCGTCGCCGAGCCAATCCTCGGCCGCGAGGCCAAGCTCGCGGCCCTGATCGAGACCCGCGAGTCGCTCGGCCTTGCCGCGCACGAGACGATGGCGGTCGGCGACGGCGCCAACGATCTCGCCATGCTGGAGGCGGCCGGGCTCGGCATCGCCTATCACGCCAAGCCGGCGGTGGCGGCGGCGGCGCAGATCCGCATCGACCATGCCGATCTCACCGCGCTGCTCTATCTCCAGGGCTATGCGCGCGACGCGTTCGTCACCGGCTGAGCCGCGCCGCCGGAACGCCGAGGCGCCTTCAGGCGAAGCGCCATCCGGCCCGCGAGACAGGAAGCCGTGCCTAGGGCAATTCCCCGCAAGACCGCGCTGCGATTTTGCGGAAGAATTGCGAAAAATCAAAGAGTTGGAGCAATTCCGGTGAACCTGATTTCACCGGAATTGCTCTAGGGCGCCAGCGGCGGCTGCATGATCGGGTTGAGCAAGGCATCCGGCGGAATGTCGACCGGCGGCGCGAGCGGCGGCGCCGGGGAGCCGGGCTCCATCTGGAAGGGCGGCGGCGACACCGGTGCCGCCGGCATCTCCTCGCGCCGCGGCGCCTCACGTTGCGGCGACTGACTCGGCGGAACATCGCGCTGAACCTGCCGCAGCGGCGGCGCCTGCGGCACCAGCCGGGGCGCCGGCCCCGGGCTGGACTGCGGCACCAGCGCCGGGGGCGACGCGATCGGCGGTGGCGGTGGCGACGGCGCCGGCTGGAGCGGCGTGTCGGTGGCATGGCCGGCATTGGTCAGCGGCGTGCGGCCATATTCCGCCTCCAGCCGCTTGGTCTCGCGTTCCAGCGCCCGCAGGTTGACGGCGGCGACCAGGGCGGTGACGTCGGTACGCCGTTCCGGCGCCGCCAGCGGCCCGCTCCAGCGTAGGGCGGCGGCCGGCATCGCCGCGGTACCCGACGCGCCGCCGACCTTGCCGACATCCTCGATCTCGACCAGCGCCTCGATGCCGAGGCTGGCAAGGTCGAGGCCGCCGGACAGCGCGAAGCGCTGGTCGCCGATGGCAAGCCGCGCCACCCCGCTGCGCGCCACGCCGGCGACCAGGCTGAGCGTGGTCTCGGCACGGGGAAGCTTCAGCGGCCCGCGGGCAAGCCCTTCCTCGAACAGTTCGGCGACCCGGCGCGGCTCCGGCGGCAGACCGCGTTCGGTGGCCAGCATCACATATTGCAGCGCCGCCGGTGAGGTCGCGGCGATCTCGATGCCATCGAGCGCCAGGCTGCCCTGCCCGGCAAGGCTGCCGACCAGCGCCCGCGGCGAAGTGCCCGCGCCGGTGAAATCGAGCGAGAGGTCGACGACGCCCTGCGCCATCGGCCGCGTCACGCCGCCGGCGGCGAGCAGCGGTGCCGAGGGCATTGCCTTCAGCGTCAGGCTGCCATCCGCCCGCACCGCGGCGCCGTTGCGCGAGAGGTCGAGCCGGCCGGCAAGCGCGCCGCCGGCCAGCCCGCCGGCGAATTCCTCGACGATCACCCGGCCACCGCCAAGCCGGGCGCGCAGCGTCGTCCGGTCGAGCGTCAGCCCGCCCGGCAAATCCAGCCGGCCGATGTCGAGCCGCACCCGCCCGGCCGCCTTGGCCAGCGGCGGCGGCGAAAAGCCGGTGGTGGGCCAGCGCCCCTCGCCGCTGCTCCGGCCGGCGATCAGCGCCAGCGCAGTGGTCAGCCGCCATTCCGGCAGCGAAAGATCCGCCTCCACCGGCTCCGGCGTGCCCGGGCGGTAAACCAGGCTGCCCGCCAGCGGGGTGCCGGCCAGGCTGCCGGTCAGTCCGGCGAGGCGGTAGCCGTCGCCCTCGCGCGTCAGGCGTGCGGCCAGTTGGGCCGGCAGCGTCCGCACGCCGCCCATGGCGAGGTCCGGCAGCAGCCGGGCGAGGTCGGCCTCATCGAGCGTCAGCGCCAGATCCGGCGTCAGAGTCCCATCGTCCGCCCGCGCCAGCGTGCCCTTGGCGGCAAGCCGGGCACCGGCGAGCGCAAAGCTGGCGGCGAGGCCGGGCTCGGCCGTCAGGTCCAGCCGCGCCGGCCCGAGCTTGGGCCGCAGCCCCGGCACCCCGAGCCGGGTCAGGAAGGCGCTGCCATCGGCGATATTGAGGGCGAGCGAACCGGTCGCCGGCCGCCCGCCGCTAAGGCCCAGCGCGCCCTTGCCGGAATAGGCGCCAAGCCGCCCGGTGACGGTGAGGTCCATGCGCCCGCCGGCCGAGGCGAGCGTCACCTCGGCATTCACCGGCGCGAGATCGGCGCCGAGCTTTGCCAGCATGTCACGCGCCTGCTCGAAGCCGGCAAGCCGTGCCAGCGCCATCAGCCCGTCCGCCCGTGCGCCGGTGAGGGTCGCGTGCAGCCCGCCATCCGGCTCGCCGGCGGCCGCCACCCGTCCCGCGCCCCGAAGGTCGATGCCGCCGAAATTGCCGAGCGCCAGCCGCTCGATGTCGATGCCCTGCGTCCCGGCGGTGAGTGCCAGGTCGATGCCGGCGGCATCCACCCCGGCGAGCCGCACCGTCCGGCCGGAGAAGGTGAGGCCGATATCGAGCGCTTCCCCGCCCGCCGCCATCAGCCGCCGCGCCGGCGCGATCAGCGGGTCGAGATCGACCCCGCGCCCGGCAAGCGCCGCATCGATCCGGCCGCGCCGGTCGCCATCGGCGAAGGCATAGGAACCCGAGCCGGTGAGCGTCAGCCCGCCGGCGGCCAGCGTCATCGCCGACAGCTCGACCTTGTCGGCGCCGAGCGCGATGCCGGCATCGAGCCTGGCGGCGCCGGCGGGAAGCCCGGCGGCAAAGCCGCCCGCCTGCGGCATCGCCCAGGCGAGGAAGGCCGGCAGGTCCTCGGCGCTCGCCGCCACCGTTCCGGCGAACAGCGCCGCGTCGCCCACCCCGTTCGCCACCGGGGCCGCGCCGGCCGCGGGAGTCGCCACCTTGCCGGCCAGTTGCGCCCGCGCGCCGCCGGGCAGCCGCGCCTCCAGCGTGCGCACCGCCCAGCTGCCGCCGGACCAGTCGAGTCCGGCCTTCACCTCCCGCATCGCCGCCCCGGCGAGCAGCACCGTATCGGCGGCGAGATCCAGCGTGCCGGCGCCGGTCACCTCGGCGAGCGGGGCGACCGCACGGGCCACCTCGTTCAGCGCCGCCAGCGGCGGCGCCCCGCCGGTGGCGGCGTTGAGATCGATCTGCCGCGCCGCGAGGTTCAGTTCCAGCCGCGATGTGCCGGGGCTGCCCTGGCTGGCCGGGGTGGTCGACAACCGGCCACTGCCGGCGAGTTCCACCGGCCGCTCGGCCGAGCCGAGCGCCAGCGTCAGATTCGTCGCCTCCAGCGCCGCCGGCGTGGCGTTCACCGTGCCGCTGAGGCTCCAGCCGGCCGGCGCCGCGGAACCGGTTGCGTCGACGCTCGCCGGCCGCGCCGCCGGCGCGGTGGAGAGGCTGGCCTTGCCGGCGAAGGCCGGCCGGCCGCCGGCAAGGCTGAGTGTGCCGTCGGCATCGAGGAGGAACGGCGAATCGATCTGCTGCAACGACAGCCGCAGCCGGGAACTGCCATCCGGCGCGACGCCGGCGAGCCCGAGCTTCAGCTTCCGCCGCGCGCCGGCCGCCGTCACCTCGCCGTCGAGCCGCAGCGGCCCGGCCAGGCTGGTGAGCGCCCCGGTGGCGGCGATGTCGTCGAGGCGCAGCATGCGCCCGCTGGCGCGATCGATCAGTTCCAGCCGCCCCTGGCGGATGGTGAAGGCGGCGATGCCGAGATCGGCCGGGGCACCGGCGCCGGTCGGCTTCGCCACCCGGCCGGTGGCGTCCAGCACCAGCCGCCCGCTCGGCTCGTCGAGGGTGAGGTGCTGCACCGCGATGCGTCCGCGCATCAGTTCGCCGAGAGTCAGGCTGGCAGCGAGTTCTCGCACCGACAGGCCGGTGCCGCCGGCATCGACGCCGATCGACACGTCGCGCAGCACCACGGAGGGGGTCGGCAGCAGCCGGGCGTCGATCGGGCCGCGGATCACCACCGGCGCGCCGATCACCCGCGCCGCCTGCGCCTCGAAGCTCGCCCGCCACGGCGTCCAGTCGATCAGATAGGGGGCAGCGAAGGCGGCGGCGATTGCCAGGATCACCGCCCCCGCCAGCGTGAGCAGGAAATTCTGCACCCGGTTCCTCCGCGATCGGCCGCGCCGGCCCTCGCCCGATGCGGGAAAGGCCGGCCGCCGACAGTCTTAGACGCTTGACGTTATTTGCATCCTCCACATCGATGCAACAGCATGATGGTGGGGTGCCGGCGGTTCTGCGGCGCAGGCTCCTCTCAGGGAAGGATCTTGCCGGGATTCATGATGCCCTGCGGGTCGAGCGCCTGCTTGATCGCCCGCATGGCGTCGAGCGTCGCCGCGCCGTGTTCGGCCTCCATGTATTTGCGCTTGCCCTGGCCGACGCCGTGCTCGCCGGTGGCGGTGCCGCCCATGGCCAGCGAGCGCTTCACCATGCGCGAAATGAAGTCCTTGGCCTTCGCCACGTCCTGCGGGTCGTCCATGTCGACCAGCGTCACGGTGTGGAAATTGCCGTCGCCGACATGGCCGACGATCGGCGCCACCATGCCCATCTCCTCGATGTCGCGCTTGGTCTCGTCGACGCACTCGGCCAGCCGCGAGATCGGCACGCAGACATCGGTCGCCAGCGCCTTGGCGCCCGGCTTCAGCGGCAGGCAGGCCCAGTAGGCGTCGTGCCGCGCCTGCCACAGCTTCGAGCGGTCCTCCGGGCGCGTCGCCCAGGAGAAGGCGCCGCCGCCATATTCCGCCGCGATCTCGCCGAAGCGCTCGGCCTGCTCATGCACGCCGGCCTCGGTGCCGTGGAACTCGACGAACAGGGTGGGCTGCTCGGCGAGGTCGAGCTTGGAATAGGCGTTGCACGCCTTCACCTGCACTTCGTCGAGCAGTTCGATGCGCGCCACCGGCAGGCCGCTCTGGATGGTGGCGATGACCGCGTCGCAGGCCGAGCGGATGGTCGGGAACGGGCACACGCCGGCGGAGATCGCCTCCGGCTGGCCGGAGAGCTTCAGCGTCAGCCGGGTGATGACGCCGAGCGTGCCCTCGGCACCGACGAACAGCCGGGTGAGGTCGTAGCCGGCGGCGGATTTGCGCGCGCGGCGGGCGGTGGTGATGAGCTCGCCATTGGCCAGCACCGCGTTCAGCGCGATGACATTGTCCTTCATCGTGCCATAGCGCACCGCATTGGTGCCGGAGGCGCGGGTGGACGCCATGCCGCCCAGCGAGGCATCGGCGCCGGGATCGATGGGAAAGAACAGGCCGACATCGCGCAGATGGTCGTTGAGCTGCTTGCGGGTGACGCCGGGCTCCACCACGCAGTCGAGATCCTCCATGTTCACGCCGAGGATGCGGTTCATCCGCGACAGGTCGATGGAGATGCCGCCTTTCGGCGCGTTGACCTGGCCCTCCAGCGAGGAGCCGGTGCCGAACGGGATCACCGGCACGCCGTGCTGGGCGCAGGTACGCACGATAAGTTGAACGTCGTCCTCGCTCTCGGCGAACACCACCGCATCGGGCGCTTCGTTGCCGAGCCAGGTGATCGTGTTGGCGTGCTGCTCGCGAACGGCCCTGCCGGTGGAAAGGCGGTCGCCGAAGTGCTTCGAAAGGCTCGCTACCGTCGCGGCCACCGCCGTTTCGGCCGCCCGCTCCTGCGTCATCCCATCCATAAGCCCGGCCATCTCCGCCTCCTCTTCGTCTGCCCTGCTGCACCCCTGCGCGGGCGAGCCATATACCCTACGCGCGCCGGGGGCGAGGTGTCAGTTGCGGGTGATTTGCCGGCTCGCCGGCAGATTCCCCGGAAACACTCCAATTCCGCCCTTCTAAAGCCATTTCGATAGGTGACGACTGCATGGAAAGTCGGCACAATGCTTGTCAATAAGGCAGCGCACGGACGTGACGTTCATCAAGAGCGTTGGCGCTCGATAAAGTCGGGAATGGTGTCATGCTGGACGGGATCGATTTCGAACCCGTATTCTTCGCCCCATTCGTCTCGTCCGTAATGACGGTCGAGCCCGCTTGGGTCGATTACGACGGGCAGCTTAATACCGCATATTACAGCCTTCTTTTCGACCGCGCGGTCGAGGAGGCGGTGTTTCTGGTCGGGCTCGGGCCGCATCTGACGGAGACCCGAAGCTCCTCCTTCCTCACCGTGGAATCGCATCAGCGCTTCCTGCGCACCCTGCGTGCGGGCCATGAGGTGCGGGTCACCCTGCGCCTCATCAATTACGACGAGAAACGCATGCACCTGTTCCAGGAGATGCACCATGCCCGCGAGGGCTGGACGGCGGCGACCTGCGAACTGGTGGCGCAGCATGTCGAAACCGGCACCCGCCGGCCCTCGCCCTTCCCGGACGAGGTGCTGGAACGCCTTGCGCTGATGAAGGCGGCGCACGGCGCCCTGCCGCAGCCCGACGGGCTCGGCCGGCCGGTCAACATGCCCATTCGCCTGTCCTGACGCCGGGCGGCCCCAACCGGGTCGGTCGGGCGGGTAGGCATCACGGCTCCGTCGCGTCGAAAGGCGCGGCGACCTTGCCTCAGCCGCCAGCATCCCCTCACGGGACCCAGCGTCGGGGCACGGCTGCTGTGGCGGGAGCGGAAAGGCCCTGCGCCGGCCTTATTCCTTCCTCGCGGGGCGTGAGGAGCATTCCGGCCTTGCGATAGTTGCAGGCCAGCCATGAGTTCGTGTCGCTTTTTGTGCGGCGCGAAAGGTTTATGTTGCACGGCATAAACCTCAGCTCCCCGATGGAGACAACTCATGGCCGCGTCTTTTGCCATTGCCGCGATTCACACCGATCCCGCCGCCCGCCAGCCGGCTGCCGACGCCCCGTCGCGCGGCGTGTTCGGCCGCCTGCTCGACCGGCTCATCGAGGCCCGCGCCCAGCAGGCCCGCATCGAGATCGCCCGCCACGCCCACATGGCGAAGTTCGACGCCCGTCATGTCGCCGCGCTGGAACTGTTCGCCCGCGATTGATCGCGCCGGCCGGGTGCGGCTGGTCCGTCCCGGCGCGCCTAGCGCCGCGGCCGGCCGCCATCGGCCGTCAGCTCCAGCGTCGTCCAGCCCTCGATGGTGCGGCGGCGCCTGAGATAGAGCCCTTGCGCCCGATAGGCGGCCAGTGCCGCATTGGCGTGCGAGGGTAGCAGCCCGGACAGTACCACGGTGCCGCCCTTCGCGAGCAGCGGCCGCAGCGGCCGGGCAATGCCCTTGAGCGGCGCCAGCAGGATGTTTGCGAGGATCAGGTCGTAGGGCCCGCCCGCGCGGAACGCGCCCGCCCCGAGGCCCGGCGCGTGCAGGAAGCGGACGAACGGTGCCGCATGGTTGGCACGGGCGTTCTCGCGCGCCGTCGCCACCGCCACACGGTCGATGTCGCTCGCCAGCACCGGCGTGCGGAACAGCAGCGCCGCGCCCATGCCCAGCACCCCGGTGCCGGTGCCGACATCCAGTGTCCGGCCCGGCCGGCCGCGCTTGCCATAGGCGTGGATTGCCGCGAGGCATCCCTTGGTGGTGCCGTGATGGCCGGTGCCGAAGGCCAGCGCCGCCTCGATCTCGATGCCGATGGTGCTGCCGCCGCCGATCCGCTCGCGGTCATGCGAGCCGTGCACCACGAAGCGGCCGATCGCCACCGGCGCCAACCCTTCCAGCGACGCCGCCACCCAGTCCTTCTTGTCGAGCGTCGAGAACACCGCCGCCTGCGCCGCTTCCGGCGAGATCAGCGCGATCAGCGCGCGCACGTCGTCCTCGTCCGGCGCCTCGGCGAAATAGGCCTCCACCGCCCAGCCCGAACCCTCGGCGCGGTCCTCGATCTCGAAGGCGGAGGTGGCGACCTCGGCCGGGTCGAAGCTCTCGCCGAGATATTCGGCGATCACCCGCGCCTGGTGCTCGGGCACATCGACGCGCATCACATGCGACGCGCCGTTGGGCGGAAGTCCTTCGAGCATGGCCGGCCTCGCGGGGTGGAGAAAGTGGGCGCTGTTTACGAAAGCCCGGCGGGAAACGCCAGCGCCCCGGCATCGGGCTCACACCGCCTCGACGTAATTGTCCAGCACCCGCTTCTCGCCGGCCTTGTCGAACTGCACGGTCAGCTTGTTGCCTTCGGCCGCCGCCACCTCGCCATAGCCGAACTTCTGGTGGAACACCCGCGCGCCCACCGCGAAGCGCGACGGCGCGCCGGTCGAGCTCGCCACCAGCTGTCCCTCGATGATGCGTCCGCCGGACGCCCCGCCGCGCGACGCGCCGGGGCTGTAGCGCGAGGCGCCGTCCGAGAAACCGCCGAACTGCCCCTCGCGGCGGCCGCCGGCGGCGTTGTTCTGCGCGTTGGCCTGTGCATGGCTCTGCGCCCGCTGCCAGCCCGGCGTCGAATAGCTGGAGCCGAAGGTCTGCGCCTCGTCGAAGCGGCTGGGGCCGTAGCCGTAGCGGCCGGCGCTGGTGGCCCCGCCCCAGCCATGGCCGCCGCGCGATTCCGTCACTTCCACATGGTTTTCCGGCAGTTCATCGAGGAAGCGGCTCGGCACGCTCGATTGCCACATGCCATGGATGCGCCGGTTGGAGGCAAAAAACACCTTGGCGAAGCGGCGGGCGCGGGTAATTCCCACGTAAGCCAATCGCCGCTCCTCCTCCAGCCCGGCGCGGCCCTGCTCGTCGAGCGCGCGCTGGTGCGGAAACAGCCCCTCCTCCCAGCCGGGCAGGAACACCACGTCGAATTCCAGCCCCTTGGCGGAATGCAGCGTCATGATGCTCACCGCGTCGCCGGAGCCGGAGCCCTCGGCGTCCATCACCAGCGAGATGTGCTCGAGGAAGCCGACGAGGTTCTCGAACGGCTCCATGGAGCGCACCAGTTCCTTGAGGTTTTCCAGCCGCCCGGCGGCATCCGCCGAGCGGTCCTTCTGCCACATCTCGGTATAGCCCGACTCATCCAGCACGATCTCGGCAAGCTGGCTCTGCGGCATCGCCGCCATCTGCCCGCGCCAGCGGTCGAAGCTGGCGACAAGGTCGCGCAAGGTCAGCCGCACCTTCGGCTTCAACTCCTCGCTGCCCACCAGCTGCCGCGCCGCCTCGACGAGCGGCACGCCGACCGCGCGGGCATGGTCGTGGATCTGCCGCAGCGCCGCGTCGCCGAGCCCGCGCTTGGGCACGTTGACGATGCGCTCGAAGGCGAGGTCGTCGGCCGGCGAGGCGATGACGCGCAGATAGGCCAGCGCATCGCGGATTTCCGCCCGCTCATAGAAGCGCGGGCCGCCGATCACCCGGTAGTTGAGCCCCATGGTGACGAAGCGGTCTTCGAATTCGCGCATCTGGAACGAGGCGCGCACCAGGATCGCCATTTGCGACAGCGCCCGTCCCTGGCGCTGCAGCGCCTCGATCTCCTCGCCGATGGCGCGGGCTTCCTCCTGACTGTCCCAGGCGCCGGTCACCGTCACCTTCTCGCCGCTCTCGCCCTCGGAGAACAGCGTCTTGCCGAGCCGGCCCTCATTATGGGCGATCAGATGGGCGGCGGCGCCGAGGATATGGCCGGTGGAACGGTAGTTGCGCTCTAGCCGCACCACCTTGGCGCCGGGAAAGTCGCTCTCGAAGCGCAGGATGTTGTCGACCTCGGCGCCGCGCCAGCCATAGATCGACTGGTCGTCGTCGCCGACGCAGCAGACATTGTGCGAGCCCTGCGCCAGCAGCCGCAGCCAGAGATACTGCGCGACATTGGTGTCTTGATACTCGTCGACGAGAATGTAGCGGAAGCGCCGGTGATACTCGGCCAGCACGTCCGGGTTCTCGCGCAGCAGCCGGATGCTCTCCAGCAGCAGATCGCCGAAATCCACCGCGTTCAGCGCCTTCAGCCGCGCCTGGTAGTCGGCATAGAGTTTTTGCCCGCGGCCGTTGGCGAAGGCGGCGCCCTCGCCGGCCGACACCATGTCCGGCGTCAGGCCGCGGTTCTTCCAGCCGTCGATGGTGCCCGCGAGCAGCCGCGCCGGCCAGCGCTTCTCGTCGATGTTCTCGGCCTGGAGCAATTGCTTCAGCAGCCGGATCTGGTCGTCGGTGTCGAGAATGGTGAAGCCGCTCTTCAGCCCCACCAGCTCGGCGTGACGGCGCAGCATACGCACGCCGATGGAGTGGAAGGTGCCGAGCCACGGCATGCCCTCCACCTGCTCGCCGACCATCTGGCCGATGCGCTCCTTCATCTCGCGCGCCGCCTTGTTGGTGAAGGTCACCGCGAGAATTTGCGAGGGATAGGCAAGGCCCAGCGAGAGGATGTGGACGATGCGGGTGGTCAGCACCCGCGTCTTTCCGGTGCCGGCGCCGGCAAGCACCAGCACCGGGCCCTCGGTGGCCTCCACCGCCGCGCGCTGCTCGGGGTTCAGCCCGTCGAGATAGGCCGCCCCCCGGCTGGCCGGGCCGGGCGGCTGCGCGCCGGCACGTGCACGCGCGGCGATGCCGCCGGGGCGGGGCGTATGCGCCGGCAGGTCGAAGGGAATGTCGTCGTCAGGTCGGTTCCAGGGGTCGGCCAAGGGCCCGCTCGTTCTCGTCATCTGAGCCGCTTCCGGCCGGGCAACATCGCCCGCGGCCAGGAAAGCGCGCCCGCCTCAATAAGCCGGCGCCCGCTTTCGCGAAAGTCCCTCGACCTCCCCGAAAGGCGCACCAGCGATTCCTACGAGAACAAAATGGCATCGGCATGCCCGTTTGGCGAGGCCGGGCCGCTCCGGACACGGCCTCAGGGCCGGGGCAGCACCGTCGTCACCGGCGAATCCGGCGGCGGACGCGAGCCGAACCATTTGCGGTGAATGGCCGCCAGCGTGCCGTTCACCTTGATGGCCGACAACGCGGTGTCGAGCCGTGCCGTCCATGGCGAGCCCGGCCGCAGCATGATGCCGTAGCGGTCCTCGGTCGGCAGCCGGGCGATGACGGCGAGGTCGCGGCTCTCCAGCAGGGCGTAGAGCAGTGCCGGCTCGTCGCCGAAATAGGCCGTGACCTCGCCGCGACGCAGCAGGGCCAGCGCCTCGTCCATGCTGTCGACATAGCGGATGGAGCGGATCGCGTAGCGGCCGCGGCTCGCCTCCAGCCATTGCGCATTGGTCGAGCTCGGCGTCGTCGCCACCGTCTTGCCGGCCAGGCCCTCCAGGTCGCGGATGCCGGCGTTCTTCAGCACCGCCACCGCCTGCGAGGTGCGGTAATAGGGCTGGGTGAAGTCGAAGCGGGCCAGCCGCGCCGGCGTGATGGTGAGGCTGCTCGCCACCGCGTCGACATGCCCGGCATCGAGGGCGTCGAACAGCTCGGCAAAGCCCAGCGGCCGCGTCGTCACCTCGACCCCGAGTTCGGCCCCGAGCGCCCGCACCATGTCGATGTCGAAGCCGACATAGACGCCTGACGGCTCCCTGAATTCCCACGGCCGGTTGTCATGATGCACGCCGATGGTCAGCTGGGCCAGGGCCGGCGCCGTTGCCGCCAGCCATGCCGGCAGCACGCCGAACAGGGCGCCGAGGACGATCAGCGCCAGCCGGCGACGGCCCGTCCGGATCATTGGGGGAAGCTCCATTTGCCGGGCGGTCAGATTGACGTACCAAGGGATCGGGCCGATGCTGGCCCAATCGTCCCCCTTCGTCCAGCCGGTTTCCCGAACATGTCGTACGGACTCTTTACGATGACCGCGCTGGCCGGCGCGCTATACGTGCTGATGCCCGGCCCGGCCTTCCTGGCGTTGTTCTCGCTCGCCGCGGCGCAGGGGCGCGGTGCCGGGGTGCGCTTCGTCAGCGGCCATCTGGTCGGCGACCTGTTCTGGGGCACCCTCGCCTTCGCCGCCATCATCGGCGTCAACCAGCTCGGCCCGACGCTGTTCGATCTGCTCGGCATCGTCTGCGGCCTTTATCTGTGCTGGCTCGGGGTCAAGGCGCTGACCTCGAAGGGCAGCGCCGGCGGCCCCGTCGGTGCCGGCCGGCCGCTGATCACCGGGGTGCTGTTCGGCCTCACCAATCCGAAGGCCTATCCGGTGTCGGTGGCCATGTACACGGCGCTGACCGCCAGCTACGCCACCTCGCTCGCCTGGAGCGACGCGCCCATCCTGATGGCCGCCGCCTTTATCGGCTTCATCGCCGCCGATATCATCCTGGTCTGGGCCGCCGGCCTGGCGCCGGTGCGGCGGGTGTTCCTGCGCCACGGCACGATCATCACCCGCCTGGTCGGGATGATGTTCATCGCCTTCGGCGCCAAGTCGCTGTGGGATGCCGGCCGGGCGATGCAAAGTCGCGCCTGAGGCACGGCCGCCCGCTTTCCTCGAGAGTGCATGTCATGTTCGAAGCCAAGTTCCAGTCCTTCGCCGATTCCGCCGCTCCCGAGCGTGGCGCCGCCCACCTGGCGCGGCTGCGCGCCGAGCTCGACCGGCGCGGTCTGGACGGCTTCGTCGTCCCGCGCGCCGATGCGCACCAGAACGAATATGTGCCGCCCTGCGACGAGCGCCTCGCCTGGCTCACCGGCTTCACCGGCTCGGCCGGCATCGCCCTGGTGCTGCGCGACGAGGCCGCCCTCGTGGTCGACGGGCGGTACACCATCCAGGCCGCCGCCCAGACCGATCCCGCCGCCTACACCGTGGTGCAGCTGGCGCAGCAGAGCCCCGAAGCCTGGCTCGCCGCGCATCTGCCGGCCGGCGCCCGGCTCGGCTACGATCCGTGGCTGATCACCGTCGATACGCTCGACCGGCTGCGCAAGGCGGTGGCCGGCGCCGACGCGGTGCTGGTGGCGGTCGACGGCAACCCCATCGACGCGGTGTGGGCCGACCGTCCCGCCGCCCCGGTGGCGCCGGTCACCCTGCGCGATCCGGCGCTGGCCGGCGAGACCACCGAATCGAAGCTCGCCCGCATCCGCGACAGGCTGGCGGCGGAAAAGCTCGACGCCGTCGTCCTCTCCGATCCGCACGGCGTCGCCTGGACCTTCAACATCCGCGGCGGCGACGTCTCCTTCACGCCGCTGCCGCTCGCCTGGGCCATCGTGCCGCGCGAGGGCCGCCCGACGCTGTTCGTCGACGGCCGCAAGCTCTCCAACGCGGTGCGCGATGCCCTCGCCGCGACAGCCGAGATCGCCGAGCCGGTGATGCTGGAGCGGGCGCTCGATCTCATTGCCGCCGGCAACGCGCTGATCCGCCTCGACCAGGCGACCGCCCCGGCCCTTCTCGCCGCCCGCATCGAGGCGGCGGGCGGCCGGGTGTCGCGCGGCGCCAGCCCTGTGGCACTGATGCAGGCGGCGAAGAACGAGGCCGAGCTCGCCGGCATGCGCGCCGCGCATCTGCGCGACGGCGCCGCGCTGGTGCGCTTCCTCGCCTGGTTCGATGCCGAGGCGCCCAAGGGCGAGCTCACCGAGATCGACTGCGTGGCCGCCCTGGAGACCTTCCGCCGCGACACCGGACTGCTGAAGGACGTGTCCTTCCCCTCGATCGCCGGCGCCGGCCCCAATGGCGCGCTGCCGCATTACCGCGTCAGCGAGGCCAGCAACCGCAGGCTCAATCCCGGCGAATTGTTCGTCATCGATTCCGGTGCCCAGTATGAGGATGGCACCACCGACGTCACCCGCACCTTGCCGGTCGGCATGCCCGACGACGAGATGCGCGACCGCTATACCCGCGTGCTCAAGGGCCACATCGCGGTGGCCCGGGCGGTGTTCCCGCAGGGAACCTCCGGCGCCCAGCTCGATCCCTTCGCCCGCCAGTTCCTGTGGGCGGCCGGGCTCGATTTCGACCACGGCACCGGCCACGGGGTGGGCGCCTATCTCTCGGTGCATGAGGGGCCGGCGCGCATCTCCAAGCTCGGCACCGTGCCGCTGGAAGCCGGCATGGTGCTGTCCGACGAGCCCGGCTTCTACAAGGAGGGCAGCTTCGGCATCCGGCTGGAAAACCTGGTCGTGGTGCAGCCCGAGCCGACCCCGCCCGGCGGCGAGCGCCCCCTCTACAGTTTCGAGACCATCACCTTCGCGCCTTTCGACCGGCGGGTGATCGACCCGGTGCTGCTCACCGACGAGGAAATCGCCTGGCTCGACGACTACCACGCCAGGGTGCGCGAGCTGATCGGCCCGCTCGTCGACGGCCCGGCCGCCGACTGGCTCATCGAAGCCACCGCGCCGCTGCGGGGCTGAGGCCGGCTCCCGCCTCGAACCGGCTCCTCCCGACCGGCACTGACGTCGGGCCGCCCCATGCGGCCGCGTCCCTCGCTATCCCCGCGCTCATCTACCGGAGAGCATCGCGACGGTTCAATGGAACCATCGCGCGGGGCCGGCGTTCTCCTCGCAACCCAAGTCTACGGGACGCGATGGAGACGCCACCATGACCACTATTCTTCTGATCATCCTGATCCTCATTCTGGTCGGGGCGCTGCCGAGCTGGGGATACAGCCGCAGTTGGGGCTATGGCCCGAGCGGAATTGTCACCATTCTTCTGGTTATTCTGATCGTGATGATGCTGACCGGCCGCGTGTAACCGCGCCGCGACGGCGGCCTAGGCCGGCGGTGCACATCCGCCCTCCCAAGGCCGGACACGAGAAGCTGGGGCGCTCCACAAGGTCATCCTCTTCCCCAAGGCCTGCCCTGCGGAACGCTTCAAAGAAGGGCCGTCGCGTCTCCCCCCGCGGCGGCCCTTGTCTTTTGGCGCGGTATGCCGCGCCGCCCGGCCTATGCCACCCAGCTTTCGGCGATATCGCTGCCGTTCTTTATGCCGGCGCCGGCAAATTCCAGCGCCGCCATCAACGCCGCCTGCACGCTGGCCGCCGGCACCTCGGTGCCGCCGAAGCCGAGATCGCGCGTCGCCGTGGCATCATGCGCCACCGTCACCTCATAGCCGAGATCGAGCGCCGCCCGCGTCGCCGCATCCACGCACATATGGCTCATCGCCCCGACGATGACGAGCCGGCTGACGCCCTGCTGCTTCAGCGTCGCGTCGAGCCCGGTGTCGAGGAAGGCGTTGACGTTCCGCTTCACCACCACCGGCTCGCCCTCCTGCGGGCTGACGGCGGGATTGATCTGCGCGCCCGTGGTGCCATGGCCGAAGAACCCGGCCTCCGGAGAGGGATCCTCGTGCCGGACATGCACGATGCCGAGCCCCTTGCGCCGCGCCGCCTCCAGCAGGCGGGCCGCCTCGGCGGCCGCATCCTCCATGCCGACCAGCGGATATTTGCCGCCGGGAAAATAATCGTTCTGGATGTCGATCAGCAGCAGCGCGGTATCGGTCATGGCGGTCTCCTCGGCGGGCATTGTCGATCTCGATTGGCATGGTCGATCGCGATTGGCATGTCGATCTCGATTGGCATGGCCGGCGAGGGCCGGGCCGACGGCTCAGCCGCCACCCGCCAGCGCCAGCCACTCATCCTCGGTAAGCACGGCGACGCCCAGTTCGCGCGCCTTGGCGAGCTTGGAGCCGGCATCCTCGCCGGCCACCACGTAGTCGGTTTTCTTCGATACCGAGCCGGCAACCTTGGCGCCGAGCCGCTCCGCCATCGCCTTGGCCTCGTCGCGGGTCAGGCGCGCAAGCGCGCCGGTGAACACCACCGTCTTGCCGGAGACCGCGCCGGAGGCCGCCGGCGGCGCCTCGGCCGGTATCACCCGGATTTCCGCCAGCAATTCGTCGAGCAGGCTCTGATTGTGCGCCTCGGCGTAGAACTCGCACAGCGAGGTCGCCGCCACCTCGCCGACATCCGGCACGCCGGCAAGGGCGAGGAAGGCCGCGCCCGGCATCTGCCGGCGCGCTTCGGCCAGTGCCGCGAGAACCTCGCCGTCGGTGCCATAGACGGTGCGCACCGCTACGCGCTGCCGGGCGTTGAGCGCGGCGCTGGTGAACACCGCGCGCAGCCTCTCCTCGGCGTTGTCCGCTGCCGCCGCGGGCGTCTCGATATCCGTCGCCCGTGCCAGAGCCTCCGCCCGCTTCGCACCGACCGACGGCACCGCCAGCAGCCGCAGCCAGGCCTCGCCCGGAACCGCCGGCGCGGCGGCTTCCAGCGCCGCGCGCAGCGCCTCGATGCTGCGATAGGTCCGCGCCAGCGCCTTCGCCGTCACCTCGCCGACATGGCGGATGCCGAGCGCGTAGATGAAGCGGGCCAGCGGCACCTCGCGGCGCTCGTCGATGGAGGCGAACAGCTTGTCGACGCCGAGAAACTGCCGCTCTTCCTCCGCCAGCACCTTCTTGCGCGCCTGCCCGGTCTCGATCTCGCGCTGGCGGGCGCGTTCCTCGCGCTGGGCGAGGAAGGCCTTGCGCACCTCCTCGCCGCGCCGGTGCAGGCGGAAGATGTCGGCCGGCGTGCGCAGCAGCCCGGCATCGAACAGCGTCTGCACGTTCTCGTCGCCGAGCCCCTCTATGTCGAGGGCGTCGCGGGCGACGAAGTGGCGGATGCGCTCCACCGCCTGTGCCGGGCAGACCAGGCCGCCGGTGCAGCGGCGCACCGATTCGCCCTCGTCCCGCACCGCATGCGAACCGCAGGCCGGGCAGACATGCGGGAACACGTAGCGCACCGCCTCCGCCGGCCGGCGCTCCAGCACCACGTCCACCACCTGCGGGATGACGTCGCCGGCCCGCTGGATGGTGACGAAATCGCCGATGCGGATGTCGATCGGCCGGCCATCGACAGTGCCGCGGATCGGCTCGCCATCGCCGCCTATGCCGGCGATGTAGTCCTCATTGTGCAGCGAGGCGTTCGAGACCACGACGCCGCCCACCGTGATCGGGGCGAGCTTGGCGACCGGCGTCAGCGCACCGGTGCGCCCGACCTGGATCTCGATGCCGACGAGCTGTGTCACCGCCCGCTGCGCCGGGAATTTGTGCGCGATCGCCCAGCGCGGCGAGCGCGAGATGAAGCCGAGCTCGCGCTGGAAATCCAGCCGGTCCACCTTGTAGACCACGCCGTCAATGTCGTAGCCGAGCTCGGCCCGCCGCTCGCCGATCATGCGGTAATGCGCCAGCAGCTCGGCGGCCGAATGGCAGCGCACGGTCAGCTCGTTGGTTGGCAGGCCCCAGCGCGCGAACGCCTCGATGACGCCGAACTGGGTGTCCGCCGGCAGCCCGCCCGCAGTCACCTCGCCCCAGGCATAGGCGAAGAAGCGCAGCGGCCGCGCGGCGGTGATCCTCGGGTCGAGCTGGCGCAGGCTGCCGGCGGCGGCGTTGCGCGGATTGGCGAAGACCGGCTTGCCGGCCTCCATCTGGCGCGCGTTCAGCGCCGCGAAGTCGGCATGGCCCATATAGACCTCGCCGCGCACCTCGAACACGTCGGGGATCTCGAACATGTCGCGGCCGGCGAGCCGCTCGGGAATGTCGGCGATCGTGCGCACATTGGCGGTGACGTCCTCGCCCTCGAAGCCGTCGCCACGGGTGGCGGCACTGACCAGCACGCCCTTCTCGTAGCGCAGCGAGCAGGACAGCCCGTCGATCTTCGGCTCGGCGGTGAGGACGAGGTCGGCATCGGCGGGGAGACCGAGGAAGCGGCGGATGCGCGCCACGAACTCCTCCACCTCCTCGTCGGCGAAGGCATTGCCGAGCGACAGCATCGGCACCGCGTGGCGGATCTTGGCAAATTTGGCCGATGGCGCCGCCCCGACCTTCTCGGAGAGGCTGTCAATGCCCCTGAGCTCGGGGAACGCCGCCTCGATCGCCTCGTAGCGGCGGCGCAGCGCGTCGTAATCCGCATCGGAGACGGTCGGCGCGTCGTCCTGATAGTAGCGCCGGTCGTGGCCGGCGATTTCCTCGCCGAGCCGGGCATGTTCCTTGGCCGCCTCGTCGGCGGTCAGCTTCTCGATGTCGATGTCGGCAGAGGTGTTCATGCGGGCGACTTAGCGGATTCGGCGCCCTTGAGCAGCCTGTCGGCGGCAGCGCGGGCTTCGGCGGTGATCTCGGCGCCCGAGAGCATGCGGGCGATCTCCTCGCGGCGATGATCGGGGGCGAGCGGCGCCACATGGGTGGCGACGCGGTCGCGCTCGGCGGTCATCTCCTTGGCGATGCGGTAATGGTTGCCCGCCCGCGCCGCCACCTGCGGCGCATGGGTCACGGCGATCACCTGCGCGCGGGCGCCGAGCCGGGCCAGCCGGGCGCCGATGGCATCCGCCACCGCGCCGCCCACCCCGGTGTCGATCTCGTCGAACACCAGCGTCGGCGCCGAGCCCTTGTCGGCCAGCACCACCTTGAGCGCCAGCAGGAAGCGCGCGAGCTCGCCGCCGGAGGCCACCTTCATCATCGGGCCGGGGCGGGTGCCGGGATTGGTTCGCACCCAGAACTCGATCCGGTCATAGCCGTCGGCCTGGCCGTTGCTCTCGTCGGTCTGGATATCGGTGCTGAACTGCGCCCGTTCGAGCTTGAGCGGCGGCAGTTCGGCATTCACCGCGGCATCGAGCGCGGCGCCCGCACGGTGGCGGCGTTCGGAAAGGTCGCGGGCGGCGGCGCGATAGGCCGCCTCCGCCTCGGCGGCGCGCGCCTGCAGCACCACCAGCGCCCGCCCGCCATTGTCCAGCGCCTCCAGCTTGCCGGCGAAGCGCGCGGCGGTCTGCGGCAGGTCGTCGACGCGGCAGCTATATTTGCGGCCGGCGGCGCGCAGGGCGAACAGCCGCTCCTCGATCCGCTCCAGCTCGCGCGGGTCGAAATCCGCGGCGTTGAGGGCCGCTTCCAGCAGCGTGCGCGCCAGCTCCAGCGCCCCCAGCGCCTCGTCGATGGCCTCCACCGCCGGGCGCACCAGCGCCTCCGCCTCGCCCGCCCGCCGCTCCAGCCGGCGCACCGCGGCGGCCAGTGCCGGCACCGGCGAGCCGTGGCCGCCGACCGCCTCATGCGCCTCGCCGAGATCGGCGGCGATCTTCTCGTAGCGCATCATCTCCGAACGGCGGGTGGCGAGCCGCTCCTCCTCGCCCACCTCGGCGCCCAGTGTGCCAAGCTCCTCCGCCGCGTGGCGCAGGAAATCGGCCTCCCGGGCCGCCTCGTCGAGCCGCGCCTGCTCAGCGCCGAGTTCCTCGGTCAGCGCCCGCCAGCGCCGCCACAGCGCACCGACTTCCGCCGCCGGCACCGCGAGCCCGCCGAAGGCGTCGAGCAGCACGCGATGCGACGCGGTGTCCACCAGCGCCCGGTCGGCGTGCTGGCCATGGATTTCCACCAGTGCGGCGCCGATCGAGCGCAGCATCTGCGCGCTCACCGACTGGTCGTTGACGAAGGCGCGGGTACGCCCGTCGACATGCTGGATGCGGCGCAGCACCAGCGCGCCGTCATCGGCGATGCCGGCCTCCGCCAGCAGCCCCCGCACCGGATGGTCGAGGGCGAGGTCGAATTCCGCCGTCACCTGTCCCTGGCCGGCGCCGTGGCGTACCAGCGAGCCGTCGCCGCGCCCGCCGAGCGCCAGGGTGAAGGCGTCGAGCAGGATCGACTTGCCGGCACCGGTCTCGCCGGTCAGCACGGTGAGGCCCGGCTCGAAGGCGAGGTCGAGCCGCTCGATAAGGACGATGTCCCTGATCGCCAGGGCAGCGAGCATGCGTCAGCTCCGAAGCGAATCCAGCCGGCGAAGCAGGCTCGCCGACGCAAGGCAGGTTCTAGAGCATTTTCGCGTTGTGTTCACGTCGTCCGGCGAGAAATCACCGGCGGCGCCCGGCGCGCCGGTCGGCGCATCAGGAGCCGAGCTTGAACCCCTGGAAGGCCTTGGCGATCCAGGACTGCTCGTTCATCTTCGGGTTGACGCCACGCGATTCCACCAGCTTGTAGGCGTCCTTGTACCAGCTGCTTTCCGGGAAATTATAGCCCAGCACCGCCGCCGAGGTCTGCGCTTCATTGACCACGCCGAGCGCCATATAGGCTTCGGTCAGGCGGTAGAGCGCCTCTTCGGCGTGGCGGGTGGTCTGGTAGCGTGTCACCACCACCTTGAAGCGGTTGATGGCGCCGGCATAGTTGCGCTGATCGAGATAATAGCGCCCGATCATCATCTCCTTGCCGGCGAGCTGGTCGCGGGCGACTTCGAGCTTCTTCTTGGCGCTGACCGCATATTCCGTGTCGGGATATTTGCGGACCACCTCGTCGAGCGCGTCCATGGCCCGCTGGGTGCGGGTCTGGTCGCGGGAGATGTCGGGGATCAGGTCGAAATTCGCCGCCGCGACCAGATACTGCGCATAGGCGGCGTCCGGCGAGCCGGGGTGCAAAGCGAGGTAGCGCTTGGCGGCGCCGATGCACTCGTCATACTTGCCCTGCGAGTAGTTGATGTAGGCGGTCATGAGCATCGCCTTGCGAGCCCATTCCGAATAGGGGTGCTGGCGGTCCACGTCCTCGAAGCGCGTCAGCGCCCCGGCGTAGTCCTCCTTCTGCATGAGGGTCAGGCCCTCATTGTAGCGCTGCTCGGCCGGCACGTCGGGCACGACCAGCTCTTCTTCCTTGGTGTCGAACAGATTGGCGCAGCCGGCCATCGGGAGGGCGGCGAAGGCCAGCGCGAACAGGCGGGCGACACGAGCGGTTCGCGGCGCCGGCACGTTGCGACCGGCGAGATGGAGAAGACGCATCACAGCTTTCGATCCCGATCCGGAGCCACCGCTCCCTGCCGCGGCTCTGCCCGGCACAAAAGTCCCTGGTTAGCCGCTAGCGCCGCTTTCCGACCGGATTATGGCGGCTGGGATGCCAAAGCCCGCAAAGCCGCCCCGGCGTCGTGGCATCACCGACAATCGCCGGGCACGCCGTTGGTAAAACTCAAAGTTCCGGCGCGTGGGCCGGCATCGCCACCGCAATGCCGAGGCCCGCCGTGCCGCGCAAGGCGCGGCGGCTGGGCAACCGGGCTTCGACGATCTCATAGGCCGAACGATCGGCCAGCAGCGCGTCGACCACCGCGAAGTTCAGCTTGTGGCCGCCGCGATAGGAGCGGTAGCGCGCCAGCAGCGGCAGTCCGCCAAGGGCGAGGTCGCCGAGGGCGTCGAGCGCCTTGTGGCGGACGAATTCGTCGGACCAGCGCAGCCCGCCCTCGTTCACAACGCCGTCTTCGCTGACGCAGATGGTGTTCTCCAGCGAGGCGCCGAGCGCATAGCCGGCCTCCCAGAGGCGGTTCACATCGCTGAGGAAGCCGAAGGTGCGGGCCGGCGCCAGGTCGCGGCGGAACACTTCCGGCGACACGGTCGCGGCATAGCGCTGGCGGCCGATGGCGGCATGGGCGAAATCGATCTCGACCTCGAGCCGGAAGCCCATATCATAGGGCGACAGTTCGCCGAAGCCGGTCTCGGTCTCGACCCGGATGGTCTTCAGCACCTTGAGATAGCGGCGGGCATTGCCGGTCTCGACGATGCCCACCTCGTCGATGGCGGTGACGAATTCATCGGCGCTGCCGTCGAGGATCGGCACTTCCGGCCCGTCGATCTCGACGCGGGCATTGTCGATGCCGAGGCCGGCGAAGCAGGCGAGCAGATGCTCGACGGTGGAGACCGCCGGGCCGCTTTCGTCGCGCAGCACGGTAGCAAGGTCGCTGCCGCGCACCGCGTCGCGGCAGGCGCGCACGGAGCGGGAGGCGTCGGAACGCAGGAAGACGATGCCGGTATCGGCCGGGGCGGGCGCAACCGTCATACGCGCCGCCTTGCCGGAATGAACGCCAACGCCGCTGAAAGCGACGCTGTCGGCAAGAGTGGTCTGACTTACTGCGTTCATTCCGTCATCCCAGGAACACGCCGAAGACGGCGAAATTCCCCCTTAAGATCCCGATACAGTCACAATCGGCCACCAAGGTTCGGCGGAGACACGAATCTCCCGGCGGCACTGTCTGACCGCACGATAGTCAGCGGCCACCTGCGTGCCAAATCACGCTTGCTTACCGTCTGTTACCGTCCTGCAATACACCCCGCATGGGAAATAAAGCCTTAAAATCAAAAGCAAACGCCCGGACCTTCCGGTCCGGGCGCTGCATTGCGTTACGACGTGGATAACAGATCGTTACCGGGATCGCGCTACCGCTTTCCTCAGCCCTGGCGGCGCAGGAAGGCGGGGATGTCGAGATGGTCGTCCTCGGCCGGGCGGGCCGCCTGCGGACGGCCATGGGCGTCGGCCGGACGCTGCACCGGGCGCTTGGCGAATTCCGACGATTCGGGCCGACGCTCGGCGAGCGGACGCTCCTCGGCATAGCCCTGCTGCTGCGGCGCGCGGCGCACCACCGGACGCATCTCCGCCGGCGGATCGACCTCTTCCTCCTCGTCGCGGCGGCCGAGGCCGACATGGGCGAGGCGCTGGAGCAGGGTCATGCGCTTCTTCTCGGCATGCTGCTGCTCGGTCGGCTCGCCGCGGGCGGCGCGGATCTGGTTCTGCGCCGGCACCGGCAGTTCCTCGACGCGCGGCATGCGGGGCGCGCGCGGCTCGGGACGCTCGGCCTGCGGCGGGATGAACGGCTCGATCGCCTCGTCCTGGTAGTCATAGGCCCCGGCCTGCGCCGGCTGCGGCTCGACATAGAGCTGCGGCTTGGGCGGCAGCTGGCGGATGGTGACGTCGTCGATGGCCGCGGCCGGCATCGGCGCCTGCTGGGCATAGCCGCTCTCGACGGCATAGACGTGCTCGCTGGCGCTGGGCGCGGCGAAGGTCGGCTCATAGGCCTGCTGGTGCATGCTGGGCTCTTCGCTCAGCGCCGAGGCGACCGAGCGCAGCGCGGCATCGCGGCGGGCCTCGACGGCGGCGCGGCCGGCATTGGACATGCGGCGCCCGCCGATGTCGGCGAGGTTGGACAGGCTGTGCGGGATCTGCTCCGGGATCACCGCCGGGTCGATGCCGGTGGCGACGACCGACACCCGGATGATGCCTTCCAGCGTCTCGTCGAAAGTGGCGCCGAGGATGATGTTGGCGTCGGGGTCGACTTCCTCGCGGATGCGGGTCGCCGCCTCGTCCACCTCGAACAGGGTGAGGTCGCGGCCGCCGGTGATCGAGATCAACAGGCCGCGGGCGCCGCGCATCGACACCTCGTCGAGCAGCGGGTTGGCGATGGCGGCCTCGGCGGCGTGCAGGGCGCGCTTCTCGCCCGAGGCCTCGCCGGTGCCCATCATCGCCTTGCCCATCTCGCGCATCACCGCGCGGACGTCGGCGAAGTCGAGGTTGATGAGGCCTTCCTTCACCATCAGGTCGGTGATGCAGGCGACGCCGGAGTACAGCACCTGGTCGGCCATCGCGAAGGCGTCGGCGAAGGTGGTCTTCTCGTTGGCCACCCGGAACAGGTTCTGGTTCGGGATGATGATGAGGGTGTCGACGCTCTTCTGCAGCTCGGCGATGCCCATCTCGCCGATGCGCATGCGGCGCTGGCCTTCGAAGTGGAACGGCTTGGTCACCACGCCGACGGTGAGGATGCCGAGCTCGCGGGCGGCGCGGGCGATCACCGGCGCGGCGCCGGTGCCGGTGCCGCCGCCCATGCCGGCCGTGATGAACGCCATGTGGGCGCCGGCGAGGTGGTCGCGGATCTCGTCGAGCGCCTCCTCGGCGGCGGCGCGGCCGACTTCCGGCTGCGAGCCGGCGCCGAGGCCCTCGGTGACGGCGACGCCCATCTGCACGATGCGCTCGGCCTTGGACAGCGCCAGCGCCTGCGCGTCGGTATTGGCCACCACGAAGTCCACGCCCGACAGGCCCGCCGTGATCATGTTGTTCACCGCATTGCCGCCGGCGCCGCCGACGCCGAACACGGTGATCCGGGGGCGCAGCTCGCGAATATCAGGCACCTGGAGGTTGATGGTCATTGAATGTGTCCCCTAACGCCGGCGGGCACGCGTCCCGACTCGATTTCTGTGGTGCCGGTTCCGCCGGCGCGGATGTGATGAACCATGGTCAGAACGCCTCCCGCAGCCAGTGCCCGACGCGGGAGAAATACCCGTCGGAGCTGCCCTGGGAGACGCGGCGGCGACGCGCCTCGAAATGTTCGAGGCCGGCCACCTGCGGATAGACGAGCAGGCCGGCCGCCACCGCGAAGGAGGCGCCGCGCACCGCCTCGGGCAGCCGCGAAATGCCGAGCGGGCGGCCGACCCGGACCAGCGAGCCAACCTGCGGCCCGAGGATCTGGCCGACCAGCTCGGCATGGCCGGTGAGCTGGCTGGCACCGCCGGTGAGCACGATGCGGCGGCCGGCGTCGGCCGCATGGCCGGAGGCGACCAGCCGGTCGCGGATCAGCTCGACGATCTCCTCCACCCGCGGGCGAATGATGTGCAGCAGCCGCGATTTCGGCACGGTGCGCGGCAGGTCGCGCTGGTCCTCGGAGATCGCCGGCACGGTGAGCATCTCGCGCTCGTCGGCGCTGACTGCGATCACCCCGCCATGCAGGCTCTTCAGCCGCTCGGCATCGGCGAGGCGGGTGGAGAGGCCGCGCGCGACGTCGTTGGTGATGTGCTGGCCGCCGACCGCGATGCCGTCGACATGCACGCAATGGCCGTTGACCACCACCGCGACGGTGGTGGTGCCGGCGCCGAAGTCGATCAGCACGGTGCCGAGCTCGGATTCGTCGTCGGCCAGCGCCGAGAGCGCCGCCGCATAGGGAGCCGCCACCATCGCCTCGACGCCGAGATGGCAGCGTTCGACGCACAGGAGAAGGTTGCGCACCGCCGAGGCGTCGGCGGTGATGACGTGGAGGTCGACGCCGAGGCGCCGGCCCAGCATGCCCCTGGGCTCGGCGATGCCGGGCACGCCGTCGATGGTGTAGCTCACCGGCAGCGCGTGCAGCACGGCGCGGCCGTCGCCGACCGCGAAGGTCGAGGCGGCGTCGAGCACGCGGCGGATATCGCCCTCGGCGACCGCCGGCTCGGGCAGCTCGACCTCGGCATTGAAATGCTCGGAGCCGAGGCGCCCACCGGCCATGGAGACGATGACCGAGGCGATCTGCGCCCCCGCCATGCGCTCGGCGGCGTCCACCGCCCGGCGGATGGAATGCTCGGCCCGCTCCATGTCGGCGACGGTGCCGCCCTTGATGCCGTGGGCGCTGGTGTGGCCGACGCCGAGCACCTCGATGGCGTGGCTGCGGCGGCGCAGCGTCATCGAGGCGTCGCGGGGCTTCAGCCGGGCGATCAGGCAGACGATCTTGGACGTGCCGATCTCCAATACGCCGACCACGCCGGAGCGGCGCGGCGACAGCGGGCGCATCTTGGGGACGATGTCGTAGGGGGCGCGCACGCTCATGTGTTGGGCGCCTTCTTCTTGGCCTTGGGATCGGGCTGACGCGCCTCATAGGCCGCGTCGGACAGGCGCACCGACACGCGGTCGGGCAGACGCAGGTCGATGATGGTCACGTCGCGCGTCAGCAGCTGCTTGTCGCGGTCGAGCACCGCGAGTTCCTGCAGCGCCTCGGCCATGCCGGTCTCCGGCAGGCGCACGTCGATGCCGTTGCGCATCTTCAGCGTCCAGCGCCGGTCGGCGACGCGGATCGCCGCCCGCACCTTGTCGCGCACCCCCGGCACCAGGCCGAGCGCCTCGACGATCTCGGTGACGTGGTTCTGCGCCCCGTCGCCGACCACCACCGGCAGGCGGATGTAGCGCGGGTCGTCGGAATAGGGCGCGATCACCGTGCCGTCGCGGGCGATGACGTTGATCTTGCCGTCCTTCTGCCAGAGCGCGAAGCCTTCGCGCTCGACGACCTGGATGTCGAGCCGGTCGGGATAGAGCTTCTGCACCGTGGCGCGCTTGATCCAGGCCAGCTGCTCCAGCCGCATGCGCGCCTCCTCGGCGTCCAGCGTCAGCAGCGAGGAGGTCGGCTTCACCCCGGCCGTGGCGAGGATGTCGCCGGGGCTGACGTGGTTCTGGCCGGAAAGGTTCACGGTGCGGATCTTGAAGCCGGCAATGTTGGCGATGCCGTCGGCCATGTCCTGCACGGTCTCGATCGCCTGCGGCATGTGCCCGCCGCGCTGCAGGCCGTAGGCGCCGGTTGCCGCGAACAGCGCCGCCACCAGCCAGGTGCCGGCGCCGCAGCTCGCCGCCCGCGAACCGGCGAAGCCCACCAGCAGCCGCTTGCCGCTGATGATCACCCGATTCGCAAAGCGCGTGCGCCCGCCATCCGCCGCGACGGCGGTTACCGTCGCGCGATTCGGCATGGCGCGACCAGCCTGGCCGCCACGTCCCTGATCCGCCTTGGCCGCGCCCGTGCCGTATCCGGGCTGTTGACCCGGAGTCGACGATCGAGCGACGCGTCCTCCACCATTCATCTCACAAGCTCGCCGAACGAATAACCCGCATGGGCTGCCAGTTCGGGCACCGACGACGTCTCGATCGTCCGGGCGGCGTGCGGACTTCCCAATGGACCAGACCGGTTTGTCTCCGGTCCGGCCGCATGGGTGGAAGTTCGACCTGCTGATGCCCCGACAGCCGAGCGCGCGGTGCGCCGTAAGGGACAGCATCCGTACCTTTTGGTAAATATTCGGTAAAATTCTGGCCGGCAGATTGAGGCGCAATCCGCCGGAATCGCATTTTGCGCCGTAATCCTAGAACCTTAACCCGGGAGGAATTTCTCTAACGGGTAGAAGCGCTTCACCCCTGGCCATCCGGGCGGCTTCCCCGCTGTTAAGCGCGCATTAAGCCCTCCGGGCCGTCACCTTCATCCACGGGGAAGACGTTAACTTCTGCCGCGCCGGCCACACCGGGCGGCAAGCCTCGGCGGCCCCGCCTCCACCCCCCGCTACCAGCGCGCAGGGCAAGGCCGATCCGGCGCCCCTCCTTCCCCCGCCGCCGCGATTCGTGAGGCGGCAGCCGGCACGTTCCACCGGCCGCGGCATGCCCCTCCCCGGCCGCCGCGATCGCGTGTGAGATCGCTTCCGCCCCCTGGCGGCTAGGGGCCATCCCTTGCCCGTAGCCGGCCCTCGGGGCCGCGCCGCGGCGCGCTACGCGGCAGCCGCCGGGGCGGGCACGCCGATGCGCTTGATTTCCCACTCCAGCGTGATGCCGGAGGCGGATTTCACCCGCCGGCGCACCTCCTCACCCAGTTCCTCGATATCGGCCGCGGTGGCGCTGCCGGTATTGATCAGGAAGTTGCAGTGCATCCGCGACACCTGCGCCCCGCCGCGAACGAGGCCGCGGCAGCCGGCGGCATCGACCAGCTGCCAGGCCTTCTGGCCCGGCGGGTTCTTGAAGGTGGAGCCGCCGGTCTTCTCGCGGATCGGCTGCGAGGCTTCGCGGGCGGCGGTGATTCGGTCCATCTCGGCCAGGATGTCGGCCGTCTCGCCCGGCTCGCCCTGGAACAGCGCGCGGGTGAAGATGAGGTCGCCCGCCGCGCCGGAATGGCGGTAGCTGAAGCCGAAATCGGCATTGCTCAGCACGTGCAGCCGCCCCTGCCGGTCGAAGGCGCGGGCCTCGACCAGCCGGTCCTTGGTCTCGCCGTGATGGGCGCCGGCATTCATCCGCAGCGCCCCGCCTATGCCGCCGGGAATGCCGCGATAGAAGGCCAGCCCGGCAATGCCGGCATCCGCCGCCGCGCGGGCGAGCTTGACGTCCGGCACGGCGGCGCCCACCCGCAGGCGATGCCCCTCCTCCACCTCGATGTCGGAGAAACCCCTCGCAAGACGGACGACCACGCCGGCGACGCCGCCGTCGCGCACGATCAGGTTCGAGCCGAGGCCGACCACCGTCACCGGGATATCCGCCGGCAGGCGGGCGAGGAAATAGCCGAGGTCGTCCTCGTCGGCGGGGGTGAACAGCAGCTGCGCCGGCCCGCCGACGCGGAACCAGGTGAACGGCGCCAGCTTCTGGTTGGCGAGCAGCCGCCCGCGCAGCTCCGGCATCCGGGCGGCGAGGTCGGCGGTCAGGTCGGGGAAGGTCACGCGCCGAACCCCTCCGCCTCGAGCTGCCCCGGCAGCGCATAGGCCCATTGGGTGATGTTGCCGGCACCGAGGCAGATGACGTAGTCGCCGGGCTTGGCCAGCCCCTTCACCATCCCCGCCAGCGCCTCCGGCCCCGGCAGCCGCTGCACCGAGCGGTGCCCGCGCGCGCGCAGCGCCTCCACCAGATGGTCGCGGTCGACGCCCTGTATCGGCGCCTCGCCGGCCGCGTAGACATCGGCGACGATGACGTGGTCGGCGTCGTTGAAGCAGGTGGCGAACTGGTCGAACAGCGAATGCAGCCGGGTGTAGCGGTGCGGCTGCACCACCGCGATCACCTGCCCCTCGGTGGAGGCCCTCGCCGCCCGCAGCACCGCGGCGATTTCCACCGGATGGTGGCCGTAATCGTCGAAAACGGTCACACCACGCACCTCACCGGTCTGGGTGAAGCGCCGCTTGACGCCGCCGAAGCCGGCCAGCGCCGCGCGGATCTGCTCATCGCTCGCCTTGAGCTCCCGCGCCACCGCGATGGCGGCGGTTGCGTTCAGCGCATTGTGCCGGCCCGGCATCGGCAGCACGAGGTCCCGCAGTTCCTGCGTCACGCCGCCCTCGCGGTTACGGAACACCACGGTGAAGCGCGACCTGCCGCCCTTCAGGTCGATTTCGGTAATGCGAACATCGGCTTGCGGGTTTTCGCCATAGGTGATGACCCGCCGGTCCTCGACGCGGCCGACGAGGGCCTGCACCACCGGATGGTCGATGCACATCACCGCGAAGCCGTAGAAGGGGACGTTCTCGACGAAGCTGCGGAACGCCTGCTGCACCGCCTCGAAGGTACCGAAATGGTCGAGGTGTTCGGGATCGATATTGGTGACAACCGCCACCTCGGCCGGCAGCTTGAGGAAGGTGCCGTCGCTCTCGTCGGCTTCCACCACCATCCATTCGCCGTCGCCGAGGCGGGCATTGGTACCGTAAGCGTTTATGATTCCACCATTAATCACGGTGGGATCGAGGTTCGCCGCGTCGAGCAGCGTCGCCACCAGCGAGGTAGTGGTGGTCTTGCCGTGGGTGCCGGCGATGGCGACGCAGCTCTTCAGCCGCATCAGTTCAGCCAGCATCTCGGCGCGGCGCACCACCGGCAGGCGCTTGGCACGGGCGGCGACCAGCTCAGGATTGTCGCGCTTGATGGCGGAGGAGACCACCAGCACCTCGGCGCCGTCGAGATTCTCGGCCGCGTGGCCGACATGGACGGTGATGCCCTTCTCGGTCAGGCGCTTCACATTGGCGCTTTCGGAGACGTCGGAGCCCTGCACCGTATAGCCGAGATTGTGCAGCACCTCGGCGATGCCGCTCATGCCGATGCCGCCGATACCGACGAAATGGATGGGACCGAGGGAGAGCGGAAGCTTCATGCGGCTATGTCCTTTTCAGCCGGTCGGCGATCGGCCTTCCGGCGGGCGGGCAGGAGTGGACGAGGCAATTAGACGAGGCACGACGCTCCGTCATCCCCGCCGCCCTAAACATCGATCTTGGCTATTCGCAGGACGAGATCGGCGAGACGCTCGTCGGCATCCGCCCGGCCGGTGTCACGCGCGGCCCGCGCCATCGCCTCGAGCGCGGCCGGCTGGCTCATGAGCCGCTCCAGTTCGGCAGCGAAATGCACGGGCTTGAACTCGGCCTGCGGCATCAGCAGCGCCCCACCGGCGCGGGCGAGCGACGTGGCGTTGACGAGTTGATCCTGGTCCAGCGCCCCGGGCAGCGGCACCAGCACCGAGGGGCGGCCGATCACGCTCAGTTCCGCCACCGTGGAGGCGCCGGAACGCGCGACCACCAGATGCGCCAGCGCCATGCGCGCCGGCAGGTCGTCGAAGAAGGGCGCGAGCTCGGCCTGCACCCCGTGCCGGTCATAGGCGGCACGGACATCGGCGATGTCCTCCGGCCGGCATTGCTGGGTGATCCTCAGCCGCGCGCGCAGCTCCAGCGGCAGCTTTTCCACTGCCGGCGGCACGATCTCGCTCATGATGCGGGCGCCCTGGCTGCCGCCGAACACCAGCAGCCGGAATTCCCCGTCCGGCGCCGGCAGTTCGAACGGCAGGCGCGCCGCGGCCTGCACCGCCGGGCGCACCGGATTGCCGGTGTGATGCGCCTTGGCCGTGAGGGCGGCATCGCCCGCCACAGCATCGGGATAGCCGAGGGCGATGGCGGTTACGCGGGGGGCCAGCAAGCGGTTGGCCCGCCCCATGACCCCGTTGGCTTCATGAATCAGCGTCGGCCGCCCGCAGAGCGTGCCGGCCAGCAGCGGCGGCACCGTCGGGTAGCCGCCGAAACCGATGATCGCCGCCGGCTTCAGCCGGCGCACCAGCGCCAGCCCCTTCACCAGCCCGGTGCCGAGCGCCAGAGCCGTCCGGGCGAGCGCCACCGGCGAGCGGCCGCGCATCGTATCGGCGGGCAGCACATGGAGCTGGCGCGCGGGGAAGTGGCCGGCATAGCGCGCCGCCCGCTCGTCGGTCGCCAGATCGACAACGACGCCATGCCGGCTCAGCGCATTCGCCAGAGCCTCGGCGGGAAACAGATGGCCGCCGGTACCACCGGCGGCGACGAGGACAAGAGGCGCAGCGCCCGATCCGACAGCCATCGCCAGGACCTCACGCCGACGCGGCGGCCGGCGTCGCGGCCGGGGAGCCCAGGCGGGTGCCGAGCCGCTCCAGCTCGGCCAGCGTCGCGCTGCGCGGCCGGCGGCGGGTCAGGGCCAGCAGCATGCCCATGCCGAAGGCCAGCGACAGCAGCGAGGAGCCGCCATAGGAAACGAACGGCAGCGTCATGCCCTTGGCCGGCATCATGTGCAGGTTGACCATCATGTTGATGCAGGATTGCAGCCCGAACAGCATGGCGAGGCCGGCGACGGCGAAGCGCACGAACGGATCCTCGTCACTCATCGCCCGGCTCAGCGCCCGCAGCACGATGAAGGCGAACAGGCCGGCGATCATAATGCACAGCACCGCGCCGAACTCTTCCGCCGCGACGGCGAAGATGAAGTCGGTATGCCCGTCCGGCAGCATCTTCTTGAAAGTGCCCTCGCCCGGCCCCTGCCCCAGCCAGCCGCCATTGAGGAAGGAATCGATGGCGAGGTCGATCTGATAGGTGTCGCCCGATTCCGGATCGAGGAACCGGTCGATGCGCTTGGTGACGTGCGGGACCAGGTGATAGGCGAGGAACAGCCCCGCCGCGCCGACGCCGCCGAGACCGACCACCCAGATCATCCTCAGGCCGGCGAGGAAGAACAGCCCGCCCCACACCAGCGACACCAGCATCGTCTGGCCGAAATCCGGCTGCAGCACCAGCGGGGTGACGACGCTGCCGAGCAGCGCCACCGCCATCATCTGGCCCGGCATCTCCGGTCGGCGCACGCTTTCCGAGAACAGCCAGGCGGCGATGATGACGAAGCTGGGCTTGATGAATTCCGAGGGCTGGATGGCGACGGGACCGATATTGAGCCAGCGCCGCGCGCCCTTCACCTCGGGGCCGAACACCAGCGTCGCGCAGAGCAGCCCGAGGCAGACGACGAACAGCAGCAGCGACACCCGGCGGATATTCTTCGGCGACAGGAAGGAGGTGCCGATCAGCACGATCAAGGCCGGCACCAGGAACATCACCTGGCGGTTCACGAAATGGAACGGATCGGCGATGCCGAGACGGGAGGCGACCGGCGGGCTCGCCGCCAGCGCCAGCACGATGCCGATGATCATCAGCGCCGCCAGCGCCCCCAGAAGCAGACGGTCGACCGTCCACCACCACTCGCCGACCACGGTCCTCTCGGCACGGGAAATCATCGAACGCCACTCTCCAGCCGCGGGCCAGCCCCGCCGCCGGCCAGTATCGTCCGGTTAAGGTTGACGGACGCTTAAGGCGGATCAGGCGTCGGGCAGCTCCCGCACCAGCGCGCGGAAGCGGTCGCCCCGCACCTCGAAATTCGGAAACTGGTCGAAGCTCGCGCAGGCGGGGGAGAGCAGCACCACCGGATGAGCCGCCGCCGACCCGGCGGCATCGCGGGCGGCGGCGGGGATGGCGCTCTCCAGCGTGCCGCACATCTCGAACGGCACGGCATCGCCGAGCGTCGCCGCGAACGCATCCGCCGCCTCGCCGATGAGATAGGCCTTGCGCACCCGGCCGAACAGCGGCCGCAACGGCTCGATACCGCCGGCCTTCGGCTTGCCGCCGAGGATCCAGTAGATATCGTCGAAGCTCAGCAGCGCCCGCTCCGCCGCATCGGCGTTCGTGGCCTTGGAATCGTTGACGAACAACGCCTTGCCGATCGTCCGGACCTGCTCCATGCGGTGCGCGAGGCCGGGGAAGCTCTTCAGCCCCTCGACGATCACCTCCGGCGCGAGGCCCAGCGCTTGAGCGGCAGCGAAGGCGGCGGCGGCGTTCTGGGCGTTGTGGGCGCCGCGCAGCGAGCCGATGCCGGCCAGCGGCACGGTGAACATGGTGCGGCCGCCCTCGCGCACCAGCAGCGTCTCGCCGTCGCGGCAGATGCCGTCGTCGAGCCGGTGCAGCACCGAAATGCGCACCAGCCGGCGCCCCGCCGCCTGAAACCGGTCGGCGATGGCACGGCTCCATTCATCATCGACCCCGACCACCGCCGTGCCGCCCGCCTCGACACCGGCAACGAGACGCTCCTTGACCTCGGCGTAGTGATCCATGTCGCCATGACGATCGAGATGATCCGGCGACAGGTTAAGCAGGACGCCGACGCTGGCGTCGAGCGTCGGCGCCAGGTCGATCTGGTAGGACGAGCATTCGATCACATGCACCCGCTCGGGCGCCGGCGGGTCGAGCGACAGGATCGCCGGGCCGAAATTGCCGCCGATCGGCGCCTCCCGTCCGCCGAAGCGGAACAGATGCGCGATCAGCGCCGTGGTGGTCGATTTGCCGTTGGTGCCGGTGATCGCCACCATCGGCGCGCCCGGCGCATGCGCCCGCCGCTCGCGCACGAACAATTCGATGTCGCCGATCACCTCGACGCCGGCGGCGTGGGCGAGCGCGACGGTCCAATGCGGCTTGGGATGGGTCAGCGGCACGCCGGGCGCCAGCACCAGCGCGTCCACGGCCCCCCATTCCAGCGCCCGGAGGTCGCCGGTCGGGATCTCCTCGTCGTCCGCCGCCTCCACCGAGGCGATGGCATCGTCCCAGGCAATGACATCGGCGCCGCCGGCGATCAGCGCGTGGGCGGTGGCGCGGCCGGAACCGCCCAGGCCGAACAGCGCGACGCGGCGGTCGCGGAAGGTAGTGACGGGAATCATGGCGGGCGGGACCTCGGGATGGGCGGAACCTTGGGACGGCAGGCCCC
Organism: Ancylobacter sp. 3268; assembly: GCF_031456575.1. Classification (NCBI taxonomy): domain Bacteria; kingdom Pseudomonadati; phylum Pseudomonadota; class Alphaproteobacteria; order Hyphomicrobiales; family Xanthobacteraceae; genus Ancylobacter; species Ancylobacter sp. 3268. The sequence goes on from NZ_JAVDUX010000004.1 coordinate 365,983, forward strand.
GGACAGGGCATCTCTGGCTAGCGCATTTCCGCGCCGGATGGAAAGATCGCGCGTCCGCCGCCACCGCGAGAATCCCGCCTATGCCCGCTTCCAGCCCGACCCTGCTGCCGCTCGGCTCCACCCTTCGGGTGCTGCGCCCGCATCCCGGCGTGCTCGCCTTCTATGACGGACGGATCGAAGGCGCGCGGGCGCATTCGGCGGCGCCCAACTGGCTCGACGACGGCGCCTATGCGCTCGGCGTCTGCGTCTATGCGGTGATCGACGGTGCCGAGGCCATTCTCTACGACACCCACATCTCGCTCACCCATGCGCGGATGATACGCCGGACGCTGGAGGAGGCTGGCGTCACCTCGATCCGCGTGGTGCTCAGCCACTGGCATGACGACCACGTCGCCGGCAACGAGGTGTTCGCCGATTGCGAGATCATCGCCCTCGACAAGACCGAGAAGGCCCTCGCCGACCACCGCGCGGCGCTGGAGGGCGGCGAGCCGCCGATTCGCCCGCTGGTCATGCCGAACCGGATCATCTCCGGCCCGACCGGGCTTGCGGTGGGTCGACTGGAGGTGAAGCTGGAGCCGGCGGAGATCCACAGCCATGACGGGCTGATCCTGCTGCTGCCCGAGCTCGGGCTGATGCTGGCCGGCGACACGCTGGAGGAGCCGATCACCTATGTGGCGGAGCCGGAGAGGCTCGCCGTCCATGTCGAGGAACTCAAGCGGATCCGGGAATGGGGCTATCCGCGCATCCTGCCGAACCACGGCGCGCCGGACATCATCGGCGCCGGCGGCTACGGGCCGGAGCTGATCGACGCGACCATCCGCTATTTGAAGAAGCTGCTGCGGGTCCATGTCGACATGACGCTGGCCGACCAGGACCTCTCCACCTTCATCGCCGGCGACCTCGCCGACGGCGTGCTCAGCTATTTAGCCCCCTATGAAGAGGTGCACGCAGACAATGTGAAGAAGGTGCTGGCGGTGCGGTAGACGCCTGCGTGTTCGCGGCCGCCGGCGGCGGCACCTCGGCAGGAGGGAGCAGAACCTGCTCTCTTCGAACCACCTCTTGGAACCCCCTCAGCCTGAGGTGCGGGCGATAGCAGGCCTCGAAGATGCCCGCTCCGAACCGCTCCTCACCGCAGCTTCAGCGTCGAAAGCCCGATCAGCGCCAGCACCACCGCGATGATCCAGAAGCGGATGACGATCTGCGGCTCGGTCCAGCCCAGCTGCTCGAAATGGTGGTGGATCGGCGCCATCTTGAACACGCGCTTGCCGGTGAGCTTGAACGAGATCACCTGCACGATCACCGACACCGCCTCCAGCACGAACAGGCCACCGATCACCGCCAGCACGATCTCGTGCTTGGTGGCCACCGCGATGGTGCCGAGCAGGCCGCCCAGCGCCAGCGAGCCGGTGTCGCCCATGAAGATCTGCGCCGGCGGGGCGTTGAACCACAGAAAGCCGATGCCCGCCCCGATCAGGGCGCCGCAGATCACCGCCAGCTCGCCGACGCCGGCGACATAGTGGATCTGCAGGTAGTCGGCGAACAGCACATTGCCGGAGAGGTAGGAAATCAGGCCGAAACTGCCGGCCGCCACCATCACCGGCACGATGGCGAGGCCGTCGAGCCCGTCGGTAAGGTTCACCGCATTGCCGGCGGCGACGACGACGAAGGCGCCGAACACCACGAAGAACCAGGAGAGATCGATCAGCAGGTCCTTGAAGAAGGGGAAGGCCAGGGAGGACGACAGCGGCTCCCGGCCGACATGCATGATGACGATCGCGGCGACGCCGCCGATCAGGAACTCGATGGCGAGCCGCGCCCGCCCCGAAAGGCCGGCATGCGACTGCTTGGTCACCTTGAGATAGTCGTCATAAAAGCCGATCAGCCCGAAACCGATGGTGACGAACAGTACCACCCACACATAGGGATTGCCGAGGTTGGCCCAGAGCAGCGTCGCCACCATCAGCCCGGAGAAGATCATCAGCCCGCCCATGGTCGGCGTACCCTTCTTGGTCAGAAGGTGCGATTGCGGCCCGTCGGTGCGGATCGGCTGGCCCTTGCCCTGCTTCAGCCGCAGCAGCGCGATGATCGCCGGCCCGAACATGAAGACGAAGAGCAGGGCGGTGATGATGGCTCCGCCGGTGCGGAAGGTGATGTAGCGGAACACGTTGAGCGCCGGAACGCTCTCCTGGAACTGGGCCAGCCATTGAAGCATCGGATCAACCTTCCGCCGAGGCGTCGACTTGAATGTGAAAGCGCTCGGCGAGCGCGCGGACCAGCGGCCCCATGCGGCTGCCATTCGATCCCTTCACCATGAGCACATCGCCGCCGCGCAGCCGCTCGGCGAGCAGCGGCAGCAGCGCCGCGGCATCGGGGGTCCAGGCACCGCGCCGGCCTTCCGGCAGCGCCTCGTACAGCGCGCGCATCAGCGGCCCGGCGCAGAAGACGAGGTCGGCCTTGCCGGCTTCCGGCGCCAGGCCGCGATGCAGGTCTTCGCCGGTCACCCCGAGTTCCAGCATGTCGCCGAGCGCGGCGATGCGGCGGCCGCGGCCCTCCACCGGTGTGCCGGCCAGCACCGCGAGCGCCGCGCGCATCGAGGCCGGGTTGGCATTGTAGCTCTCGTCGATCATCAGCGCCGTGCCGCCCTTGACCGCGAGCGCCGTCCGCACGCCGCGGCCGGGCGGCGGACCGAGCGAGGCGAGCGCCAGCGCGGCAAGCGCCAGGTCGGCGCCGGCAAGCTTGGCGCTCGCGAGCACGGCCAGCGCGTTCTGCACGATATGGCGGCCGGGCAGGCCGATCTTGAAGCTGACGGTCTCGCCCATGATGTCGGCAAGGGCGGTGGAGCCTTGCGGCTGGAGGGCGACGCAGGTGAGGCGCGCCTCGGCCTCCGGCGCCTCGCCGAAGCCGATAATGGTCTCGATGCCGGCGGCGCGCGCCGCCGCGGCCAGGCGCTCGAAATGCGGATTGTCGCGATTGATGACCGCCGCCCCGCCCGGCTCGACGCCGGAGAATATCTCCGCCTTGGCGTCGGCGATGGCCTCGATATTGGGAAACTGGGCGATGTGCACGGGCTCGACGGTGGTGATGACAGCCACATGCGGACGCACCATGGCGGTGAGCGGCGTGATCTCGTCCGGATGGTTCATGCCGAGCTCGAACACGCCATAGGCGGCGCCGGCCGGAAGCCGGGCAAGCGAGAGCGGCACGCCCCAATGGTTGTTGTAGGAGGCGGCAGAGGCATGGGTCGGTCCGTCGGCACCCAACGCCAGCTTGAGCGCCTCCTTGGTGGTGGTTTTGCCCACCGATCCCGTCACCGCGACGATTCGGGCCTTTGAGCGTGCCCGCGCCGCCCGGCCGGCCTTCTCGAGCGCCGCGAGCACGTCGTCGACGACCAGCAGCTTCAGGCCGGGCGGCAGTTCCGCGACCTTCGGCTCGGCGACCACGCACAGCGCCGCCCCTCGCGCGGCGGCGGCGGCGGCGAATTCGTGCCCGTCACGCTCACCGGCGATGGCGAAGAAGGCGTCGCCAGGCTGCAAGGTGCGCGAATCGATGGAGACGCCGGTGACGTCCGCCTCGGCGACGCCCTCCAGCCGGCCGCCGGTGGCCTGCGCGAGTTCGCCCGCCGTCCACAAGGGCGCGGTCGGCGATACGTCTGCCGCCGGAACATCCTGCCCGTCCATGGCCTAGCCTCCAAAACTGCCGAGCGCCGCCAGAGCGACCTCGCGGTCGGAGAACGGCAAGGTCCGGTCGCCCACGATTTGGCCGGTTTCGTGACCCTTGCCGGCGATCAGCACCACATCCCCCGCTTCCGCCATGCCGATCGCCACCGCGATCGCCTCGGCGCGGTCGCCGATGTCGCGCGCGCCCGGCGCCGCCGCGAGGATGGCGGCGCGAATGGCGGCCGGATCCTCGCTGCGCGGATTGTCGTCGGTGACGATGACCACGTCGGCCTTTTCCGCCGCGATGGCGCCCATCAGCGGGCGCTTGCCTTTGTCACGGTCGCCGCCGCAGCCGAACACGGCGATGAGACGTCCGGTCGCGTAGGGCCGCAGGGCGTCGAGGGCATTGGCCAGCGCGTCGGGCTTGTGGGCGTAGTCGACGAAGACACCGGCGCTTCCCTTGGTGCCCACCAGTTCCAGCCGCCCCGGCACGCCTTCCAGCCGCTCCAGCGGCGCCAGCGCGTCACCCATGGGCGTGCCGGTGGCGGCGGCGAGACCGGCAGCGACCAGCGCGTTCGCCACCTGGAAGGCGCCGACCAGCGGCAGCCGCAGCACATGCCGCACGCCGTCCGCTTCCACCTCGATCGCCTGCCCGAGCCCGTCGTCGCGGCGGGACAGCAGAGCGATGCCGGCGCCGGCCGTGCCGATGCCGATCACCTCGAGCCCGCTGTCGGCGGCGAGCTGGGCGACATGGCTGCCCTCGATGCTGTCGATCCACACCGCCGCGCCGCCACCGCGCGGGACGAGATGACGGAACAGGCGCAGCTTGGCCTCGAGATAGGCCTCCATGGTCGGGTGGTAGTCGAGATGGTCGCGCGACAGGTTGGTGAAGCCACCCGCCGACAGCCGCACCCCGTCCAGCCGATGCTGGTCGAGCCCATGCGAAGAGGCCTCCAGGCACAGATGCGTCACCCCCTCGCCGGCGAGGTGGTCGAGCGTACGGTGCAGGGCGATCGGATCGGGCGTGGTGAGCGCACCGTACACCGCACCGGACGGTGCGACCACGCCAAGCGTGCCGAGGCTGGCGCTGGCATGGCCGAGGCGCTGCCAGATCTGGCGGGTGAAGGCCGCGACCGAGGTCTTGCCCGAGGTGCCCGTCACTGCGGCGATAGTCTCGGGCTGACGCGGAAAGGCATTGGCGGCAGCCAGCGCCACCGCCCGGCGGGCATTGCCGACCCGCACATAGGAGACGTCGGAGGGCAGGTCGGCCGGGCGTTCCGCCTCGCCGACCACCGCGCCCACTCCACGGGAAATCGCTTCGCGCGCGAAGGCGAGGCCATCCGCCTTGGCACCGGACAGCGCGAAGAACACGTCGCCGCACCGTGCCTTGCGGCTGTCCAGCACCGGTTCGGCCACCTCCAGCATTGGATCGGCGGCCTCATAGTCGGCATCCTCGCCGATCAGCGCGCCGAGGGTGCGGATGGAGTGGGGATGATCCGTCATGCTCGCCGTCCCGAACGACCGCGTGGAGCGCGTGAAAAGACCGGCGCGCGCCGCGGCGCCGCCGGCCGGAGAAGCCTGCTCCCTGCGCCATAGCCGATTCCGGACGCCTCGCGCAGGGGAAATCGGCGCATCCGCATCATTGCACCTGCGCCACCTTGTTGGAGGAGAGGATGCTCTCGACCGGCGGCAGCTCCTTGCGCGGCATGATGCCGAGCAGAGGAGCGACGCGCTGGATGATTCGGGCCGAGGTGGGGGCAGCGTTCCAGCCGGCGGTGGCGTAGCCATAGGTGCCCTCGACCGCCTGCGGCTCGTCGAGCATCACCAGCATGAGATATTGCGGGTCGTCCATCGGGAAGGCGGAGATGAACGAGGTCAGCAGCTTGGTCTTTGAATAGCGGCCATTGATGACCTTCTCGGCCGTGCCGGTCTTGCCGCCGACATAATAGCCGGGGCTGTCCGCCTTCTTCGCCGAGCCCTTTTCGGCATTGAGACGCATCAGATAGCGCATCTTGGTGCTGGTCTCGGGCTTGATGACTCGGGTGGCGATTTCCGCCGCCTCTTGCGGCGTGCGCTTGAGGAAGGTCGGCGGGATGAGCCAGCCGCCATTCACCAGCGCATTCTCGGCCATCAGCACCTGGATCGGGGCGACGGCAAGGCCGTGGCCGAAGGCGATGGTCGCGGTGTTGAGGTCGCCCCAGCGCTTGGGCACCAGGGGCATGGCGCTCTCGGGCAGTTCGGTTCGCAGCCGGTCGAGCTGCCCCATCTTCTTCAGGAACGCCTTGTGCGCGTCGACGCCGAGCGTCAGCGCCATGCGCGCCGTGCCGATGTTCGACGAGACGAGGAACACCTCGGGCAGCGTCAGAACACGCCGCTCGGCATGGTAGTCATTGATGCGGAACCGGCCGAACTGCAACGCCGAGCGGGCATCCAGCATCGAATTGAGGTTGAACTTGCCGCTGTCCAGCGCCATGGCGAAGGTGAGCGCCTTGAAGGTCGAGCCCATCTCGAACACGCCGGTGGACAGGCGGTTAAGCGCCTTGGGATCGAGCGCCTTGGATGGATCATTGGCGTCGAAATCCGGCAGCGAGGCCATGGCGATGATCTCGCCGGTGCGCACATCGGTGATGACGCCGGCCGCCGCCTTGGCCTTGAACTTCTGGAACGCGACGTTCAGTTCGTCGCGCAGCACGTGCTGCACCCTGAGGTCGATGGACAGCTCCACCGGCTCCTGCTGACGGTCGGTGGCGAAGCCGGCGAGGTGCAGCTCGGACAGGCCGCGGCTGTCGATCCATTTCTCCAGGCCGGCGATGCCCTGATTGTCGATATTGACCGAGCCGAGCGCATGGGCGGCGAGATTGCCGCCGGGATAGATGCGCCGGTTCTCGGTCATGAAGCCGATCCCCGGCAGGCCGAGATTGTAGATCTCGCGCTGCTGCATCGGAGTGATGTCGCGCTTCAGCCAGACGAAGCCGCGCTTGCTGTCGAGGCGCTGGCGCATCTCCTCGGTGTTGAGATCCGGCAGTACGGCGGAGAGGGCCTCCACCGCCTCGTCGACATCGATAAGCCGCTTGGGTTCGCCGAAAAGCGAGGCAGAACGCACATCGGTGGCGAGGATGAGACCGTTGCGGTCGAGGATGTCGGGACGGGCTGACGCCACCGCATCCGACGACATTCCGCGCCGGCCGAGCGCGCCATCGGGTGACGAGGCGAACATGGCGAGCCGCCCGCCAATGGCGAGGTAGACCATGCCGAACACCAGCATGCAGAGGATGAGGCGCGCCCGCGCCACCGCATGCGCCTCCGGCCGCCCGCGTCGCGCCGCGCTGCGGATCACCCCGATCAGGGCGCGCAGCGCTCGGCCGGGCAGGCGGAGAAACCACATGGCAACTCCGGCAGGGCGAAGCCGCCGAAGCCCAATTCCGGGCAGGCGGAGTTTCGAAACACGGAGCTTGGAAAGGCCGGACGCGATCACCAGGACGACCTCCAATACTTACTGGCCGACCGCTGCCGGCGGCAGCAGCGGCATGGGCGACATCATCGGCGCCGTCGCCATCGGGCGGGCGGACGGCGGGGGAAGCGGCGAGCCGAGCATCGGCGCCTGGGTTGGCGCCATCACGCCGGCGGCGGGAACCGCTGAAAGCGGCAGCGGCGCGTTCGATCGCGCGGCGGCCACCGGCGGAGCCGGTGCGCGCACCATCGGCTTGGGCGCCGACGGCTTGGCTTGGCTCGTCGGAATAGCGGCGCCGGTCGGGCTGTCGACCAGCGCCTCGATCATGCCGCCGAGCGCATCGCCACTCTGTTCCGGCTTGGCGGGCAGGCTGGCAAGTACGTCCATTCGAGCGACGTCCAGCGGCTGCATGTCAAGATGGTGCTCGGCAAGCGCCTGGATTCGATCGGGCGCCGTCCGCCGCGCCCACTCGGCATTCAACGTGGCGATGCGGTCGCGCTCCCAGCGGATCTCGTCGCGCAGCTTGACGATCTTCTGCGCCTCGAAGGCCGAGGAATATTTGACGTGATAAACCGCACCCGCTGCGGCCAGCAGCGCGATCACCGAGACGAGATTGAGAATACGGAACATGTTTCTCGGTCCTCAGTGAGTGCGGTTGCGCGCATCGAAATCGGGAAGCGGCGGCAGAAGCGCGTCGAGGTCGCTCGCCTCGCGCGCCGGGGCACCGGTGCGCTCGGCGGCCCGCAGCTTGGCCGAGCGGGCGCGGGGATTGGCGCGGGTCTCGGTATCGCCCGGCTCTACCGCCCCCTTGGCGACGAGGCGGAAGCTCGGCGGCGTACTCGCCACCGCCGGCAGGTGACGCGAGCCGGCCGCCGGCTTGGCGCGCGCGTTCAGAAAGTTCTTCACGATACGATCTTCCAGCGAATGGAAGGTGACGACCACCAGCCGTCCGCCGGGCTTGATCACCCGTTCGGCCGCGGCCAGCGCGCGCGCGAGCTCGCCGAGTTCATCATTCACCGCGATGCGCAGCGCCTGGAAGCTTCGGGTCGCCGGATGCGGCTCGTGCGGCTTCGCCCACACCACCTTGGCAATGATATCAGCAAGTTGCAGCGTGCGGGTGATCGGCGCCTCCTCGCGCGCCTTGACGATGGCTTTGGCGATGCTGCGCGACTGACGCTCCTCGCCGAAACGGTAGATCACATTGGCGAGCTCGGCCTCGGGCAGTCGCGCGACGTAATCCGCCGCCGACAACCCCTCACCCGACATGCGCATGTCGAGCGGGCCGTCGCGGCGGAAGGAGAAGCCACGCTCTCCCTCGTCGAGCTGCATGGAGGAAACGCCGATATCGAGCACCACGCCATCCACCTGCGGCGCATCGAGCATCGCCGCCACCTGGTCGAGATTTCCGAACCGGTCCTGTGTCACCGCCAGCCGGCCGGGATGGGCCAGCACCAGCGGCGCGCTCGCCGCCACCGCGGTCGGGTCGCGATCGATGGCGATCACCCGGCAGTCGGCAGCCCCGAGAATGGCGCGCGTATAGCCGCCGGCGCCAAACGTGCCGTCGACATAGACGCCGCCGGCTTTCGGCGCGAGATGCGCCAGCACCTCGGCGAGCATCACCGGCACATGGCGATCCGCATCGCCGACAGGCGGATCGGGAGGCAGCGACGACGCCATCATGCGTCTCCGTACCCGACCCTCATGCTGCCATCCGCACCGCCCCCTCCGCGCGACGCGACGCGACACGGCCGCCCGCACCGGATCCTCGGAGCGGAGCAGAAGGCAGGCGGGTTCAGACATGCAACACTGTGGAACATCGGCGGGACGCTGGTCGGGGCTGCGACGCGACACGCCGAATCCCCCGGTTTCGATCCGCGATTAACGCTCTCTGAACCTTAAGAATCGGTTGAACCGATCGCAGGAGACGATTAGCTCGCTGCCCATGGATGCTTCCTCGACCTTTCCCGCCGACTCGCCGCTCGCCGCCGAGGTGCTGGTCTCGCCCAATCACGGCGAGCGGGTCGGCACCCTCCTGCCGGACATGCTGGTTCTTCACTACACCGGCATGCCGAGCGCCGAGGAAGCGGTGGCGTGGCTGCGCTCCCCGGAAAAAGCCGTCTCATGCCACTATGTGGTGCATGAGGATGGACGCATCGTGCAGTTGGTGCCGGAAGCGCGACGCGCCTGGCACGCCGGCGCTTCGTCCTGGGCCGGGGCGACGGACATCAATTCGCTGTCGATCGGCATCGAAATCGTCAATCCCGGCCATGATTTCGGCTATCCGCCTTTCCCGGCCCGCCAGATCGAGGCGGTGACGGCACTGGCCAAGGACATCGTCACCCGCCTCGCCATCAATCCCGACCGGGTGCTGGCGCATTCCGACGTCGCGCCGCTGCGCAAGCAGGACCCGGGCGAGAAATTCCCCTGGGAGATTCTGCATCGTGCCGGCATCGGCCACCTCGTCGAGGAGGAGCCGATCACCGATGGCCGCTATTTCATGCGTGGCGAATCCGGCCAGCCGATCGAAGCGCTGCAGGCAATGCTCGGCTTCTACGGTTACCAGGTGCCGATCACCGGCACGTTTTGCGGAACCACCGAAGCGGTGGTGCGCGCCTTCCAGCGCCATTTCCGGCGGCAGCGTGTCGATGGTGTGGCGGATGTCTCCACGCTCGCCACATTATATGCCCTCTGCGCCTCCCGGTAGGCGGGTTCCCCATGGGTCACCCGTAAATTCGTCTACCGTGCCATGACACCGGAGCCGACATCATCCTGCTCCACGACAGGCAAAGTCGCAACAATCTTGCCAATTCGTTGCCCATTGGCCACAGGCGCAGGTGCGTCAACTCCGCACGCCTGCGTATTTCCTAATTCGCGAACAATTGAAGCCTCATTGGAAACAGAATTTCCATTGCATTTCCCGGTCACCTTCATCGACCTGGAAAGACTGATACCGCGAATGGCTCGTCATAATCTCGTGTTACATACTGCGTTTCTCACTCTCTTAACTGTCACCTCCGGCGCCAACATCGCCAGCGCCCGCCAGATCACCGAAAGCAAAAGCTTCGAAGAGGCGTCTGGTTCCAAATCATCCATCGTTGCTCTCGTTGACCGTGAAGCCCGTGCAAACGGGGTTCCAATCGCTCTTGCCCGCGCCGTGGTGCGCATCGAGAGCAACTGGAACCCCGGCGTCACCGGCAGCGCCGGCGAAATCGGCCTCATGCAGATCAAGCATCCCACCGCGCGCGGTCTCGGCTATCAGGGCAGTCGCAAGGCGCTCTACGATCCCGCGACCAACATCAAATGGGGCATGCGCTACCTCGCCGGCGCCTATCAGCTCGCCGCCGGCGACACCTGCGGAACCGTGATGCGCTACCAGGGCGGCCATGGCGCCACCCGCATGTCCAACATCGCCCGCAGCTATTGCAGCAAGGCCCAGACCATCATGGCCTCGAACTGAGGACTGCGCGCGCCGCGCAGGCGGTTGAAGTTTCCGCGTCACGGCTTGACGGGCGCGCGCGTCTCCCTCATTGCTCCCCCGCCAGCCGGCCGGGCGGCCGCGTCGCCCGCAAGGGCGCCGAGGAAAGTCCGGGCTCCACGAAGACACGGTGCCGGATAACGTCCGGCGGGGGCGACCCCAGGGAAAGTGCCACAGAAATCAAACCACCGCGGGTGCGCCCGCGGCAAGGGTGAAACGGTGGGGTAAGAGCCCACCGCGCGGCCGGCAACGGAAGCGGCACGGCAAACCCCACCGGGAGCAAAGTCGTATAGGGGTGGCACGAGGCCGGTTCGCTGGCTTCAAGTCCGTCTTCGGACCGCCGCCCGGGTTGACTGCTAGAGGCGTCGAGCAATCGGCGTCCCAGAGGAATGGCCGCCACGCGGGAGCGATCCCGCCTTACAGAACCCGGCTTATAGGCCGGCTGGCGCTTTCCCCGCTGCGGCACGGGGTGTATCTGGCATGGAACCTCGCGCTTCGGAGTTCCGTGCATGCCCATCAAAATCGTGCTGGCCGGCGCCACCGGCTGGGTTGGCCGTGCCCTTGCCCCGGCTATTGCCACTACCGAAGATCTCGAACTCGTCGCCGGTATTTCCCGCAAGGTGGCCGGCACGGCCATCGACGGCGTGCCGATCTTCGCCACCATCGAGGAGGCGCTCGCCATCCCGTCCGACGTGTTGATCGACTACACAAAGCCGGATGTCGTGAAAGCCAATGCCGCCGCCGCCGTAGCCGCCGGTCGGCATGTGGTGATCGGCACCTCCGGCCTTGGAGTCGATGATTATGCCGAACTTGACGCGCTGGCGCGCGCCAGGGGTGTCGGCGTGCTGGCAGCCGGCAATTTCTCCATCACCGCCACGCTGCTGAAGCGCTTCACGCTGGAAGCCGCGAAATATGTCGCCGATGTCGAGATCATCGACTACGCCTCCGCGGGCAAGCCCGACGCGCCTTCCGGTACCGCCCGTGAACTCGCCGAAACTCTGGCCGGCCTGCGTCGGCCGGCGAGCAGCCGCCCCATCGAGGAAGTCAGCGGCGTGCCAGCCACCCGCGGCGGCAGCTTCGGCGAAGGCGCGACCCGCGTGCAGGTGCATGCACTGCGCCTGCCTTCTTTCGTGCTGGGGGTGGAAAGCGTGTTCGGCGCTCCCGACGAGCGGCTCACCATCCGCCACGACGCCGGCTCCTCCGCCGCCCCCTATGTCGCCGGCACGCTGCTCGCCGCGCGCAAGGTTGCGGGCTGGATGGGCGTGAAACGCGGCCTCGACACATTGCTGGACTGATCGCCTCAAGGGTGAATCCGGCAAGCACTGGCGGCGAACGGCCCCCCGTGCCGGAATGCTTTCATGAATGCCGACACGAACCCCAAACCATCAGGCCGGAGATGAGCGGAACCGAGGCGCCTCGCAAGCTCGACATGTTCGGTATCATCGAACACGTTCAGGGCAACCTGCCGTGGGGCTCGGTGCTGGATGCCGGAACCGGCGTGAGGTCGGCCCGCTGGATCAGCGGCCTGCCCTCATCCCGCTGGACCGCGGTCAGCGCCGATCCGGATCACCTGCGTCTCGCGGAAGAGGCCATCGCCGTGAGACGGCGGCCGCAGGATCGGCTGGTGCTCGGCAATTGGCAGGACCCGGAGTTGCTCGCCGGCGAAAGCCACGACACCGTCCTGGCGGAATATCTTCTGGGCGCGGTCGAGAGCTACGCGCCCTATTTTCAGAACGACCTATTCGCGCGGCTGCGGCCTTTGGTGCGTGGACGCCTCTATGTGGTCGGCGTCGACCCCTACGTCATCGGGCCGGCGAGCGACGAGGCTGGCGCGCTTGTGCAGTCCATTGGTCGATTGCGGGATGCCTGCGCCCTGCTCGCCGGCGTGACGCCCTATCGGGAATATCCGGCGGAATGGGTCATGCAGCGGTTGGAGCAGGTGGGGCTAAGGATCAGCTTTGCCCGCCGTTTCCCCAACATCTACGATCGCCACTGGGTGGAGCGTCAGCTGGAAGATAGTCGGCGGTTAACCGCTTGGATCGACGACCCAGTCACGGCCGGGGCGCTCGCCGGCCGGATCGATTCGCTGCGCATCCGGGCGGATGAACTCATTGCCCGCCTCGGTGGACTATCCCATGGGCACGACTACATCATCGCCGCCACACCGAGCTGAGCAGATCCCCGCCTGGAATGGAGGGCTCAATCCTCGCCGGAGACAGCGGGCGGTGGCGGGATCGGCGTTGTGAATTGCCGCTCCGGCGCATAGGCCTGTTTCGCCGTCGAACCGGTCGGAGTCGGGTCGATCCCGAACCAGCGCATCACCATCGGAATGCCCGCCGGCGGCAACGGCACGCCACCCGGCGGACGTGAAGGCGCCGCGGCGGGAGAGTTCTGTGCCGGATAGCGCTGGAGGGGTTGGGCCTGCGCCGGGTAGCTCGTCGCGGGGGAGCCATAGGGCTGGGAAGGGGCTGGATATCCCGGCGCCGGCGCCAGGGGCTGCGGCTCGGCGGCCGCCGGATAGGGCGAGGGCTGCGGCGGTGCAAGCGGTTGCGGCGACAGCACCATCGGTGTGCCCGGCGCTCCATCCAGTTCTTCCACCGGCTCCTGAACCGCTCCCGCCGGCGGCGGGTAATAAGCAGGAGTGGTCGGCGGCGGCGCGGCGACCGTCGGCGGGGCCTTGTATATGGGCAGGTTCGGCGGTGTCGGCATGACCGGGGCCGGGTTGCAGGCCCAGCGACCAGAGGTCCGGCGCATCAGGTCCACATGGATGTGGTCATAGTGATAGACGTTGGAGCCGGGCGCGAGCACGGTGGTGAAGCGCTGGCAGGCGGTGGCCTGCACCGTGCGCAGGAAGCCGCGCTCGTCGGGGCGGCCTTTCCAGCCGGTTTTGACCAAGACTTCCCTTCCGTCGGCAAGTACAAAGCCCCCGATGTCGAAGCCATTACCGAAAGCGTGCTCGGAAATCTTGCCGGTCGGGCCCCCGTTCATGTTGCGGCAGGAGTAGGATGACATCTGCTTGATCTTGACGACGGGCTGGCCAAACCAGGCGAAGGCCGCCGGCTGGATGTCCTCGGCGACCCAGCGGTCGAGCGAGGAGGTCATCGGGCAGGCGAGCGTCGCCTTCGGCGCCACCTCGACCGTCCCCTGGTTCAAGCCACTGATCCTGAAGGGATGATCCATCCCGCACGTGCCGGCGCCATCGATGGCGCGCATCGGAACGATGGTGGCGGAAGGCTTTACCGAGCCTTCCGCCAGACACCGTTCTTCAGCTTCCGAGCGCCAGGGTTCCCGCCGTTCGAACGGCGAGAACTTGCAAGCGGAGAGCCCCAGAAGGACGAGCGGGGCTACGATAAACCAGGATACGCCGCGCGTCATGACGACAAGCTAGGCGTGATTTGGTTGACACGGCGTTAAGCATGAGCACCCTCGACGAAGAAATGCCAAGCGGGCTCAAAGCTTTTCGAGAGGTTAATATTTGAGGCTTCCCAAATATTAACCGACGTCACCCGCCCACCCCCGGTATGGTGCGGTGTAGGGTGGGTGCGATTTCGGTCTGGGGTGTGCGGTGCGGTTGGCCTGGCGGCGGCCGGGGGC